>NZ_JBMDJJ010000009.1:0-165812 GCF_057809135.1 Chryseobacterium sp. FG46 | reverse complement strand
ATAATGCTATTGAAACAATATTGCAAACTCATGATCAGCGCGAAGTGAAAATTGAGCGTCATGGAACAAAACCTGATATTTTAATTCCTTTAGATGAGATCCGTATAGAGCAGGTTCTCATTAATTTTCTCACAAATGCCATTAAATATTCACCGGATAACAATCAGGTTATAGTTACCACTTTTGTAGACAAGGAAGCGGAGGAAGTACGAGTGAATGTAACCGACTTTGGGATTGGAATTCCTGATTTTAAACAGGATGCTGTATTTAAGAAATTCTATCGTGTAGAAGAATCTTCATTGCAGTTTCAGGGTATGGGGATCGGATTGTTCATTTGTTCTGAAATCATCAAGCAGCACCATGGAAGTGTTGGCGTTTCCAGCATTCTAGATGAAGGCTCTACTTTTTATTTTACATTACCCCTAAATTAATTTTAATGCCCAAAAAAATAATACGAAATCTTCAGTTTGGAGTAGGTCTTTCACTTTTGATTTTAATCGCAAGTTCACTGGCTTCCTATTGGAGTATCCAGAACCAGATGAATCATAGGGAGAATCTTTCTAAAAGCAGACGTTCTGTAACAGCAGTGAAAGATGTGCTGGTTGCTTTACTGGATGCAGAAACCGGAAACAGAGGTTATCAGCTTACCGGGAGAGAAGACTTTCTTGAACCCTATAAAAGGGGATTGAGAGAATATCCTGAAGCTTTGATACGCGCTGAATCTTTGGGTATCAATGATCAGAATCAATTACAAAGACTTGCCGGTCTGAAAGCTGCAGTGGATCGGGTAATGGATAATCTGAAGCATTTGGTTGAGAACAGACGAAGAGGTATTATAATGACTCAACAGCAGATTATTGAAGGCAAGGCCTATATGGATCAATCCCGGAAAATTGTTAATGATTTTGTACAATACGAAGAAAGACAGCTGCAAATTAAAAATAAGGATCTTAACCGTTCATCCGGGACAACGGTTCTGTTTATCATTTTTTCCGCAATTGCTGCAGTTGTTGTAACTACATTTTTCTATATAAAAATGCGTGCAGATCTTATCCGAAGAGATAAACTGGAAAAAATGCTTAAGGAGAAGGATGAAGAAACAATGCGTCGTGTAAGTGCTATTCAAAAAATTGCCAACAGAGTAGCTAACGGTGATTACAGTGAAAAAGTAGTGGATAATGCTCAGGATGATCTCGGAGACCTTGTTGAATCTCTGAATAATATGACAGAATCTCTCAAAACCTCCTTTGATAAAATTAATAAAAGCGACTGGCGTCAGAAAGGTCTTGCTTTGCTGAATGAATCACTGGTAGGAAATAAATCGGTGCAGGAAGTTTCTGATAAAGCTTTAATGCAATTGATTGAATATGGAAACTGTATTAACGGTTCGCTGTATTTATATGATGAAGGCCTGTTAAAGCTTAATAAAGCTTACGGACTGGAATCCAATATGAAAAAATCTTTTGAGCCTGGAGAAGGAATGGTGGGACAGGCTTTTGTTAAAACTAAAACACAGGTTTACAATAATCTTCATGAAGATGATTTTGTAGTGACTTTTGCCAGCAGTACGATTAAAATTTATGGAATTATACTGCTTCCACTCTTTGCAGACGGTCATATAATCGGAGTTCTTGAACTTGGCTCCACTTCTAACTTTGATGAAGACAGAATAAGTTATTTTGAAGAATGTTGCGTTAATATAGGAATTGCCCTGAGTGCTGCAAAAGGCCGGGAAAAAGAACAACAGTTACTGGAAGAAACCCAGGCACAGTCTGAAGAACTGCAGGTTCAGCACTCTGAACTTGAAAATCTGAATACCGAACTTGAAGCACAAACACAGAAACTTCAGGCTTCGGAAGAAGAGCTCAAAGTACAGCAGGAAGAACTGATGCAGGCTAATGCAGAACTGGAAGAACGTTCCAGATTGCTGGAAGAGAAAAATCATTTGATTGCTGAACGTAATAATGAGATTCAGAAGAAGGTAGAGGAGCTGGCATTAAGTACCAAATACAAATCTGAGTTTTTAGCCAATATGTCTCATGAATTGAGAACTCCGCTGAATTCAATCCTTCTTTTATCACGATTAATGACGGAAAATCCGGATGAAAACCTCAATGAAGATCAAGTAGAATCTGCAAAAGTAATTCATAGTTCCGGAACCAGTTTATTAACCCTTATTGATGAAATTCTGGATCTTGCAAAAATAGAATCCGGTAAGATGACTCTTGAATATCAGGAGGTGATTATCGAAGAAGTGGTACAAGATCTAAAGAGTCTTTTTAACCCTGTCTTTCAGGAGAAAGCCCTTCCGTTCAATATTGAAATTGAAGCAGACGTTCAGGATGTTATCGAAAGTGACCGTCTTAGAATTGATCAGGTCTTAAGAAATCTATTGTCCAATGCTTTAAAATTTACCACAAAAGGAAGCATAGATTTACACATCAAAAAACATTCTGAAAAACCTGATTTCATAATATTTTCAGTTAAAGATACAGGTGTTGGGATTGCAGAAGATAAGCAAAAGATCATCTTTGAAGCATTCCAGCAGGCAGATGGTTCTACCAAACGAAAATTTGGAGGGACAGGCCTTGGTTTATCAATCAGCCGTGAAATTGCCAGGCTTCTGGGAGGTGAGCTTGCTCTGAAAAGTGAGCTAGACAAAGGAAGTGAGTTCAGTTTTATCATTCCTGTACATGCCGTAACGGAAATTGCTCATTCTGAGACAGATCAGGATCTTGTAGAAGTGATACGTGAAGATGTGGAAGAAATCCAAAATATACTTGATGATGGAGAAGAAAAAACCACTCCGTTAAATACCCTTGAGGTTCCTGATGATGTGGCGGATGACAGAGAAAATATTCAGGAAGGGGATAAGGTTATTTTAATTATTGAAGATGATATCAATTTTGCTAAAGCCTTATTGAAATATGCTCATTTGCAAAACTATAAAGGAGTTGTTGTAGTGAGAGGAGATTATGGTCTTTCAGCAGCTCAGAAGTACCACCCACATGCCATTCTATTGGATGTTCAGCTTCCTGTAAAAGATGGTTGGGAGGTAATGGACGAACTGAAATCAGATCCTTATATCAAACATATTCCGGTTCATATGATGTCTGTCCTTCATCTTAAAAAGGAAAGCCTGATGAAAGGTGCTGTAGACTTTATTAACAAGCCGGTAGCGCTGGATAAAATGACTGATGTATTCAGAAAAATCGAAGAAGCCTTAAAAAAAGGATCTCAAAAAGTACTGATTGTAGAAGAAAACGCCAAGCATGCCAGTGCATTGTCTTATTTCCTGAGCAATTTCAATATCTCTTTATCAGTAGAACATACGGTGGAAGATAGTGTAAAAGCTCTGACTTCGGATCTTGTTGACTGCGTTATTCTGGATATCGGAAGCTCAAAAGGAAATGATTATCATGTAATAGAATCAATCAAAAGTCATGAAGGGCTGGAAAATCTTCCTATTATCATTTTTACAGAACACCATTTATCTAAAGAAGAAGAGCTTAAAATAAAACAGTATGCAGATTCAATTGTTGTAAAAACAGCACATTCATACCAGAGAATTTTAGATGAAGTAGGGTTGTTCCTGCATTTGGTGGAAGAAAAAAATAATTCCTCAGAAAATACCACAGGCAGAATGTTGGGATCTCTCACCGAAGTGCTGAGTGGTAAAAAAGTACTCATTACGGATGATGATGTCCGTAATATCTTTTCTTTAACCAAAGCCCTGGAAAAATATAAGGTGGAAGTGATTGTAGCCATGGATGGAAAGCATGCCCTTGAGCAAATTCATCACAATCCTGATATAGATGTGATCTTAATGGATATGATGATGCCGGAAATGGATGGCTATGAAACCATAAAGCAGATAAGAAAAATGCCGGCATTTAGAAAGCTTCCTATCATAGCCGTAACTGCAAAATCAATGATTGGAGAGCGCGAGAAATGTATTACAGCCGGTGCTTCGGATTATATCTCAAAACCCGTGGATATTGATCAGCTATTGTCGCTTCTTCGCGTTTGGTTATATGAAAGTTAAACAGATAAAATTCTGATGAATAAGAAAATTTTAATTGTGGATGATGATCCACGCAATATATTCGCATTGAAGCTAACCCTTAAGGCTCGTGGATATGCGGTTGAAACCTGTACTATGGCTCAGGAAGCTTTAGATATGCTAAAGGCTGATCCTCAGTTTTCAGTGGTACTGATGGATATGATGATGCCTGGAATAGATGGCTATGAAGCGGTAAGGATTATAAGAAACACCCCTGAAATCAAAGATATTCCCGTTGTTGCCGTTACCGCACAGGCAATGCCTGAAGACCGTCAGAAATGTATTGAGGTAGGGGCTGATGATTATGTTTCGAAACCCATTGATGTGGACCTTTTAATAATGGCAATAGAAAAACTTTCATAGATGCTGGAACCAAGTATCATAAAAGATAAAGAAGTAGAATATCTGATCAACGATGTTTATGAGATGTATGGCTATGACTTTTCCGGTTATAGCAGGGCTTCGTTTAAAAGAAGGGTGAATCGTATATGCCTTTTAGACCGGTTTACCAGCTTCGCGGAACTGAGATATACCATTATGAATGATGCCGAATATTTAAAACGTTTTGTAGAGGAAGTTACAGTAAATGTCACAGAAATGTTTCGCGATCCTTCTTTTTTTAAAGCATTAAGGGAGAAAATTTTGCCTCAATTAGGAACCTATCCTTTGATCAGGATCTGGATTGCAGGATGCTCCACGGGGGAAGAAGCATACTCTATTGCTATTTTGCTGAAAGAAGCAGGTCTTTATCATAAATCCCTTATCTATGGTACTGATTTAAACCCTGCTGTTCTTGAGACGGCCAGAGCGGGAGTTTTTCCGCTACAGCAGATGAAATTATACTCCGAAAATTATATGCTTTCGGGTGGAAAAAGTGATTTTTCTGATTATTATACGGCGAATTATGACAGCGTAAAATTTGATAAAAGCTTACAGGAAAAACTTATCTTATCTACTCATAATCTTGTGTCAGACAGTTCTTTCAATAGCTTTCAGCTGATTATCTGCAGAAATGTTCTGATTTATTTTGATAGAGAACTACAGGAAAGAGTATTTAACCTTTTTGACAACAGTCTGGAAAATTTAGGTTTTCTGGCTCTTGGTGCTAAAGAAACACTTAGGTTTTCTACCATTGAAAAGAAGTATCACCAGGTGGAAGATCAGAAAATCTGGAAAAAGCTTGATCATCACTAATAAGTACTGCTATGAAATCACAGACGAACATTGAACTCATTGTTATAGGAGGATCGGCAGGAAGTTTACAGGTCATTATTGAAATGATCAAAAATCTTGATGATGCTCTGAAAATCCCCATAGTGATTGTCCTTCACCGCAAAGCCCAATCCGGAGATATTTTGCGGACTTTATTACAGCAGTTTACTAAAATACCAGTGATAGAAGTAGAAGATAAAACTGAAATAAATAACAATACCTTATATATCGTGCCGGCTGATTATCATTTGCTGTTTGAAAATAAGAAAAATATGTCATTGGACAGCTCAGAAAAAATGAATTATTCCCGCCCTTCCATAGATGTTACCTTCAGATCTGCAGGGGAAATTTTTGGAGAACATATGACCGGAATCCTTTTATCAGGTGCCAATGCTGATGGAGTAGAAGGCTTGTGCTATATCAAAAAAAATAACGGACAGGTGTGGATTCAGGATCCTGCCACGGCAGAAGTAGAATATATGCCCAAACATGCCGTAGAAGAAATTAATTATGATCTCATTATCAGACCAGATAATTTGGCAGATTATATCAATCAATTGTAATAAGAATAACCTAAATAATATGAACAAAAAGAAAATTTTAATTTTTGATGATGATGCTGCTATTTTGGAAGTGATTACCATCATATTTGAAGAGAATGGCTACGAAGTTAAGATTTCAGAAACTTCACATGACATTCTGGAGAAAGTAGCAAAATATCATCCTGATGTTATTCTGATGGATAACTGGATTCCGAAAATAGGAGGAGTAGAAGCTACAAAACTTCTTAAAAGCAGTGAAGAATTTAATCATATTCCTGTCATCTATGTTACTGCAAATAATGATATCGCGGCTTTAGCTTCCGAAGCACAGGCAGATGATTATGTATCAAAACCTTTCAATCTGGATGACCTTGAAGAAATGGTGGCAAAACATATAAAAGAGCAGGTATAAATACCATATACTTTTTCAGGCATCAATAATCTCTCAAATTTTGAGGGATTATTGATTTTTCAGAGTAGAAATGATTTCATTTTTTGTCAGATAATAGCTGTTGATATTATGAATTAAAGAGCGTAATAAAAGATATAACTGCGGGTTGTCCATTATCGTATTCGAGAATGTCTGCACAAGAATTAATTTTTTTGAAACTATATTATGTGCAGTAATATATTCAGAACTAAGATCAATGTCAATATTCAATTCCCTCTTTATTTTGAAATTAAAATATTCATCTATTAAATGCTTATCATTAATCAGATCCAATAATTCTATTTTTGTTTCATCCATACTATTGATAATTATACTTTAAAGTACAAATGTTATACCGTATAAGGGGAAATACTTAACATTATAATAAAATAAGGTATATTTGTATACTATTTTAATCAACATGAATTTTGCCCTTATTAAAGATTTTATGACGCTCCTCGAGCAATTTGAATCAGAAGCTAATATATATCCTGATGTCTATCCTGCTACAATAGAAGGCTTTAAGACCTGGATTTCTGATCAGGAGACCACTCAACAGACTGATACTTTTGATGAGCCTTATTGGGAAGGTAAAGAAAATGGAAGAACACCGGAAAGTGCAATCAATACATTACTTGTTCATCTTAACCGATATGCAAAAACTTACTCAAAATCTGCGATATCAGATTCTGAATTTTCTACCCAGGAAGACTTTATTTATTTAATCAATTTGAAGGCATTTGGTGAAATGACCAAAATGGCCCTTATTAAAAAGAATATTCATGATAAACCGGTAGGTATGCTTATCATTACAAGACTATTGCGTCAGGGGCTTGTTGAGCAAACAGATTCTGATCTGGATAAGCGAAGCAAATTAATCCGTATTTCTGAAAGAGGGTTGTTAACCCTTGAAAAACAAATGGAGAAGATCCGGCAGGCTACCAACATTGTGGCAGGAAATCTTAACCATAAAGAGAAGATGGATCTGATTCGTATTCTCAATAAACTGGATCGTTTTCATTATCCTATTTTTTCGCGAAACATCAACGCAGATCAGCTTATTAACACTGTTTATGACGAATATGCATTTGAAAATTCATAGCAAATTCTTACAAGTACTATTTGCAAAACTACCTGAATAAAAGAATCTGCCCTTTAGAGGCAGATCCAGTAGATAAATACATCTCATTTTTTTAATTAGACAACAATAAAAAGCACAGCCGACAATGCTGTGCTTAAATTTTTATTTCAAATTTAATTGCAATTTCAAGAGTAGTAAGAAAAGCAAATAAAGTTTCCACTTCGATGTTTATTACATAGTAAATGTAGTAATAATTTTAATACGAAATATGAATTTAATGTTAAAATTCACAAGTTATCCACAAAAAAATGTGGATAACTTATCGGGTTTTCTGAAATCATTGTTCAGAAAGGTATTGTAAAACAAAATCATTCAAGGTTTTTTTCTCTTCATCAGTTCCTTTATTGTCCATATGTGCATGATTGATCTGCGTAGGCTGTACGGTGATATGGTACTTATTCCGGTTCTCTTCATCAGGCAGAACTCCTTCATCAGCAGGGTAATCATTGGAGCGTAACGTGTAAATCCTGGGAAGGGAAGTTCTCGGCAGAAACATTCTGCGGTTATCCATTGTAATCAGTTTATATACCAGGTTAGGATGCTGATTGGTGAATAATGCTGCCATATCCCCTCCGTTAGAATGGCCTATAAGAGTCAGATGTGAATAATCCAGCTCCGGGTGAGTCTTTTTAAGTTCATTCAGTACAAATAGAATGTTATCAGAACCACTTTGCCAGAAAGGTCTTCTTACAATCTGCAAATTTCCTTCGGTTGGTAAAAGACTGTCTGTTGTAAGTTCATGTTGAATGCTTACTGTAAAATAGCCTTTTGAAGCCAGTTTTTCTGTTAAATAAGAATATACAAAATAATCTCCACCTTTGTTGGCTCCATATCCATGACTGAAGATAACAACTGGCTGATGTAGGATCTTTTTAGCAGTTTTAGGATGGTAAAAAGCAACAGGAATCTTCCGGTTTCTGCTCTGGTCAAATAAGGTTAATGTATCCAGCTTTACTTCATAATCATTATTTCCAGTATTTTTCTTTTGTACGGAACAGTTGAATATGAAGAGAGGAATGGCGAAAATAATGACTTGAGAGTATTTCATGATTTGTTTTTTATAATCCGGAATTTAGTTCATCTGCCAATATAGGAGTTAGTTCCGGTGAGGAAAATCATCTTCCTTTATTTAGCTTTTTAATGCAGGTTCTGTTTAAGGCTGCCATCAAAATTATTATCGCTGATTCATCTTACAGGGAAACTCTTTCCAACGGAAATAAATCTTACAGACTGCAAAGGTGAAGATGTCTGTGCTGCAGATCTGGCAGCGTTTCTGGTTTCTCAGATGAAAAACTTATTTCTTACAGCCATACATCAGGATGCGCTTAAATGCATAGATGGCCGGATATTTTGTAAATCTTTTTGCGATGCGTGATTTAAATTCTGAAATGAAATTTTCTTTCTGTTCCTTTTTAAGACGTTCTAAATAAGGTAACAATGCTGTTCCGGAAATAAAGGTGTATAAAGCCTCGGAATCATCTGCAATAATAGGGTATACCTTCTGAAATATTTCAATATCCTGAATTCCGTTATCAAATAATATCTGGGCATAATCATCCATTGAAAGCACCGGAGAATCACGGTTGAAATGATTTAACTGGGATACGTAAGGTTCTTCATCTGCCATTTCTGTAAGAATCTGATTGAGAATATTTTCTTTCTGAACAGGCATTTGTATGGCTAATTGTCCTTTTTGTGAAAGCAATCCAATAATTTTAGGAAATAAGGCTTGGTGATCATCAGCCCATTGTAAAGCGGCATTACTGAACACAAGATCCCATTTCTGGTCAGACTGTGCTGTTTCTTCAATAGACTGAAGCTTAAAATGAAGGTTTTTATTTTCATACTTCTTCGATTTTTCAAGCATTTCTGATGATGAATCAATTCCTAAGAATGTGGAACCTGTCAGTTTTTCCGTAAGGATAGAGGTCTGTTCTCCGGTTCCACAGCCTAAGTCAATAGCTTTTATATTGTTTCCGGGCTTAATCAATGCTGCTAGATCATAAAAAGGCTTGTAGCGTACATCTTTGTACTGATCGTATAATTCGGGATTCCAGGGCATAAAGAATAATTTTGTAATTTTAATAAATATAGAAAATCTCAATAAAAAATCGGCTGTTTTAAAACAGCCGATTGTATTTATTGTTCCAGTTTTTCTTTGATGTATTTTGCCGTATAGGACTTTTTATTTTTAGTCAGATCTTCAGGTGTTCCTGCAAATACAACTTCTCCGCCGTGTTTTCCAGCTTCCGGGCCAATATCAATAATATAATCTGCACATTTGATGATATCAGGCTGATGTTCAATAACAATCACCGAATGTCCAAGATCAATCAATGCCTGTAATGATTTCAGTAATTTCTGAATATCATGGAAGTGAAGCCCTGTGGAAGGCTCATCAAAGATGAATAACGTTTTATCTGTTGTAACCCCCTTTACAAGGAATGAAGCCAGTTTCACACGCTGCGCCTCACCACCGGAAAGGGTAGAAGAGCTTTGTCCCAGTTGTAAGTAGCCTAAACCTACTTCCTGTAAAGGTCTCAACTTCGTTACGATTTTCTCTTCATTATTCTCTTTAAAGAACTCCAACGCTTCATCTACGGTCATATGAAGAATATCAGAGATGTTTTTCTCATCAAATCTTACTTCAAGGATCTCATTTTTGAATCGTGTTCCTTTACAAACTTCACATTCAAGTTCAATGTCTGCCATAAACTGCATGGAAACGTTGATTACCCCTTCTCCTTTACATTCATCACATCTTCCGCCATCTACGTTGAAAGAGAAATGTTTAGGCTTGTAACCCATCATTTTAGCGACTTTCTGCTTGGCAAAAAGATCACGGATGTCATCGTAAGCTTTTAAGTAAGTTACAGGGTTTGAACGTGATGATTTTCCAATCGGGTTCTGATCAATCAGTTCAATATTTTTGATTAGTTTCTTCGGGAATTCTACAGAGTCATAATCTCCTTTTTTACCACCCATTCCAAGCTGGATCTGGATGTCATTGGTAAGAATTTCTTTCATCAAAGTAGATTTTCCACTTCCTGAAACTCCGGAAATGACTACCAGACTTTCCAAAGGAACGTCTACATCGATATTTTTAAGGTTATTCTGACGGGCTCCTTTAATGTGAATCCATTCTTTTCCTTTTCTTCTTTTCTTCGGAACTTCTATTTTAAGTCTTCCGGTAAGATATTCTGAAGTAAGCGTGCTTGCTTTTTTCAGATCCTTATAATCTCCGGCAAATACCAGTTCACCGCCAAGATAACCCGCTTCCGGGCCAATATCAATAATATAGTCTGCCGCTCTCATCACATCCTCATCGTGTTCCACTACTATGACGGTGTTTCCAAGGTCACGAAGATTTTTCAATACTTCGATGAGGTTTTCCGTATCTTTAGAATGCAGCCCGATAGAAGGCTCATCCAGGATGTAAATAGACCCTACCAAAGAACTTCCTAAGCTTGTTGCCAGGTTGATTCTCTGACTTTCTCCTCCCGACAGGGTATTCGATGTTCTGTTTAATGTTAAATATCCTAATCCTACTTTTAATAAAAACTCAAGGCGGGTAGTGATTTCGTAGATCAGTCTTTTGGCTACTTCTTTGTCATGATCTGAAAGTTTTAATCCGTTAATTACCGGAGCGAGTTCATCCAAAGGCAGTTCGATCATCGACTGAATATTATGTCCGTCAACTTTTACCCAGCTTGTTTCTTCACGAAGTCTCAATCCTTCACATGTAGGGCAAAGTGTTTTTCCTCTGTAGCGGGAAAGCATTACTCTGTACTGGATTTTATAAAGGTTTTCTTCAAGCATTTTGAAGAAATTATTGATGCATGGGAAGTTACTCTTTCCGTCACCTTTCCAAAGAAAGTTTTTCTGTTCTTTTGTTAATTGATGATAAGGTTTGTGGATAGGGAAGTCACCTGCTTTTTTGATGAAATCTTTTTTCCATTCACTCATCGTTTCTCCTCTCCAGCAGACAACAGCATCTTCATAGATAGAAAGCGTTTTATTGGGAACTACAAGATCTTCATCAATCCCGATTACTTTTCCGTATCCTTCACATGCCGGGCATGCTCCGTATGGGTTATTGAAGCTGAAAAAATGAACGTTGGGTTCAAGGAATTCCATACCGTCCAGTTCGAACTTATTAGAGAATTCTTTTACTTTTTCAGTATCGGTATTTTTTAATGAACAATATCCGCGTCCTTCATAGAATGCCATTTGAATTGAGTCTGCAAGTCTTTGTAAAAAGCTTTCGTCTTCTTCGTACGAGAAACGGTCGATTATAAGGTTAATCGTCATTCCTTTTTCCGGAGCAAAACCAAAACTTTCAAGATCTTCAATCCCGGCTACATTTCCATTGATTTCAAGTCTCGTGAAACCGGCCAGTTTTAAAACATTTAATGTTTCTTTAAAATTATTAATGTCATATTCCAAAGGAGCGGTCAATAGAAATGAAGTATCTTTTTTTGATGCCTTGATGAAGTCAATTACATCAGAAACCGAATCTTTTTTCACTTCTTCTCCCGAAACCGGTGAAAAGGTTTTCCCAATCCTTGCAAACAAGAGTTTCATATAATCGTAAATCTCTGTAGAAGTTCCCACTGTAGAACGAGGATTGGAAGAAATTACTTTCTGCTGAATGGCAATAGAAGGGGCAAGTCCTTTGATATCATCTACTTTTGGTTTTTCTAATTTTCCCAAAAACTGACGGGCATAAGAACTTAAGCTTTCAACATATCTTCTCTGTCCTTCTGCATAAATAGTATCAAAGGCCAAAGAGGACTTACCACTTCCTGAAACTCCTGTAATAACAATAAGCTTATTCTTCGGAATCAGGACGTCTATATGTTTCAGATTATTAAGATGGGCATTCTTAACGAAAATCTGTTTTTTTATATCTATTTCTGTTGTGTTAGCCATATTTTGTTTATTCATATAAAGACTGTACAGCATTAAGGCTGCCAGTAATGGTGTTTGGCTACAAATATTCTGCGGCCGGTATCAATTGAACTTTTACATCTATTCTGAATTCATCCGAAACCTGTTGCTGCATTTCTATAAATGCGGACAAAAATTACTGTTGAAATAGAATACTTTCATCGTAAAATTAAGACCCACAAAATTACGAAATTTTAGCGAAAAATTTACGCTTATCTTATTGTTAAAAATTGTTATTATCAACATGAAATAAGAAGTCGAAAAAAGAAATAGACCTGTAGATAAATGATAAAAATGAATGTTTTTTGTGGACTTAATTTTGTTTTACTGTTTATTTTACAGTGTTTTATGTGGATTTTTGAAATATGTTGTGTTTTTTTATTTAACTATTGTTTTATGTTGTAAAATTATTTAAAATTGTAGCCGTAAATATGTAATATAGAAATGAGAAAATTATTCAGAGATCTAGTTACACATTTAATGAGAAAAAGATAGAATTACTCCCTCACACAGATGCAGCATTACGCTGCATCTTTTTTTATGACAACTATCATTTGCCTGTCTTGGTGAACTCCCTTACTTTTGGACTCTGTTAAAAAAACTACGAAAACGGTTATGATCAAAAAGATAGGAAGTGCTTTTTTTCTGGGAACTTTACTTTGGGTAAATGCACAGGAAAAGACAACAGATATTGAAAGCATTGAATTTCAGGGAAAATTTATCTCTACACCTTATAAAAGCGCTAATCAGAACATCAGTGTTATCACCAGAGAAGACATTGTAAATTCTCCGGCTAAAAGTATCGATGAAATTCTTCAGCAGGTGCCAGGGATGGATATCAGAAGGAGAGGAGCTAATGGGGTGCAGAGTGATATCGGTTTTCGTGGAAGTTCTTTTGAGCAGGTTCTGCTGTTGTTGAACGGAATCAGGATGAATGATTCCCAGACCGGACATAATAATATGAATATTCCGGTAGATCTTGATGACGTAGAAAAGATAGAGATCATAAAAGGCCCGGCAGCAAGACGTTTCGGACAGAATGCTTATGCCGGTGTTATTAATATTATTACCAGGACTACACCAGGGAAGAAAGTGAAAATCAGTGCAGAGGGCGGAGATTACAGCACGTATGGTCTTGGATTTAATGCGCAGATTGGAAATGAGAAGTTCACGAACTCTCTTCAGGCGAATTCTGCTTCTTCAGAAGGCTATATGTTCAATACGGACTATGAGATCAGAAATGTATTTTATCAGGGAAAACTGAATATCAAAAACGGAGATGTAAGAGTACAGGCTGGTTTTTCAGAAAAGAAATTCGGGGCCAATGGTTTTTATGCTTCCAGTGCTGCTACAAAACAATATGAGGAAACACAAGCTTCTATCGTAAGTGTAGCTCATCAGCAGACTTTTGGAAAGCTGAAGCTTAGCTCCAATGTATACTGGAGAAGAGGACAGGATATGTACGTTTATGACAGATGGAACCCTATTTTTTACCGAAATATGCACATCGGAAATAATGTGGGTGGAGAAGTAAATTCCAGTTACCAGTGGGGATTGGGAACAACCGGAATTGGAGTTGAGCTTAGAAAAGAACTTTTGGCGAGCAGTAATTTAGGAAACAGAAATCGTTTTGTTTCTCAGGTTTTCTTTGAACATCATTTTTCATTACTGGACAAAAAACTGAACATCAGTCCTGGAATTTCATGGGCTAATTATTCTAAAGAAGGAAATTTTTTCTATCCGGGGCTTGATGTAGGATATAACTTTAATTCTAATAATAAAATCTACGGAAATATTGCAAAAGTACACCGTATACCAACATTTACCGAACTGTATTATGTAAGTCCCACGGAACATGGAAATCCTGATTTGCTTCCTGAAAATGCAGTTTCATCCGAGGTAGGATATCAGTACCAGAACAACAGAATTTTGGCTAAAATCAGTGGTTTCCTGAGGAATTCCAACAATTCCATTGACTGGGTGAAAAAGGAGCTGAGTGATAAAGTATGGTTTGCTCAGAATGTGGGAAATATTAAAACGAAAGGAATAGAAGCAGAGTGGAGCCATAGACCTGCAGACTGGTTAAAATATACCGTTGGATATACTTATATTGACAGCAAATATGAAGAAAAAGCGGGCTTGGTTTCTCGATATATCCTGGACAATCTGAAACATCAGTTTGTTTCCAAATTAGAAGTAAAATTCCTGAAAAACTTTACCAATGAGCTTGTTTACCGTTACAATGAAAGAGTCAATCTGGGAACCTATAATCTTGTAGATGAGAAGCTGAGCTTTGCCAAGAAAGATTATTCGGTTTATGTATTGATTAACAATGTAACGAATACAAAATATACGGAGGCATTTGGTGTCGGAATGCCGCAAAGATGGTTCCACCTCGGGTTTTCTTATACTATTAATATTAAGTAGGTGTTAATTTAATATTAATGAAAGTTAATATTAACAAATTGTTAAAAAATATACATTTGCAAAAATTTTTTATGAAACGTCTTATAGGCTTAGGTTTACTACTTGGAATTTCTTTTTTTAAAGCACAGGAACACATTTCCAGCTTCAACGCAGTGACTCTGACTTATAAGTTTCATCCGAAATTTTTCCTTTATGCAGAAGGTCAGCTGCGTGGCAATGAAGATTATACTTACCCCGATTATTATGAAATAAAAGGAGGATTAGGTTACAATCTTACCAAAAACCACAAACCTTTTGTAGGGCTTGGAAGATATGTGAATTATAAAGATCACAGCTTAAGCAGAGAAGAGTTCAGGGTGTGGCTTCAGGACGTTATAGATATCAAGAAAGGTATCGTAAAGTTTGAAAACCGTTTCCGTGCTGAAAAGAGCTGGTTCTATGAGCCGAAAACAGACCAGACTTCCCAGAGAATGCGTTACAGATATCGTCTGAACGTAAGTGTCCCTTTAAACGCCAAAACCATCAAGAAAGGAACTGTTTTCGCCAATGCTTATGACGAAGTATTCTTTGTCTCTCCGATGAAGCCTACTTTCGCCAGAAACAGAGTCTATGGCGGTTTCGGCTATCAGATTGATGATTATTTTGGGATCGTGAGCGGATATCTGTGGCAGCGTGAATTTGAAGCAAAAGGAAACAAAAATTTACATTTCGTTTACCTTGCGTTAAACATCAACATCGACGGAACAGATCATCACACGAAAACTTATGATTTCCCGGGTGCGGATTAATTTTTCTTTAAATCTGCCTGAAAGTTTAACAGCTCCAGTTTAGAATTAAGATAATGATCATTCAGTAATGTCTGATATTTTTCAATTACTAACGATATGGCACTTACTTCATGTTCAAGGTATTTGTCTTTATTGAAGTAGATGTATTCAGATTTTACAAATTCCTGTAAAATGTTTTTATCATCAGGCTTTAAAGCTTCTTTGTAAGCCGAGTTTTCGATCAGTTGTTGCGTCTTCAGTTTAAAAGGTTCTTCTGCTTTCAATAGTTTAGCCCTGTGTTTACGGATTTCTTCAAAAGGTAAAGTAGCAGCCATAAACTGGAGGTATGGTGTAAAATCATTAAGACTTTTCTGAAAATCATCAAATTCTTTATCGATTACTGCAAAATTTTTGTACTTGTTAAGAAGGTCTTTTTTAATATCTTCATTGGAAATATGATAATAGTATTGAAAAATAGCCTTGTCATTTTCCAAAAGTTCGTCTTTTACTCTCCTCAGTTCATTTTCCAGTTTAGGGATAAGGGCAGCAGCATCTTTTGCTTTGTATAAAGTGCCCTCAAATCTGAATGTTTTTATTTCTTTCGGATGGGAAGCCAGGTATTGCAGGATCTGTATATCACCCTCTATTCCTGATTTTTCATAGACTAAAGATACCTTTTTGTCACTGAAAAGATCTCCATCATCATGAGTCGCGGCATCAGGAATACATGATTCAATGTTTTCTATAACAGGATTGTGCCTTTCGTAATATCCGTTAAAATTGGAACTGAAAGACTGATAGATATTACGATCCTGATAAAGCTTGATGAAAGTTTCATCCTCTATCACTTCACCCACGTTTTTCACTGTATGTAAAGTGAGGTATTTTGACGTCATAATTTCACAAATCTTATCAAACCCGCTGATAATTTCTTTTGCAAATCTGTGGTCTGCGGCTGTACTTCTGGTTTCGTTTGTTTTAATCCTTTCAATTCTTTTTAAAATATCAGGATGTGAAGTCCACTGGTCTTCAATTTCTATTCTGGATTTGTTATAGCGGGTAAGATCTTCAGCATCAATTTTTGGAAATCCGTTGATATAAGGATGGTTATTCCTTTCGGATAAAATTTTCATTAAAGAGATCTGATTCTTGTACAGGTCTTTTGGAAGATATTTCTGATTACTTTCAATGTAAAAATTAAAGGAAGTATTAAAAGCAACATCACTCAGTTCCAGTCTTAATAAAGATGAAGTCTGCTCATCAGGATTGGTTATATAGGTTGAAATAGCATCTGCGTGGTATTCCATTTCTCTTTGCAGGGAAGCATGATTTTTGAAAAGAAAGCTGGACATGCTTTTAAGAACAGATTGAAATGCATTAATGAAACTAACGGAAATCAGACCGAAAATTTTAAAAATAGCATTCCCTCCCGAAAACTCCATGATAAAGTTTTCATAGTCTTTATTATTGTAAACGGTTTCAAAAATAATCTTTTCTGCCTGGCTTACATAACCGCCTATTTTCATGCTTTTTTGAGAGAAATGTCCAAATTCGTGAGCCAGAATTGTCCGCAATTCTCCTACACTTGTAGTGTTGATCAACCCAACGCCAATCGTCAGATTTTTCTTCACCGGCAAAAACATGCTCCAGAAAACAGAGTTATAGCTTACACTGGCATTTACATCCGGAGAAAGAAAAACTTTCTGAGGGGTTTTCACTCCTGTTTCAGCCACAATTTCATCGATAATAGCAAAAAGCTGAGGCTGGTGAGATCTGTTAATTTCCAGCAAGTGACGTGTGCTGTAATGGTTTTTTCTGAAAATAAATTTGACAAGGAAAATAAACACAAAAATCCCTACACTTAATAATCCTGCCGCACCAAAAACGGTAAAGTAATTGAGAGAAATACTTAACAGTTTTATTGCTCCATATCCTAACAGGAAAATCATCAGGAGTGAGGCGAGTATAAGTATCAGATAGATCAGAAAAAAAACTGAAACGGATACAATAGCAGAAACCAGCTTAGATTGATAAGCTGAAGAAATTTTTGGCAGGTTATTAGTCATGTGTTTTTTTATTAATATTTTTCAATCAGATAACGATAGGCTTTCAGATATTTGTTGAATCTTTTGATGTCTTTAGGAGTAAGCTCTCTGTTTACTCTTCTAAGATCCATATTGTCACGAAGGTCATTCAGTTTTACAGCAACGGAAAGGAGAGATCGTTCTGTTCTTTTGATGAATTCATCATAATCTTCTTCAGGATCAAGCTTTGTAAGACAGCTGATGGCAAAAATAATATATTCAGGAAACCCTTCCGACCTTAAATAATCCAGGCTGAATTCCAGCGGGTGATCCTCCACAACATCGTGCAGAACGCCTACAATCTTTTCATCCAGTGTTTTACCATAATTCATTACACGCATTACGTGGGCAATGTATGGAGCATGGTATTTATCGGTTTGTCCTTTATGAGCCTTATCGGCAATTTTAATTGCTTTATTCAGTAATTCTTCTTTTGTCATTTTTTACGAAAAATAGATTACAAAAATAAAAAATGCCTTAAAAACTAAGGCCTTTTTATGAAGAATATTTCAGATGATTTTACAAGTTTGTTTCGTCCTCTACAGGAGCATGCGGAGCATTGTTTTTTACAGATTCTATCCCGTTTTCCATGCCATTATCAGATTCATACATCTGGCTGGTTCCAATGATCTGTCCGTTTCCTGCTTTTAAATTAAAGTAACACCTGCCGTCATTCACTGTATTTCTTTCAAATTTTGCATCTTCTTGTGCATTGATTTTTACGGATCCGATTCCGTTTTCACAGGATGGCTTGGTACTGTATCCCTGGCTGGTTAAAATGATCTGTCCGTTTCCTGCTTTAAGATTAAACTGGAAGTCTCCGTTTGTTCTTTGAGAGATAATAAATTTTCCCATGGTAATAATTTTTATTTTGTATTGTGTTTATTTGGATGGTATTATCTTTTTTCTGCTTGGTTGAAGCTTATCAGAAGTAATCGAATTTAGAATTTTATATTGTGACTCATCCTTTGATGGTTCTTTTAAAGCAAGATATAGGGCAGTATCTTTAGGCTTAACTGTCAGTATTTTGTAAAGTTCTTTCTGAGCATGCTCAGGTTTCAGAGCAAAATATCCCGGGAATTTTCCTTTAGAAATGATTTTTGTTGTATCAACCTTGGGAACAGGGATTACATTTTCTTTTTTTTGTGCCGTAAACATGGCCGAAATGAAGACGAGGGGAAATAATAATTTCTTCATGTGTTATTTAATTTAGAATAAAAATAATGATTTTTTTTGAATATACTTATTGGCTGCCAATAAATCCAATGATAACCATAAGAAATGTGGGATAAAAATAAAAGCGCCCCAAAATTGGGACGCTGAATCAAATTTATGTTATTAAAGACTAATAAGCTCCTTTCTCAATATAGTGAGCTGCTACTTTTTCAGTAAGCGCTACTACATTCGGATGGTTGGTATATTTAGTAAATCTTCTTAATCCTGAAAGCATCATTCTCTGCTCATCTCCTTCAGCGAAAGAAACAATTCCTTCTTTAGCTGCCGTGATGATTTTCTCTACAGCTTTGTAAAGGTTCAGCTGAGCCATAGCTGCTTCTACAGATTCAGGAGAGAAATGTTTCTCTGCTCTTAATACTGCAGATTCTGCCATGTAGATCTGGTTAAGGATTTCAGAAGCATTTAATAATAAGTGCTGTTGTTTTTCAATATCCATCATGTATTTCTGAAGAGCTGCTCCGGAAACCATTAAGAATACTTTCTTAAGGTTAGCGATAATTGCTTTTTCTTCACTCATGAATTCTGAATAATCAGGAACTTCAAATGAAGGGATACCCATCAATTCTTTGCTGATGGCCATTGCAGGAGATAAAAGATCAAGTTCACCTTTCATGGCTCTCTTGATAAGCATTCCTACAGCTAATAATCTGTTGATTTCGTTGGTACCTTCATAGATTCTCGAGATTCTTGAATCTCTCCAGGCAGCTTCCATTGGAGTGTCTTCAGAGAATCCCATCCCTCCGTACACCTGAATTCCTTCATCTGCTGTATGCTGGGCAAGGTCAGAAACAAATACTTTAAGGATTGAACATTCTACCGCGAATTCCTCAACACCTTTTAATTCTGCTTCCTGATGGCTTAATCCTGCTGCAACAAGCTCATCAATTTTATCCTGAACGTTTTTAGCAGCTCTGTAAGAACCTGCTTCACTTACGAAAACTCCGGTTGCCATTTCTGCCAGTTTTTTTCTGATGGCTCCGAAAGTAGCAATGGAAACACCAAACTGCTTTCTTTCGTTAGAGTACTGGATAGAGTGGTTTAAGATTCTTCTCTGTGCATCAAGACAAGCTGCTGCCAGTTTGATACGGCCTACGTTCAAGGCATTTAAAGCGATTTTGAAACCGTTGTTTCTTTCTCCTAAAAGATTTTCCACAGGGATTTTCATATCATTGAAGAAAACCTGACGGGTAGAAGATGCGCGGATACCTAATTTGTGCTCTTCCTCTCCGAAAGTTAAGCTTTCAGGATTTTCAAGTTCAGATCTGTTGATTACAAATCCTGTGATATTTTTATCATCATCAATTTTAGCGAATAATGTGAATGTATCTGCAAATCCAGCATTAGAGATCCACATTTTCTGGCCGTTGATAATATAATGTTTTCCGTCTTCGGAAAGTTTTGCTTTTGTTTTCCCTGAATTCGCATCAGAACCAGCATCCGGCTCTGTCAGACAGTAAGCCCCGAATTTTGTTCCTGTCGCTAAATCCGGAAGGTATTTTTTCTTTTGCTCTTCAGTTCCGTAAAGAACAATTGGTAACGTTCCGATTCCTGTGTGTGCTCCATAAGCTGTAGCCAATGAACCTGTAGTTCCTGATAGATAATCACAGGCAAGCATTGTAGTTACAAAGCCCATTCCAAGACCTCCGTATTCTTCAGGAACAGCGATTCCCAACATTCCCATTTCGCCCAGTTTACGCATTGTTTCTTCTGTAAATGCATAATCTTTCTTCTCAAAACGCTCTCTTTGAGGAACAACTTCTCTATCGATAAATTCCTTCGCAGAATCACGAAGCATCTTTTGTTCTTCATTCAGTTCTTCAATACTGAAAATTTCGTTTGCAGGAATTTGTTTGATCAGGAATTCCCCGCCTTTAAGTATATTGCTCATTTGTTATTATTTTAAATTTTAGATTATAAATTTTAAATTAGATTTTGTTGTTATAAATTTTCAGATGATGTTTTAATGATTTTAGTCAATATATTAATGATCATTTCAATATCTATTAAATATGAATTGATCTCAATTTGAACAAGATTTGAAGAATGATAAAGTTTTAACCAATATCTTGTTTCTCTTGCCTCTTTATTTGCAATTGAAAGCTTTGAAATAAAATCCTTTTTAGATTGAGCGGCTATAGCTTCTTCTACATTTGCTCCAATTGAGGTTCCTGAACGAAGAATCTGTTTTGATAAAATAAACTCATTTTGAGATTTACATTCAGTATAAAATTGAATTATTCTTAAAGCGAAATCAAAAGTTTTTATTTGGATCAAATTGTCTTCTTTGAAACTCATTACATCTAAAATTTATAATTTAAAATCTATAATTAATTAAAGTAGTTCAAAAATAGAAGCCGCTCCCTGTCCTGTTCCAACGCACATAGAAACCATTCCGTACTTGTTACCGCGTCTTCTCATTTCGTCAAGAAGCTGCACTGTTAGCTTTGTTCCTGTACATCCAAGCGGGTGTCCAAGAGCGATAGCACCTCCGTTTACGTTTAGAATGTCTGGATTTAAACCTAATTCTTTTTTGATAGCAACCGATTGAGAGGCGAAAGCTTCGTTAAGCTCGATCAGCTCGATATCTTTTAATTCCAAACCTGCCTGTTTCAAAGCTTTTGGAATAGCATAAACAGGTCCCATTCCCATGATTCTTGGTTCTAATCCTGCTGCAGCATAAGCCACTAATCTTGCTTCAGGCTCCAATCCTAATTCTTTTACCATTTCCTCACTCATTACCATTACAAAAGCGGCTCCGTCACTCATCTGCGAAGAGTTTCCGGCAGTTACGCTTCCTCCGTTGGCAAATACGGGTCTTAATTTTGCTAAACCAGCTAAAGAGGTATCAGCTCTCGGACCTTCATCCACAGAAAAATCGAACTTTTTAGTCTGCAGTTTCTGGTTTTCGTCCAGGAAATTATATTCTACAGGAACCGGCACGATCTGGTTGGCAAATTTTCCTTCCTGATTCGCTTTTAAAGCCTTCATATGAGATTCAAAAGCAAACTGATCCTGTTCTTCTCTTGTAATATTATATTGTTTTGCCACTTCTTCGGCAGTGTAACCCATTCCCCAGTAGTAATCCGGGTTTGTTTTTGCAATATCCGTTTCCGGAACCGGCTTATACCCTCCCATCGGAATATATGACATTGATTCTGTACCACCCGCGATGATACAGTCTGCCATACCAGCCTGAATTTTCGCAGAAGCAATAGCAATTGCCTCACTTCCTGATGCACAGTATCTGTTGACCGTTACTCCCGGAACTTTATCAGTATTTAATCCCATCAAAGAGATCAGACGCGCAACGTTCAGCCCTTGTTCAGCTTCCGGCATTGCATTTCCTACGATAAGGTCGTCAATTCTGTTTTTATCTAATTGGGGTAGCTCAGCCATTAATTTCTCAATAACGGTAGCTGCCATTACATCAGGTCTTGTAAATCTTAAACTTCCTTTTGGAGCTTTTCCAACGGCAGTTCTGAAACCTTTTACTATGTATGCTGTTTTCATTTTTTTGTTTAATTAAATTGTTTTAAGACTTTTTTGCCTCGTAGAGGTAAACTGTTCATAGATATTGTTTTTGCTTTTTGCGGAGCTCCGTAGGAGCGACCTGTTAATCATTAATCCATTCGAATAAATATTTTGGATCATATTCTATCTCAAATTTTGACATAAAATCCAGATATTCTTCTCTAAAAGTTTTCTTTTTATGATGTTCTTCCTGATCTAAAATATATTTTACAACAGAATCAACACTGCTTTTAGAGTATGAAAAAGCTCCGTACCCTTCCTGCCAATTAAATTTTCCATTGATCCATCCTTTTTCATTGATGAATTTTGAAGAACCCGCTTTAATATCTCTTACTAAATCTGAAACCGCAAGTGTCGGATTCATACTTACAAGAATATGCACATGGTCAGGCATTGCAAAAACTGCGAATAATTTTTGATTTCTATTGGAAATAATACCTGTAATAAACTGATGTAATTCTTCTCTGTTTTCTTTTGAAATCAGATTTTGTCTTCCTTTTACAGCGAAAACAATGTGAATATAAATCTGAGTGTAGGTGTTTGCCATACATTAACAGGTCGCCTCTACGAGGCTTTCCAACTTTTAAAATTATTCATGCTATTAACAGTTCGCTCCTACGGAGCTTCCCGTTAGTTTCTCAAAGGTTTCCCATTTTGCAACATATACTGAATTCTCTCTAAAGTTTTTCTTTCCCCACAAAGCTGAAGGAAAGTTTCTCTTTCAAGGTTCAATAGATACTGTTCCGTTACAACTGTTGGTTCAGATAAGTTTCCACCTACCATCACGTTGGCTAGTTTATCAGCAATTTTCTTATCGTGTGCAGAAATAAAGTTTCCGGTTAACATCTGGTCAGTTCCTACGTAGAACATCCCTAATGCGTCTTTACCAAGAACTTTTACTTTCTGTTCGATGGGCTGGGTATAGCCTTGTTCTGCTAATAGTTTCGCTACTTTTTTAGCTTCCGCAATCTGTCTGCTTTTGCTTACGGAAACGATGTCTTTTCCTTTTTCAAGGATTCCCATATCGTAAGCTTCGTAGGCAGAAGTAGCTACTTTACCCATGGCGATGTTCATGAAGGCATCACGAAGTCTGTTATTCTTCACGTCATCGTTGTGGAATTCTCTGGAAGTTCTTAAAGTCAATTCTTTAGTACCACCACCACCAGGAATTACTCCAACTCCGGTTTCAACAAGTCCGATATACGTTTCTGCAGCGGCAACCACACGGTCTGCATGCATCGTCATTTCACATCCTCCACCTAGCGTCATTCCGTGAGGAGCAACTACTACAGGAATAGAGGAGTAGCGTACTCTCATCATTGATTTCTGGAAATAAGCGATCGCCATATTGAGATCATCCCAATCCTGTTCGATTGCCATCATAAGGATCATAGCAAGGTTGGCACCTACAGAGAAATTAGCTCCCTGGTTACCAACTACTAATCCGTCATATTCTTTTTCAGCTAAATCAATTGCTCTGTTTAATCCATCAAGAACTTCACCTCCAAGAGAGTTCATTTTTGAACGGATCTCAAAGTTGATAATTCCGTCTCCCAAATCTTGGATAGCAGCCCCTGAATTGCTCCAAAGCGTTTTATTTTTTCTGATATTATCTAAGATAATGAATGCATCCTGACCCGGGATTTTGTTGTATTCACCTGAATTTTTATCAACATAAATACTTTGTCCTTCGTCATTCACTTTATAGAAGGTTTCTACATTTTTTACCCAGTCTGAAACCTCGTATCCTGCATCTTTTGCCAGTTCAATACCTTTCTGAACACCTACAGCATCCCAAATCTCAAATGGTCCGTTTTCCCATCCGAAACCAGCTCTCATCGCATCGTCAATTTTGTAAACTTCGTCAGAGATTTCAGGAACTTTGTGAGAAACATAAGCGAATAATGCCCCTAAAGATTTTCTGTACAATTCACCCGCTTTATCTTTACCGCCGATCAATACTTTGAATCTGTCGATTGGTTTATCAATAGATTTTGTTAATTCTAATGTCGGGAATGACGATTTTCCTTGAAGTTCATACTCTAAAGTGTCAAGATTTAATCCATGAATTTCAGATTTTCCTTCTGCATTTTTCACTTTTTTATAGAAACCTTGTTCTGTTTTTGAACCCAGCCATTTATTATCCATCATTTTCTGGATATAAGGAGGAAGGGCAAATACATTATTGAAGTCATTGGCTTCTGCACCGCTCTGGCGAACACCGTTGGCTACCATTACCAAAGTATCAAGACCTACAACATCAGCTGTTCTGAATGTAGCAGATTTTGGACGTCCGATTACAGGACCTGTTAATTTATCAACATCAGAAACGGTAAGTCCTAATTTCTGTACATTGTGAAGAAGATCCATCATGGAGAACACCCCAATTCTGTTGGCGATGAAAGCTGGAGTGTCTTTAGCTAAAACAGTCGTTTTGCCTAAGAATTTCGCTCCGTAATTCATATAGAAATCGATGATCTCAGGATCTGTATCGTTAGTTGGGATAATCTCTAAAAGAGGAAGGTATCTTACCGGGTTGAAGAAGTGCGTTCCGGCAAAGTATTTTTTGAAATCCTCGCTTCTTCCTTCTGTAAGGAAATGAATAGGAATACCGGATGTATTGGAAGAAATTAATGTTCCCGGTTTTCTGAACTGTTCAATTTTTTCGTACACAGACTTCTTGATGTCAAGTTTTTCAACGACTACTTCAATGATCCAGTCGGTATTTTTTATTTTCGGCAAATCATCATCAAAATTTCCGATTGTAATTCTGTCTGCAAACTTAGGTGAATAAAGAAGTGCAGGACTTGCTTTTTTAAGTTTTTCAAAGTTTTCGGAAGCAATTCTGTTTCTTACTACCTTGTCATCTTTGGTCAAACCTTTTTTCTGTTCAGCTTCAGTAAGTTCAAAAGGAACAATATCCAAAAGTGATACTTCAACGCCAATATTGGCGAAGTGAGCAGCGATTCCGCTTCCCATAATTCCTGAACCAAGAACCGTTACATGTTTGATTCTTCTTTTCATATGTAAATTTTTATTTGTATAAGATGATATGAACCCGAAGGCTTCATCAAAATTTATTTTCTGTTATTTAATAATTCGTTGGCTATTTTCATAATTTCACCCATCACATCCTTGAAAGCCTCCAGTTTTTCCGGAGAAATTTTTTCCATAACCTTCTTGTTGAAATTCACCACGACCTCTTTAGACATATTTCTGGAGTTTAATCCTTTGTCTGTAAGTTTGATGATCACCTCTCTTTTATCAGTGGTGGTCTTTTCTTTATAGATGTATCCGTTATCTTCAAGAAGTTTGATGATTCTCGTTAATGAAGTGGGTTCAATAGCCATCTTCGGTCCAAGATTGGTACTTCGCGTACCTTCTTTGGGATCTATTTTAAGAAGGGTGAGTGCCTGTACCGCTGTGGAATCATGTTCCTGAGCTAATTCTGTGTACATTTTAGAAACAGCCAACCAGGTCTGCTTTAAAATTAAATCTACGTTTTCTATTTTTTCCTTATTATGATCCATTATTTTTGCGCCAATGGTTTTACCCAAATTTAATAAATATTATGCATGCATAATATTTATTAACGTTAAATTTTGTTAATAGGCTGTAAATAAGCGGATTAAATTGTATGATTAGCATAATACTATGCATGCATAGTATGTGGATAAATCAAAGAAAATCAAGTATTAATGAATGTTTTTGACTAAATTAATGATTTCTTCAAAAGATTCACATTGGTAAGTCATAGAATCCTTAGCAATTACCCAAAATGCGTGCTGAAATTCGAAATTGAGGTCAGACAGATCTTTTGGGAAGTTTTTTTGAAGCAGAGAATAGAGCATTTCCTTGTGAAACTGCGGTGCTGAGATTAAGGGTGGAATAAAAGTCTCATTGATTTGAAATAGCGAAGCATTAGTAAGTTCATCGTGCTGAAGCAAAATGTCCTCCACAATTCCTGAATACAGATGGTTTTCTTTTACATACCATATTTTGTCTGCAAATTCTTTGGCGAGTCTCCAGTCGTGGGAAGAAAACAGAATAAGTTTGTTCTGTTCCTTAGCAAGCTTTCTTAAAGTTTTAAGAATAATAATTTTATTTTTTTCATCCAGATGGGTAGTAGGTTCGTCCAGAATAATAATAGGGGAATTCTGGGTGATAGCCCGTCCGATAAATGCTTTTTGAAGGTTTCCGTCAGAGAGGTTTTTCAAAAGAGTATATCTGTACTGCTCCAGATCCAGTTCTTTAATAATATGCGCAACTTCTTCGCGGTCTTCTTTTTTTAATTCAAAATAGAAAGGGTAGTAGATGTATTTTCCCAGAGAAATAAGGTCTTCAACCGTATAATGCTGCGGAATAACCGACTTGGAAAAAACAATAGCAATATTCTCCGCAATTTCTTTTACCGAGAGATTTTTTATATTTTTCCCGTTAATAGAAATTTCCCCTTCCAGAAGGGGAATCTGATGTAGAATAGATTTGATTAATGTTGTTTTTCCTACACCGTTGTTACCAATCAACAGGCACACATCACCAAGCCTTAAACCTGCATGGGCATTGGAAATTAATGTTGTATTGTGGCCGATATCAGCCTGTTTGATCTGTAGGTGCATGTTTAAAAGAAGAATAGTATTAGAAATAAAAGGATAGGTAGAAAACTTAATAATAGATATAAGAATTTACTTTTTTTAACTTTCCATAAGGTGTAACCACCTAAAATAAGGGAGCCCCAGAATGCTGTAGGTAACGCAAGCATAATCCACCAATTATGACCCCAAGAATAAATCCAATGTAACTTCTGATTCATCCGAAACATCTTTGAATACTCCAAAAATACGAAACTTACTACAAACAAAAGGATGTGTGCAGAAATTAGTTGTTTTTGTGTTATTTGAACTTTCATTGTTTCGTTTATAGTTCGATAAATTGTATTGAGTAGGTCATGCTGAAAGCATCTCTGTAAAGTTGTTTTAGATTCCTTCGGAATGACACATTACGAATATTTCTCTTTTTTATTTGATGAAGAAAGTTAAGAATTTATTCCCAAAATCTGCTTCATCTGCATAATCTGCAAGAGTTTTAAATTAATGATTTATATTTTCATTGATGTTTTTACACTTTATTCTGCTTTAAAAGCATCATCAGAATGACAGGAATACCGAATACAGAACTTATTACATTCAAAGGGATTTGTGTTTTCTCTGCAATAACTGAGAAGAATAGCATAATGAGCATTCCCAGAAACATATTAAGAATCCACTGCTGCCATAATTTGGATGGATTATAAACCAGTCTGCAAAAATGAGGCACAATAATTCCGATAAAGAGAATAGGTCCTAAAAATGCAGTAACAGAAGCCGAAAGGAGAGAAGATGCTACTATTATTAAGAGTTTCAGCTGTTTCAGATTTACTCCTAAACTTTGTGCGTATGAATTGCCCAGAGAATTTCCAATAAGCGGTTTTATCGCTCTGAAGCAGATATACATCCCAATAAAAACCAGGATAGAGAGTACGTAGATCTGATTTCTGGTTACCATATTATTAGCTCCGAAAGACCATAAAATATAGTTTTTCAGACTTTGATTTTCTGCATAAAACTGAAGCAGTGATACAATGGCACCTGCAAAAGCAGATATCAAAAACCCGAAAATAATAAGATAAGATTTGTCCTGAAATCTATTGGACATGGAGAGCAGTATCAGCATTAACAGTAAACTTCCTCCAATGGCTGCTAAGCTGAGGAAACTGTTCTGTAAAAATTCAGGAAGGAAAATATCATGAGAAAAGAAGATGTAAAAGGCAACTGACAAACTGGCGACCGATGTTATTCCCAGTATATCAGGGCCTGCCAGTGGGTTTTGAAAATATTCCTGCATCAGGAAACCTGAGGTGGGAATTGAAATTCCAGCCAGCATCATCACCAGAACACGGTTGATACGGATCTCGGCGATTTGACTATGAGCAGAGTCCTGAAAGAAATCCTGGAGGCTTAAACTTAAAAATCCTGTGTTCAGATTAATGACAGCACTTAGAATAATGGCGGTCACAAATAATAAACACAGGATTTTAAACTTTTTTGACATGATTCAGAAAGAGTTCGGCCTATTTTATTTTAAGAAAGAATCAATTTTTGAATTCAAAACATCTTCCGTCATCATTCCCAGGTATTCATCGGTTTTATCACCTTTTCTCATGAAAGTAAAAGGAATAGAACCTCCGTCCCATTGCTTGAAATTGTTGTGGAAGAAGTTTGGATCCAATTTTTGTCCATCCAGTAAGATAATGTTGCCGCCCAATTTATTTTCTGTGGCAAAATTCTTAACAGCACCAGCCCAATCAGCTTTATCATCAAGGTTTATAAAGGTAAATTTTACAGGTTTTCCTTTCAATTCATCCATTTTACTTTTAAAACTTGGAATCTCTCTCATGCATGGGCCGCACCATGTTGCGAAAAAATTGGTGACATATAACGTATCATTATTTTTTGCTAAATGCTGACTTACATTTTCAGGAGAAAGTTCTTTGGGAAGAACGGTACTTTCTTCATTTTCTGTAGTTTGGGATATGGAAACAGAGTCTGCGGCAGCTGCGTTTTCAGTTTTCTGACCTTCTTTTTTACAGCTGTACAGTGCAGTAAGAAGTAACGTGGATAAAATTATCTTCTTCATAAATTATTTTTTATCTATTTTTGAATTGAAGTTATGGAACAACAAATCTATAAAGGGAAACTGATACAGTTTCATCCGTTAAAAATAGCGAAAAAGGAAGAGCTGACCAAAAATACTTTTTCTCTGGAGTTTGATATTCCTGAGAATTTAAAAGAAAATTTCAGGTTTGAAGCAGGGCAGTTTGTTAGTATACGCTTTCAATCACATGGGAAAGAGGTTATTAATGATTATTCAATGACTTCGGCTCCCTATGAAGGTAAAATATCTTTGGGAATAAAGATCAATTCCAATGAAGGGGCTACTTTTCAGTTATTTCAAAATTATAATGCAGGTGATGAACTGTGGGTGAGTGAACCTGCTGGAAGATTTACCATTGTATCCAAGCCCAGCGAATTCAGGACTATTGTTGCCTTTGCTGCCGGTATTGGAATTACCCCCATTTTGAGTCATTTTAAAAATATTCTTCACAACGAACCCAGAACACGTCTGTTTTTATTTTTTGGAAATAAAAGTTCAGAAGATTTAGTCTATCGCGAGCAGCTGGATAATCTTGCCAGAACATGTGGAGACAGGCTTCAGATATTTTACTTTTTCTCACAGGAAAAAACAGCAGACCAGTTTTTCTATGGCAGGCTGGATGAAAAGAAACTGAATCTTATCATCAATCAGATCCTTCATTTAGACGATACAGATGAAGAATCTACCATTTGGGATGCGGTAGATGAAGTATTGATATGCGGGAAGGGAGAGATGATCAAGACACTAGCCAATGCATGTTATCACCACGGAATTCCGAAAAAGAATATTCATTTTGAACTTTTTGAAGAATTTAATGATGATATTTATCCTGTAGAAAAAGAATTTCCTTTGATTGAAAATATTGAGGTGGAATTTACCATGCTGGGGAAAAAATATACAACTCAGCTCCCTGATAATAAGGCTAAAATCCTTCAGCAGCTTCTGATGCAGAGATTCCCTGTTCCTTATTCCTGCAAGTCCGGAATCTGTGGAAGTTGTGAATGTTCTTTAGAAGATGGAGAAGTGGAATTGCTAGAAAATGAGTATCTTACGGAAAAAGAGGAAGAGCAGGGACATATTTTAGCTTGTATGTCTATTGTGAAAAGTAAAAAAATAAAGCTTAACTTTGATCTTAGTTGAGAATTATTAGGAACATATTTAACCTTGGGTTTATATCACTGGAATTGGGAATTCTGATGATATGCTTCTGTAATGTGTGGGTTTTCGGACTTACCAATGGGAGAACGTATACCAAAATTTCAAAAATTCCGCCAAGGGAAATTGCATTAGTTCTGGGAACATCTCCGAAAATGAGATCCGGAAAATCCAATCCTTATTTCACCAAAAGGATGGATGCTGCAGCACTTCTTTACCATCATGGAAAAATCAGGAAAATTATAGTGAGCGGGGAGAAGAGTAAGGGGTACAATGAACCGGGTGCAATGAAAAACTATCTGATCAATCAGGAAGGAGTGCCTGAAGATATTATTGTGGAAGATCCGAAAGGCTTTAACACCTATAAAAGCATTCTCCGCTGTAAGGATGTTTATAAAAAGAAAAATGTCATTATCGTATCTCAGGGATATCACAACCTGAGGGCATTGTTTTTTGCAAGAAATAATGATATGAATGCTTTGGGGTTTGATGCGCAGGATGTCACAAGACCTGAAAGTTTCTACAGAAACCAGACGAGGGAAATCCTCGCCCGTGTGATTGCTGTAGTATATTTTATTCTAGGCGTTTCTCCGGATTAGAAAGGATATCCGAACGCGATATTAACTGTTGGCTTGAAAGGCTGGATGAATTTGAATCTCCATCGGTCGCCTTCAGGTTTATTCGGGTCATAGATCTTATACGCAAGATCAATTCTCGCTGTTACGTAGGCAATATTTAATCTTAATCCGAATCCACTTCCGATACCTACTTGTTTCCAGAACTTACCGAATTTAAATTCATCTCCATATCCGTCGTTATAGTTACGAAGACTCCACGTATTTCCGATATCCGTAAATAAAGCTCCTTCATAGGTTTTATTGAAAGGAATTCTATATTCAATATTGGTAGTAAGCTTTAAATTATCAGTCATATAAGTACGAACTCTCTCATCCACCTGAGAATCAGCAGGACCTAATCCTCCAAAGGCTACCCATGCTCTGATATCGTTAGAACCTCCATTGAAGTAAGATTTGATAATAGGCATATCTTCAGAATTTCCATACGGAATTCCAACTCCAATAAACTGGCGCAGTACCAATGTCTGGTTACCATTAAATTTGAAATATTTTCTTGTATCAATATCAAATTTTACAAACTGTGCGTATGGCAGCCCAAAAATAGTTCCTTGTGGACCGGTAACAATACCTCCGCCATTATCTTTTTTATTAAATAAGCTTAAGATATTACCCGCAAGTTCTACTTTTCCATTAAAATAAAAGGCATTTGGATATTCTTTTTTTCCAATTTCACTATAGACAAAATTGTAGATCATGGAAGAAATAAGGACATCCTGAGTTTGTCTGTCTTTGTTAACCAGTGTTCCGGTAAATGCCGTTAAAAGATCTCTTCCCTGCTGATTGAGACTTCCGCGGTAAGCATCATTCTCAATAATCTTTTTGGAAACCTCATCCACACTGAGTTTTCCATCTCTGTAATCTTGTCCGGTTTGCGCAGTTTCTGGGTTAAACATAAAATAATTCCCGAATACCTCATCTTTGACTCTTCCATCATTCACAAAGTAGTCATAGTAGGCATCTTTATTTTTCGTCAAACTGACCTGAGTATTGAATAATGTAAGCTTATGATAAACCTGATCATTCACACTTGCCTGATAGTTTAATCCCGTATTAAAAATTAACCTACCCAAACCGATGTTGTTCTGTATCGATGCCCCCAGCAAAATAGATGATGTAGGGGTATATCGTTTAGGAATGAATTTATAATAATTAAAAGGCAATAAAAGCCTTGGGAAATTCAGGGATGCCTGAGCTGATATTTCGTAGGCTGCAACTCTTTTACTGATATCTTTTGTACTTCTGATAGAACCAAATGTCCCTGAAAGACTGGTAGAAAGGTTTTCTGCTCCTCTAAAAACATTTCGGGTGGTAAGGTCAACAGAGGGAGATATCCCCAGATTTAAAACCTGAGAATAATTGATATCTGTTCCCACTTTAAGTTCATACTTCGGAAGTGGTTTCAATACATATAACACATCAACAATACTATCATTAGGGGAAGTCATTCCGCCCTGTCTCAAAGAGTCTCTTGCTTTAACGATGCTAAAGTTATTCATCGATAAAATGTTTCTCTTGGTTACATCCAGCTTTGTTTGGTCAAAAACCTTTTTACTGTCCGGAATAATAGCTCTCCATACAGATGAAAGTTTGTATTTATTATTCATCGTATGAAATCTTATTCTCCTTAAGCTGTCTTTCCTGGTATTTTTAGGATAGTCACCGGGTTCATCTACAATGGCAACGTCAATATTTCCAAAAGTGGCTATTTTATAGGGACTATCCAAAGAATCTTTATGAATTTCCAGGGTTAAAGGAATCTGTTTCCTGTTTTTAAGAGAATCCGCAACGAAATAAACTTCATCATTGGAAGCATTGAACCTGTAGAAACCAAACTCCCTCATCAGATCCGTAATTCTGGTAACCTCTCTTTCAAGAACGGTCTGGTCAAGAATCTGTCCTGATCTCACAAGACTTCTGTTCAGATTATAGTTGTAATAACCTTTGATGCCTTGGTCCGGAATATTATAATAATAATCTTTAATGCGGGTAGGATCGTTATGCTTGATAGAATAATTAACAGATGCTTTTTTTGAAGCTGAATCCAATGTGTGTTTAAAATTTACATCAGCATCCCAATATCCTCTGTAGGTAAGTCTTTTTTTGATAGACTCAGCACTCTTTTCACTTCTTGTCTGATCAAGAATTTCCGGAGGTGTTCCCCAATTGTGCAGTAAACGGTCAAAAAGCAGACTTTTTCCGACACTGCTTTTCATATTATATTTAAGGAATAAAGAGTCTCTCAGTTTCTGATTTCTCATTTCACCGGGATAGGTCATGTATTCATTAAGTATGGTATCGTATTTCGGATCTGCAATATTGTAGAGCAGTAAACTCAATGGCATGAAAAGAAACTGCTTTTTATTAGGTTTCTGCTGGATATAATCTTTCAGTTCTTCGTCGAAAAATTCTCTCTTATCTTCGAACTCTAAACTGTTTTTGGTGAGCAGATATTCGCCATCAGGAACTTTTTTTGTTGTACTACAAGCATAAAGGAGACCAACAAATGTTGCAAATGAGATAATTTTATAATATTTTTGAGGAGAATTCTTATAATGCTTACAGCTCATACAATAAAAGTTTTACAATCTTTAGATAAAAAGAAGTTCAGACAAAAATACAATTTGTTTTTGGTTGAAGGTAATAAAATCATTTGTGAACTTTCTAATTCTAACTTTAAAGTTAAAGAAATATTGTCAACCGATCCACAAAAATTGGACCGTACTGATATCCCTGTTACCCATATCTCTGAAAATGAATTAAAAAAAATAAGTTTTCTTAAAACTCCAAAAGATTCTGTTGCGGTATGTTATCTTGCCGGGGAAGAAAAATGGGAGGATAAGAATATACAATTGGTGTTGGATGGAATACAGGATCCGGGAAACCTAGGTACTATTATACGACTGGCAGACTGGTTTGGTATTGAACAGATCATCTGTAGTGAAGATACTGTAGATGTTTACAATCCGAAAGTGATTCAGGCAACGATGGGATCTTTTACCAGAGTCAATGTCGTTTATACTGATCTGGTGGAATATCTTTCTACAACAGAGAATGTAAATATCGGAACCGATATGGAAGGAGAAAATATCTATACTTTTCAGAAACCTGAAAAGCTAAATCTGATTTTAGGAAATGAAGGAAACGGAATGAGACCGGAAACAGAAAAGCTTTTACAAAAAAGTATCAGTATTCCGCGGTTTGGAAAATCCCAGTCTACAGAAAGCCTGAATGTATCAATGGCGGCCGGGATTATTTTAGGGCAGTTATTCTCAAAATAGAAAATCAGAAACCAGAGGTTAGAAATTATTGTAAAATATTACTGAATATGATCCAGCGTCTGGTTTCTAATATCTGATTTTATATCAATTGTTCCAAACTTGAAACACTTTTATTTTTCTGATATACCTCCATCTTTTTTCTGACATATTTCAGAGCAATAGGAGCAAGATAAATCAATGCGGCACCAATCAGTTTTTTCTTCCAGTTGGAACTTTTCATATTCTTTTTGGCGTAGTTTCCTACGATGGCCGTAACACCCAGTTTAACAAGGCCGTCTGTAATATTTCCTCCCCTGAATGCGGAACTCGCAATTCCTACGGCGGTATTTTTGCTGATCAGAAGATCTTTCACCTCGGAAGTAAGCTGTTTGGCAATGACATCTTTTCTTATAACTACTTTTTCATCACCGTCTTCATCAATCTTTTCCTGAAGATACTGATCACTTAAACCATTGGTAAAAGCACTTAGGCTTTCTTTTGTATTTTTGAAGGTCAGAAGGTTTTCCAGATCACTTATTTCACTCTGAAGCAGTTTTTTCTTTCTTCTTAATTCTTCTATGCTCTCGTATTTTATGCCCATAGTTTAATGATTTAAAAATTTAATAACCTGATCAGCAACGGTATTCACAATCTTATTTTTGAAGGCAATTACAAACGCCATCACCAGCGCATAAAATGCAGCAACAATTAAGAATCCATATGAGTAATTATCCAGTGCTTTTCCGATAAGAAAAGCAATTCCAAAATTGAAAAGGATAATAAAAAAAGCAAAAGCAACAAGCAGTACTACAAAGTAAGTAATGAGCCCGGCAGAAAGTGAAGACTTTTCAGTCGCTTCAATTTTCAGAAGATCTATTCTCTTGGAGGCGTATTCTTTAATAGTTTCTATCATTGTTTTTTTTTAAAGTTACAAAAAAAGGAACTTTCACACAAAAGTTCCTTTCTGTAATTTACTTAAAAAAGATAAATTACTTATTTTTTCAGATCATTCAGTTCTGCTTCTACATCTTTTGCCAAATCTGCAGTTTTAGAAACAATCTGATCTTTGTATTTATCATATCCGTCTTTCACAGTATGTGCTACGCTGCTTGCCGTTTCTTTGAAAGTAGAAGAAATATTGCCATATTGATCTTTTACTTTTTCAGAAACCTCTCCGTATTTATTTTTAGCCTGATCTTTAAGATCGTTTGCTTTAGTTTTGATTTTTTTTCTGGTTTCTTTACCTTCTTCCGGTGCGTATAACATTCCTAAGATTACACCTGCTGCAGCACCTGCAAGAAGTCCTGCCAATATACCTGCTGTATTATTTCCTTTTCTAGACATTTTAAGTTTTTTAATAATTAATAATAGATTAGTTTTTTACAGTAATAAAACTTACAATTTGTATACCAAAGGAGGCCTGAAGCCTATTAAAAATTGTTAAATCTTTTTGATGTGAGATAAAATAAGCTGTATGGTTTTCTCTTTTGTTAGTTCGGAATTATCAATAACGATTGCATCCTCAGCCTGCTTCAATGGGGCTATTTCACGTTCGCTGTCGATCTTGTCACGTTCTATAAGGTTTTGCTTTACCTGTTCTTTATCTGCTTCTATTCCCAGGTCTTTCAGTTCCAGAAATCTTCTGTTGGTTCTTTCGTCAATGCTGGCAGTAAGAAAGAATTTATAGTCTGCATTTGGCAGAACTACTGTCCCAATGTCACGTCCGTCCATAATAACGCCTCCTTTTTCTGCCAAACTGCGTTGCGACTTCAGCAGGAAGTCTCTTACTTGTTTCTGCTTGGCAACAAGGCTTACATTGTCCGATACTATATTGGTACGGATTTCTTTAGAGATATCGGTGTCATTAAGGAATAAAATAAGTGTTCCTTCGTTGTTTTTAAATTCAAGTCTGATCTGATTAAAAGAAGAGAATAGTGTATTCAGATCAATCTCACCGTTTTCATTCAGACAATGCTGCAAAGCATACCAGGTAACTCCTCTGTAAAGCGCTCCTGTATCCATATGAATAAGTCCCAGCTGATCAGCAATAATTTTTGAGATAGAACTTTTTCCGGTAGACGAGTACCCATCGATAGCAATTACAGGTTTTTTCATACTGCAAATTTCAAGATTTTTTTTAGAAAATCAAGAAGAAGTAAGAAATTTTCAGAATAATTAAGAAATTTCCGGTCAGGAAAATTATTCTCCTCTGTGGCTGGAAAGATCCATGGAAATTCCTATCTGATTGACGTTCGAAGAGTTGTGGTATCTCACGTGGGCATAATCAATACGAAATCTGGAAACTTTAACTCCAAATCCTGCAGAAAGTCCTGAGAAGTTTCTTTGATCCGCAACTGCCAGCTCATTTCCTCTTTTTACATTATAGCCCAGCCTGATATTGAAATTCTTTTCCGGAAACAATTCTGCTCCCAACGAAAAGTGATCGGCAATTTTTCTTCCGGCACCCACTTTCTGCCCATCCAGATTCTCTTCTGAGGAAATATCAAACTTCTGAAGGTCATGTGCGGTAATGGTAATGGCAAGAGGGAAGTTCTTGATGGTCTTGGTATAGCCCAGATCTATTCTGAAGGGAAGATTTTCTCTTGTTCCGTTAAAAGATTTCAGCTGAAACCCAAAGTTTCTCATGACCAATGAAACTACTTCTTTGCTCTTTTTATTATGATAGGTAATTCCCGCTGTTCCTGAGATCGCGGAAGAAGTATAGTTGTCAATTTTTGAGGTAATAAAATTAAGTCCTCCACCAATCGTCCAGTCTTCTTCAAACTGGTAGGCATAGCCTGCACCAATAGCGACATCTGAAGCTTTGAATTCTCCGTTTTCAAAACCGCTTTCATCCGTCCTTGCAATACTTCCATAGCTCATATACCTTGCATTGATGGTAGCCATGTGGCCATTTTCAAAGTCTTTGGCATAAGCAATAGTTCCGTATTTCGAGTCGGCAAGATAAGCCGTTGCGTTTACAGAAAGCTGTTTGTCAGAATCTTTATTTAACAGGGCAGGGTTTGCAATAGCAAAGGAAACATCATAATCTCTTACCGAAATTGCATCTCCACCCAAAGCAGCCTGTCTTGCAGATACAGGTACATTTAAGAACGGATAAACATTTGTTCCTGTTTGCGCATAAGAAACAATTCCTGATAGAAATAATGAAAAAATGATAATTTTCTTCAACTCAATTTATAATTAATGCAAAAATAATCCTTTTTCGTACTTTTCAAAATATTTCTGACATTATTTCTATTTAAATATTTTTCTTTCATCAATATCTTTAATGATTATATTTGCAAAATCAAAATCAGGGGAAACCCATACTAATAAAAAGTTATTAAAAATAAAAGATGAAATATAAAAGAATCCTTCTGAAACTAAGCGGTGAGGCCTTAATGGGAAACAGACAATACGGTATTGACAACGAAAGACTGCAGGAATATGCAGCTGAGATCAAAAAAGTAGTTGAAAAAGGCTGTGAAGTTGCGATTGTAATTGGAGGAGGAAACATTTTCCGTGGTGTAGCAGGAGCTGCCAAAGGAATGGACAGAGTGCAGGGAGATTATATGGGAATGCTGGCCACTGTAATCAATGGAATGGCTTTACAGGGAGCATTGGAAGATGCAGGAATCAAAACAAGACTTCAGTCTGCTATCGAAATGGATAAAGTAGCTGAACCTTTCATCAAAAGAAGAGCAGTAAGACACCTTGAAAAAGGAAGAGTAGTGATCTTCGGAGCCGGAACAGGAAACCCTTATTTTACTACTGATACAGCGGCTACCTTAAGAGCAATCGAAATCGGAGCTGATGTGATCTTAAAAGGAACAAGAGTAGACGGAATCTACGACAGTGATCCTGAAAAGAATGCAGACGCTGTAAAATACAATTCATTATCTTTTGATGAAGTATTTGAGAAAAATCTTAAAGTAATGGATATGACTGCCTTTACTTTGAGCCACGAAAACAAATTGCCAATCATTGTATTCGATATGAATAAAGATGGAAATTTAGTAAAAATCGTAGACGGAGAAAATGTAGGTACTTTGGTTGATTTATAATTAATTTAACCACTAAAAAATATAAAAACACCTGTTGCAGTAATACTGTGACAGGTGTTTTGTTTTTAGACTATTCTTCTTTAGTCAATATTTGGATGATATTTTTCTGAATAGCCTATAGATATTCTTTTGTTAATTAGCATTCTCACTCATCAGCTTATTTTCCTCTGCCAGATAATGAGAAGAAATCCAGCCGATAATCTGTTGTATTATTTTTAGAATCATTTCGTCTTTTGTCACCAGGCTGACTCCCGGTACCAACTGCAGTGGAGATTGTTGAGGAAGGGGCTGCTGTAAGATCAATCCGGTTATGGCAGGAGCATTATCCGCAGCCAGACTACCGGAGTACATAGTTACATGCTGCAGGAATAACTGCCGGACATAATTATACAGAGACTGCGGAGGAATATTAACAGGGATTGAGCCATCCATTTTTTGAAGCTGCCCCGGAAGTGGCTGATTTTGTATTCTTGTATAGGTTACTCGTGATTGAGAAGCCTCATTAATGGCTACTTCCTGCAATGCGTCTAAGGCAAAAGCGGTAAGTTTGTTTGGAGAATGGCCGTATAGATCTGCAATCATCTCCAGATCTGCTTTTGGCCAGGCATGGGGAACAACATCCAGATCATTCCAGTGCATGGTGTTCCAGCTCTGGTAATCTCCTGTTTGGGGCAACCAGCCAGCAGGTAATGGAGGAAATGTATCATTAAATAAACTGGCAAAGGCACTCTCACCCGGAGTTGGACCTGCGGTAGGATAAACAAGAGAAATACTGAATGCATCCAGTTGATGATTCTCTTTTAAATACAGAGCAAGGGTAGGAGACAGCGCGCCGGCAAGGCTGTGACCGCAAAATACAACCGCAGTGTCTGTATCTGTCTGCAATCCTGTAAGAAACTGCTGTAAGGTCGTGTTAGGTGAAGCTGCGCTATCCGGGCTTATCAGGCTGAGAAGTATTCCTATTCCTGTTGCTGTTCCTTTAGAAATATAAGGGTCGGTACCATTATAAGGTGAAGGAGTAAAATTAGACGGATTGTAAGTGGTCCAGTTGACTACTTCGGCTACCGAAAAATCTTCTGTTTCCCAGTCGTAGAGAGAAGAAGGATTGGTGGCTGCAATGGCTACAACATAAGTGGGCAGCGTAGGACCGCCGGGAAATGCTACTGCATCACATTGTACCACATACAAAGCATTGTCAGCAACTCCTGTCGGATTGCCGTTTTCATCTTTTTCTTCTATAAGGGCAGGGCCCCAGACAAGATTCCAGTTTCCCAGCAAAGGAGGGATTGATGAGTTAGGTGTTGAGGGTACTGTTTGTCCCATTACAGCCACTGGCGGAACATTGCTGAAATAATACGATAAATCATATTGAAGCTGCTGCTGCAATTCGGTGCCGGTACCATTGTAGCCTCCGGCACGGTTTGCAAGTCCTGACATTGCAAAAACCTGTTGGTAAGCGTCTAAAGATGGATTTGTCATGATGTGATTGGTTTAAAAATTAGTGTATAAATGATAGAGTAAAATAAGCCATAAAAAATGGCATGCAGATGAGCAGAAATAACCAAAATATTTTATAGGTATTTGTACCTGAGGCTTTCGTTCAATATTGTATTTTCAGGTAGAAAGTAACTTTCGTTTTTTCAAAAAAAATGTAAGTGTATAAAATCCTGTATAACTATTTGTAAAACAGAAGGAAATCACTATATTAGAGATAAACGATGTTTTTATGTTAGTGAAATATGTAGTAAGGAAGCAACAGCATGATGATTGGATGGTAATGTGCGGTTATGATTACAAAGAAATCTTATATTCAGAATTAGAAGAAAGTAAAAAGCAAGGTTGGGAATTTGTTCGAAAAAAGATATTTCTGATCACTGACTTCTTCAATTTTTATAGTACCTCAAATAGATCTGATAGATTAGCAATAATTAGTATTACCGTAGGAATATTAGCCTCTTTAATTTCTTTTATCGGGCTATTTATATAGCAGTCTTCTCTTTGAGAGGGCTTTTTGTTATATTTGCTCAAAACGAAAACCATGGTATTATTGAGTTTGACAACCGAGGAAATGGCTTTTTTAACTGATGTAAGCAAAACAGTAATACCTTTATTTGCAGCATTAGGAGGTGCAATGACGGGATCTTACCTTACTTATAGATTTCAGAGGAAAGACAAAATTAGAGATCATTTATTTACACATAAAGTTAAATCCTATTTCACCTTAGCAGAATGTATTGTGGGCGTGAAAAGAGACGTAGAGGATAAGAGAGGTAAAATAAGAGTTAAAAGAGAAGATGATGCTAAAACCATAACAGCTATTTGGGACGATTTTAGAAAAGTTTCTGATGAACAAACGTTATTTTTAAGCGATCAAACGAAGCATGATTTATTAATTTTAGAAGGAGTCATTTTTGAAGCTTTCAATATGGAAATTGAGAGAATCATAGACATAGAGAATTTTTCAGATGCAGAAATGATTGATCTTTGCGGAAAGGTAGTCGTGGACTGTGAAGATTTTATCAAGAAATTGCAAGATGAATTAGGTATCAATGTTGTTAATCCAAGACTTAACATCAGAAGAATTTAAAAATAGCTCCTTAATTGGGACTTTAGAATTCATCTTATGTTAACAAATTGAATACAAGATGAAAGTATATTACATTTAAGCCGTCTTTTCTTTCCTAAGAGCTGCCATTAACAATTCCTAAGTTTAATTTGCCTAAAGATTCTAGATGACTTTCAATTTTGTTGCTTGTCATTTTTAAAAATATCAATGTTTTCACAAAATACAGAATGCAGTCTTACCAGAATATGGAAATAATCATTATTTTTGCAGCACTGAATAGTAAAAAATAATTTAAAATAGTAAGAAAACACTGATGTTTACAGCGTTTTTAGTTTTAATTAACTGATATTCAGATGGATTAATAGATGTGTAATTTATCAAACTTTAATATAATAATGGAAGAATTAGATCTTATATTAGAATCTGTAAAACAAGACATGGATGCAGCGGTAAAGCACCTGGATCACGCGTTTCAAAGAATTAGAGCAGGGCGTGCTTCTACGGCAATGGTTCAGGATGTAATGGTAGAATATTACGGAGCAATGACTCCTATCAACCAGGTTGCGAATGTTTCTGTTCCGGATGCAATGACAATCTCTATTCAACCTTGGGACAGAACAGCAATCAACGCGATTGAAAAAGCAATCATCAACTCAAACTTAGGTTTTGCCCCTTCTAACAACGGAGAAAACATTATCCTGAATGTTCCGCCTTTAACTGAGGAAAGAAGAAAGGAACTTGCAAAGCAGGCTAAAGCAGAAACTGAGAACACTAAAGTAACGGTAAGAAACGCAAGACAGGATGGTTTAAAAGAACTTAAAAAGCTGGAAGGAGTTTCTGAAGATGTAGTAAAAGGAGTGGAAGAAGAAATCCAGACTTATACTGATAAATACGTTAAGCTTTGTGATGAGCATCTTAAGACAAAAGAGGCTGAAATTATGAAAGTATAATTCTAAAGCTGTTGAAAATAAAGAAGAGGTTTCCGATGGGACACCTCTTTTTTTATTATTTTTCTGCTATCACATTTAATTTTTTATAATGCAATGCATTCTTGTTCTATACTATATTGAGAAGTATTTACGTTCATTCATTATATTTAATAAATCATTCCTGAGGTCTAATTAAAAAACAGGAGCCAAATACTAAAATGATGACAAAAATAATCGGGGTAGGAAATTATATCCCATCAGAAACAATAACCAATTTATTTTTTGATAAACATGTTTTTCTTAATGAAGAAGGGATTTTATTAAAAGAGAATAATGCTTCCATTACGGACAAGCTAAAGAAGATTACAGGTATTGAAGAAAGAAGATATGCGCACAGTACACAGGTTACTTCAGATCTGGGACTTATTGCAGCGCGTTCAGCCATAGAAAATGCAGGAATCGATCCTGAAACATTAGATTATATTATATTTGCCCATAATTTTGGGGATGTTCGTTTTGGAACGGTTCAGTCTGATACCGTGCCCAGTCTTGCTGCAAGGGTGAAACATTTATTGGGAATCAGAAATAATTTCTGCGTAGCCTATGATGTTCTTTTTGGATGCCCGGGATGGATTGAAGGAGTCATACAGGCTCATGCATTGATCAAGTCTGGTATAGCCAAACGATGCCTGGTTATTGGGGCAGAAACACTTTCCCGTGTAGTGGACATCCACGACAGAGACAGTATGATCTATGCAGATGGAGCAGGAGCGGCTGTTCTGGAAGTGAATGAAAATGATGATTCCGGGATCAGGTCTCATTTATCAGCTTCTTATACACTTGAAGAAAAAGACTATTTGTATTTTGGAAAGTCTTACAACAACGAAAGCTGTCCGGATACCCGATACATCAAGATGGATGGCAGAAAAATATATGAATTTGCCCTCATCAATGTTCCGGATGCGATGAAAAAATGTCTTGACAACAGTGGGTATTCCATTGATCAGTTAGATAAAATTATCATTCATCAGGCAAACGAAAAAATGGATGAAGCCATCGTTAGCAGGTTTTATCAATTGTATGGAAAGCCAGTTCCGGAAAATATTATGCCTATGGTTATTCATAAATTAGGAAACAGCAGCGTTGCAACTATTCCTTCTTTGCTGACGATGATTTTAAAGGATGAACTGGAACATCATAAAATCAAAAAAAATGATGTAGTCTTATTTGCATCCGTAGGCGCAGGAATGAATATTAATGCTTTTGTTTATCAGTTTTAAAATACAGGCTCTCCCAAAATATAAAAAAGAGATTGACTTTTGGGCAATCTCTTTTGTTTTTACAAACATTGTATGGAGCCTTTCTGGTCTTTATGTTTTAATAGAGATTGGTAGCTCTTAACGATTTCCTCCATGTTACACATAATTTTTTTACCAGGAATTGTATCCGGAGCTGTTTTTTCTTTCTGATGGGATTTTATACTGTATTTCTTTTCAAGACATTTGAGTAGCTGATTATTTTGAAGATACATACGGGTTTCTGTAATTTCATCTTTGGTAACCGGTTTTTCGGGAGTGCCGCCATCAAAATTCCATACGGTTTCCTGTCTGAAAATAAAGAAAGGCTTTCCCTCTTTGATAAAATACTTTTCAGATGCCGAAAAATGACTGTGTTCTGCATAAAAATGCTCTATTACTTTAATCCCTTCCTTGTCAGAATGAAAAATAACTTCTCCTGAAGGTTCATCATTACAGTCATAACTGAATTTTGAAGAACTTAGCTTCTCAGCTTCCAGCTGAGCCTGAAGCACAGCATATTCTTTTTTGATCTGATCAATGGGGTTTTCTGTTATGTCTGCTTTTACAGAATCCTTTTTTACAACAGAATTATCTATGAAAGCGGATTCTTTGGGAATGGTTTTATCTTTTTCATTTTTACAGGAAACAAAAAGAAGCAGGCCGGCTGTCAGAATTAGAATTTTCATAGAATTAAGTGTTTGGTGGTGTATAAGAATATAAAAAATTTAATGACATAAAAAAAGGCTTCCAACAGAAAGCCTTATATTGTTTTATTTGCAGTTTTCATTATAATCGTAGATCACTTCATTGATGATTGAAAGTTTATCCACTGTTGAATTGCTGATTTCATCCCGGATGAATTTTCCAAGACCTGTTCTTTTTTTCTCCTCATTTTTCAGGGAACCATATTCACCCTTTGCTATTTTTGCTTTTACGTAAGGGCAGTCTGCCAGTATGATTTTGGCTTTTGCGGGAGTTAATTCTTCAGCTTTTCCTCCTTTCTTCGAAAAGATATAATTGGGATTCTCTTTTAACCGGTCTGTTTCACTCTGCGTAATGGCCTGTGTGCTGTTTGCAGAAAGAGCGGTAGGATAGCCATAAAGCTTATAAACTGTAATTTTGCCCTCCGTTACTACTTCTGCAAACTGCTCCGTTCTTGAAAGGTTATTGATTGCCTTAAAGCCTGCCGATAATCCTGTTGAACTTTCTGAGCTATTTAAAGCCTCTCTCATGTTTGAGTATTTTACCGATTTGAAAACTCTCGGAGTGTCACCTTCATACAGCATATATTCTTTGATATCGTCTGTGTCGTACGTTTTAAATTTTATTCTGTTCTTTACTTTATCAATATCAGCAATGGCTGCAAACTTTACTTTTAACTGATTTTGCCACGGGCTTGAATAACCGCCGTGCAATTGTACAACACCTTCAGTTTTCTTTCCGGATTTGTCAATAATGTAACCGTATTTTTCACCGTTGTATGTCCCGGTTTCATTCTGCTCCTGAGCAGAGGCGTTCAGTGATGCAAGACCGAACAGGCCAATAAGTAGTAATTTCTTCATGGTTTTGTTTTAAATTCTCACAAATATAAATTTTTAAATTTAAAATCGTTATCCACTAAATATTTTAATTAGTAATCAATAAAAAAGCTCCGGAATTTCTCCGAAGCTTTAGTTCTGTTTTAAAATCAGAATTATTGATATCTCTGGTGTTCTTTACTTTTCGTAAACCTTTTGGTGATTGGTTTGAACAGTACTTTGTATTTTTCCGCATCAAACAGCTGTGAATCTGTAAGTGCTTTATAGGTCATCCAAACTCCAAAAGGAAGAAGAATCAGATTGGGAAGCCATGCTGCAAGATAAGGATTCATTTTTCCGCTCCATGACATGTTTTCTACCCCAACATTCATTACATAAAAGATAATGAAAATAACAATAGCGATGATGACAGGAAGTCCCATTCCTCCTTTTCTGATAATAGACCCTAAGCTGGCTCCGATCAGAAAGAAGATGATACACGTCACAGAATACGCAACAATTCTCTGCTGGTAAATAACGACTTTACTGAAGTATTTTACATTGGAACTGTATTCATTCTTTTTAGATTCCAGTGTTGATTTCAGGTTGTCAAGCCTGTTGTAGGAATTGTAAATAATTTCCAGTTTTTTTTCACCTTTTACCGTATCCAGTTTGATCTGTTGTTTCGGAGCTACTTTATGTTTGTTTCCTTTGTCCATATAGGTAATCACAGAATTGGTCTGGTTAAGAACTTCCGAACCTATATTATCAAAGAACTGTTTATTGTCTTTCTTGGTTTTGGTAATCGTTCCGTCAAGCTGGTTGTAAGTCTGGAAACGGTAGTCATCTGTAATCTGTTCTTTTTCGATCGCTTTATTGATGATTTCACTAATGTCAAAGTGAGATACCAATGTATCAAATTTAATAGCCTGGTCAGGTTGTTTTAACCTTACATTATCACCTTTTCCGGCAAAAGCATCTTCAAATACATATCCGTTATACAGAACAAGCTTTAGAAAGTTCTTATTGGCTGCCGGAACAAATTTTCCTTTTTCTGCGACAACAGATTGCTGGTTTTCGTAAGCATTGGCTTTTTTATGAACAAAAACCCCTTCAATATTTTCTCCGTTTTCCCCATATATTTTGTCAAATTTTACCATATAACCGGGAATCTGATCAATAAACTGTCCCGGAGTAAAGTTGATGGCTGGTTTTGTTTGGGCAATATTAAAAAGCATGTTTTTAGCTTTTTTCTGAAAATCCGGGATAATATTATTGGAGAAGAAAAACAGCATGATGGCAAGTGCCGTTGAAATTCCAAGAAGGGGAGTCATTACCCGGGTCAGAGGAATTCCTGCGGCTTTCATTGCTGCAAGCTCATAACGTTCTCCAAATTCACCGAATGACATAATGCTCGCCAGAAGGATCGTAAGGGGAAGAACCATACTGATTACGTTTACCCCAAGATAAAAGAGAAGTTTAAGGATTTGCCAGTAGCTTAATCCTTTTCCCATAAATTGACCTAACTGAACCCAGATAATGTTTACAATAAAAATGAAAAACAATACGCTGAATATAAAGAAAAACGGTCCAAAGAAGGTTTTTATGATATATCGGTCTAGTATTTTTAACATGCGCCAAAATTAATCAAAAAGCCACAAAGTTTACTTGTGGCTTTTTATATTTTGTTATTTTTTTAACTTTAAAAGTCAATTTACTTAGTTGCGAATTCACTTTCAGCTTTTTAAAGTTCTGTAACGATGTAGTTTTTAAACTTATTTTTGTCAAAAACAAACATGTTAGGATCCAGTTCCTGGTTTTCTTTATATTCTTTAATGGCAATTACAGCAACATCTTTGTTGTTTCCGTGCTGTTCCAGTTTTACCATTTGCTTTTTCGCTGAATCTACAAAAAGGTACACATATTTTATTCCGTTTGCTTTTACCGGAGTCAGTTTAATAAAGTCGGCATTCACGCCATTTACCACTTTCTTACCGTTGTACGTTACATTATAATCATTTCTATAGTTTGTAAGGTAGTTGATAGGGGAGAACATGGTGCTGCTTCCGTTAGGTTTGGCAATGGTTACTTCCATATCATCAGCGTTGATGTTGTAAATTTTATTACCATCGAAGATCTGCTCGGTATCCATGATCTTCAGTTTGTATTTCTCTCCGGCAACATAATAAATACCAGGTTCTGTTTTTGTCACCTGTCCGTTAAGACCGCTTCCAAAAGAAAATTTGAAGTAAGAATTCTTTTTAGAATTGTAGTTGGCTGTAATATCATCCAATATCTTTTTAGCTTTCGCATCAATCTTCTGAGCGTTGGCCATACCTACTGCACCTACAACAAAACTTCCTAATATAACTTTTGAAATAATATTTTTCATTTTCTTAATTTAATAATCGTTAGATTTTCTTTAATTCTTAAGGTTAAAACTTGTTGTTTTTCCTTTAACTACGCAGATCTTTCAAAAACTGTTCCAAAAATCCACCCTGTAACGCCGGATATTTTATGCCAGATATTGTTTCACAAATTACCTTGTTTCCGGTCTTTCAATATACTGATCAAATTTTTCAGGGAGAATATTGGTCACCGTTAATTTATTAGAAGTAATGGTGGGTTCAATTTTAATCACTTTGGTATTTTCATTGATCTCAACCGGATGTTTACTTCTCATATTCACCATGTCTATATGAAGAGCTGTGAACTCATGCTTTCCCTTTTCTAACTCAACAATAACATATTCTTTGGGTCTGATTTGCCCTAATGATTTACCGTCAAGGCCGATATTGAGTCTTGCCGTGTTATCCATTTTATGGAGAACTCCTGCGCCATTATAAATAAGGACTTTGCCATTTCCCAGAGTGTTATAATCAATAACATCCAGTTTCACAGAAGCATAATCACTGGGTACAGTTCTTAATGCGCATGAAGATAAGGTAAGTATACATGCAAAAAGTCCCCATCTAATAGTTTGTTTTGTTGTAATTTTCATAGTAATAGTTTTTTAGTTTAATTTTTTATATCCCGGTTCCCGATCAGGAATATCCGGGATTAATTTTTGTATTGATGATTTTATAATAATTAGTTTCTTAAATCTTCAAGGAACTGTTCCAGAGAATGAAGATCACTGATCAGAACTTCTCTTGCCTTAGCTCCATTGAATCCTCCTACAATACCACTTGCTTCAAGCTGATCCATAATTCTGCCGGCTCTGTTATATCCCAGTTTCAATTGTCTCTGAAGCATTGAAGTAGATCCCTGCTGGGTAGAAACAATGATTCTTGCTGCCTCTTCAAATAAAGCATCTTTTTCGTTCGGATCAAAAGTGCCTACTGAACTTGTTGAGTCTTCAGAAACATATTCAGGAAGTAATAATGCTGAAGCATATCCTTTCTGTTCTCCGATGAACTCTGCCAGTCTTTCTACTTCCGGAGTATCTACGAAAGCACACTGAAGTCTTAAAATCTCGTTTCCATTGAAATAAAGCATATCTCCTTTACCAATCAGCTGATCTGCGCCCGGAGAGTCCAGGATGGTTCTGGAGTCTACACTGGAAATTACTCTGAAGGCAGCTCTTGCAGGGAAGTTGGCTTTGATCATACCTGTAATAACGTTTACGGATGGTCTCTGTGTAGCCACTATAAGGTGGATTCCTACGGCTCTTGCAAGCTGTGCAAGTCTGGCAATCGGTAACTCAACTTCTTTACCTGCTGTCATGATCAAATCTGCAAACTCGTCCACTACCAATACGATATAAGGTAAATAACGGTGTCCGTTTTCGGGATTTAATTTTCTTTCCGTAAACTTCTTATTATATTCTTTTAAGTTTTTACAAAAAGCATTTTTAAGAAGGTCATATCGGGTATCCATTTCAATACAAAGAGAGTTCAGGGTATTGATTACTTTATTGGTGTCTGTAATGATAGCTTCTTCTGCATCCGGTAATTTTGCCAGATAATGTCTTTCAATTTTTGAATATAATGAAAGTTCCACTTTTTTAGGGTCTACCATGACGAACTTCAGTTCGCTTGGGTGTTTTTTATAAAGAAGGGAAGTAAGGATAGCATTGATCCCTACAGATTTACCCTGACCTGTTGCTCCCGCCATCAATAAGTGAGGCATTTTTGAAAGATCGGCCATAAAGATTTCGTTGGAAATAGTCTTTCCGAAAACTACCGGAAGGTCCATGTCCGTATTCTGGAATTTCTGAGAAGCAATGACAGAACGCATAGAAACCATGGTAGGATTCTTTCTTGGCACTTCAATACCAATAGTTCCTTTTCCTGGCATTGGCGCAATAATTCTGATTCCTAATGCAGAAAGGTTCAGCGCAATATCATCCTGCAGTTTTTTAATCGCTGCCACTCTGATACCTGCTTCAGGAACAATTTCATATAACGTAACGGTAGGCCCGATTGTAGCTTTAATCTCTGCGATACCAACATTGAAATTCTTCAGAAGTCCAACAATCTTATTTTTATTTTCTTCCAGTTCTTCTTTATTGATAGAAATTTCTTCATTTCCATAATCTTTCAGTAATTCTACGGGCGGCATCTGGAAGTTGGCCAGATCAAGCTTATGATCATACAACCCGTGCTTTTCTACCAGTTCCTGAGACTTTTTATCAGAATCATCCAGAATATCAATTACCGGAGCTACTTCTACATTGAATTTAATATTATCCTGTACCGGAGCAGTGGTTACTGCCGGAGACGGAGTAGAAGACCTGATGTCAAATGCTTCCTCAGGGCTGGAAACCGGAACAACTGGTTTGGTAGAAAGATTTAAACTTACAGGTTGAGAAACCTCTTTAGGTTCTGCATCAAAAGAAGTATGGTTGGGTGTAGTAATAGTCTCTATTTCGTTGGAAACCGGAACTTCAGGAAATCCTTTCGGTGCACTTACCGGTTCTGGTTCTTTCTTGGTATTAATTAGATTATTGACAGTATGATTGGTAGTATCACTTACGGTAATTCTGGATGCAGTTTCTTCTTCCGCTTCCTCTGCTTCTTCTTTCAATTCATCATCGGCTTCGAAATCATCGTTAGAATCCGGCATCATAGATTTTACTTTTCCAATTGTATTTTCATTGATCTTATCCAGTTTCGCCTTGATAGAACTTGGACGAAGATTGAATTCAAGGATAAAATATAAAAGGATGCTTGCCACCAATACCGTCCATAGACCCACTGCTCCAATAATAGAATTAAGGTAATCCATGATCTGATATCCATAAACACCTCCTAAAACACCCTGACCTTTCGTAAGTGCCCCCATAAAGATAGGAAGCCAGCAGATAAAAAATAAAGAGTGGCCAATAGTTTTCCAGGGTTTGAAGATTTTCTTCTTAAGAATCAGAGTACCTACTACAAGCAGTAAAAATGCGATGATAAAGGAGGCAATACCAATACTTTCAAAAATGAAAATATTCCCAAGCCAGTCACCCACCTTACCAAAGATATTGGAAGATTTTATGCTTTTGTCCAGCATGGTTCCTGCCTGGCTTTGATCTGCTTTCCAGTTCATCAGATAAGAGACGAATGAGAATGCGAGAACAGCCGATAAAAGTATAAAAGTAAGCCCGAAAAAAATACGTGGCTTAGATAAGATTCTGCCTTTTTCAGGCGATTCAGTCGGTTTTTTTTGTGTCTTTTTATCCATAATATCAATGTCGCAAATTTAATGTTTTATTCAACACTAAATGAATCTTTTTTACCCAAAAAACATTTTGGTAATCCCGCTTTTATAATGGTTATTTAAAATTTTTACTTTAAAAATATTTTCTTGTATGACAGAATAAAATAAGGTTTTTTTTTGCTTATCCAAATCTGATACCGTTACATTATATTAACTGATTATTGTTTATTTTTCTTTAAAAAGATAATAAAATTTTCTATTTAAACAGTGTTAATTAAAAAAAATAACAATATTATGTCTCGATAGTGTTTTTTTGAACTAGTTCAAAGGTCAGGATCTGAAACCTCTTTAATTTTGACCTATAAAATTTCATATATGAAAAACACTTTCAAAACTATTCTGACCTTAGGTCTGATATTAATTTCACTGATTACAATGAACGCACAAAAACAAAAAATGGAACACACTGCATTAATCATTATCGATGTACAAAATGATTATTTCCCGGGAGGAAAGATGATACTTGAAAAAGCTGTACAGGCTGCTGAAAATATCCGAAGTATTTTAGACTATTTCAGGAAAAATAATCTTCCTGTCATTCATATCCAGCATATTTCTACCAACAATGGCGCAACGTTTTTCCTTCCGGATACAGATGGCGCTAAAATCAATCATCTGGTTTTACCGATGGAAGATGAAAAAGTTATTGTTAAGCATTTTCCCAACAGCTTCAGGGATACTGATCTTCTGAACTATCTTCAGTCAAAGAACATTAAAAATCTGGTTATTACGGGAATGATGACAGATGTTTGTGTGGAGTCTACCACCAGAGCCGCTTTTGATTTCGGGTTTATCAATACAGTTATCGGTGATGCTACAGCAACGAGAGATCGTGAACTGAATGGGGAAGTTATAAAAGCAGCAGACGTGCAAAAGTCCTTTTTGGCAGGGATTTCTGCTCTTGGAAATTTCTATGCAAGTGTAATAAACACCAATGAATTTTTACAATAAGGCTATTTTGGACATGGAAAGGTGTAGTAGCGGAGGTTTTCAGCAAGCTGAGATGTTTTAAATTTTATCGGAGATAAAATCTTTGCGATCTTAAAAACATCTGATATTTCAAAAATTATTAGCGCTTTTGCGTTTGCCCAGCAAAAGACCAGAGTTCTATTGCTTAGAACAAAAATAACTTAACATAACTTAATTTCATAAAGGTGTCAATAATTTTGATACCTTTATTTTGCATAAATAATCCCATGGCCGATTTACTTCTTAAAAATATCAGTCAATACATCAACCTTTCAGAAGAGGATTTTCAACAGTTTGTAAAGCCTTTTGAATACAGAAAGTTTAAAAAGAAAGAAATCGTTCTCAAAGAAGGCAACTATTGTAATTTTGAAGGATTTGTTTTGAGTGGCTGTTTCAAAGTCTATTACCTGAATGAAAATGGATTGGAACAAACCCTTTATTTTGCGGTAGAAGGATGGTGGATCACAGATATCGACAGTTTGATCAATAATGTTCCCAGTATTCTCAATATTGAAGCCCTTGAAGACAGCGAAGTGTTGATGATTTCCAAAAAAGATAAAGAACATTTGTATGAAACCATACCACAGATAGAAAAGCTTTTCAGAATCATGAACCAGAAATCTTCGGTAGCACTGCAGAGGAGAATTCTTTCCTTAACAGGCAAAACAGCCGACAAACGCTATCTTGAATTCCTTGAAAAGTATCCGGGATTGGAGCAAAGAATTACCCAGCAGCAGGTAGCATCCTATCTGGGAATTACTCATGAATTTTTAAGTAAAATCAGGAGGAAAATATTTGAAAAATAATGATGAAAAAAGTCCTGGAAATTATCAGATTCCTAACCATTTTAGACGTTTCTTTTAATAAATAAATGAGGATGGAAATAGAAGTCCTCAATCATGGTTATAGGTAATATGAATCTATATTTTTTCGGTTTTAAAAATTGAATTTTTCCTAATGTTTTCGGGCTTATTAAGAATGTTTCAAAATAAGCAAAACCGAGGCCAAAGTGATAAAAAACAGCTTTTTTTAAGCTCTTTGTGGTTTATCATGCTTATTTTTGCATGTCAAGTACAATAAATCATGAAGAAGCTCCAAGATATTCTTATCTCAACCAGGACAATGGCTGTATTGTTGCTGGTGTACGCATTCGCGATGGCCTATGCAACGTTCTTAGAAAACGACTACGGAACTCCTACAGCAAAAGCATTAATTTATGAGGCCAAGTGGTTCGAACTGATCATGGTCCTGCTTATCCTCAATTTCATAGGAAATATCGGAAGATACAGACTGTGGAAAAAAGATAAGTGGCCGGTTCTTGTTTTCCACCTTGCCTTTGTTTTCATTTTTATCGGTGGTGCCATCACCAGATACATCAGTTTTGAAGGGACAATGCACATCAGAGAAGGTGAAACATCCAACGAAATCGTAACCGATAAAAATTTCTTTAAAATTCAGATCGAAGAAAAAGGTGATGTGCTGAATTATCAGGATGTTCCTTATCTGATGTCTCCGTTACACAAAGATTTCAAAGCAACCTATGACTTCCACGGAAAAGAAGTGAAAGTGTTTGCCAAGGAATACATCCAAAGGAAAAAAGACAGCCTTGTAGCTGAACCGAACGGGGCCGAGTATCTTCATCTGGTTTCTACCGGAAGCACCGGAAGACAGAATATTTACATCAAACCGGGAGAAACAAAATCTATCAACGGTACTTTGGTGACATTCAACAGAGCTATTGAAGGGGCTGTTGAATTCAAAAATGAAGGCGGAAAATTATTCATCAAAACTCCTGTAGATGCAAGCTATATGACCATGGCAACACAGGCCACAGGAAATACAGTGAAAGATCAATTCCAGCCTTTGGCATTAAGAAGTTTATATACCATCAACGAGCTGAAACTGGTAGTACCTGAAGGCCTTAAAAAAGGAAGACTGATGGCGATTGAAGGTGACAGAAAGAAAGATGCCAATGTTCCTGATATGCTTCAGATTGAGCTTCAGGGTCCAAAAACAAAACAAATCGTAGATCTTTCTGTTGAAAAAGGAAATCCGAATGCTTACAAGCAGGTTACGATGGATGGTTTAAACATCATGGTCGGTTTCGGACCTAAAGTATACAACACACCTTTTGCATTGAAACTGGATGACTTCGTAATGGAAACGTATCCGGGAAGTTCATCTCCAAGTGCTTATGAAAGCCACGTAAAAATCATTGATGAAGGTAAAGAAACTCCTTATAAAATCTATATGAACCACGTTCTTAACCATAAAGGATACCGTTTCTTCCAGTCGAGTTTTGATCCGGACAGAATGGGAACCGTTCTTTCCGTAAACCACGATTACTGGGGAACTTTGATTTCTTATATCGGATACGGACTTTTATTCCTGGGAATGTTTGTAATCTTCTTCTGGAAAGGAACTCATTTCTGGAAATTGAATAAAATGCTTGCTGACGTTAATAAAAAGAAAGCTGCAGGGATACTTTTATTGTTCTTAAGTTTAGGGTTAAATGCACAGAAAATAGAAACCCACGGAACAACAGATGGAAGCAGAGAACACATTCATGTGGAAGGAGACAATCATTCTCATGCTCCGGTTCCGTCTGCCCAGCCACTTGATGGTGCTGCTCCTAAGCAGAACTCTCTGGCAACTCCAATGGGGAAAATGAGATCTATTTCTCCGGACGAAATCATTGCAAGAAACAAAATCAGCAAAGAACATGCGGATAAATTCGGATATCTTTTGGTTCAGAACTTTGAAGGAAGAATTGTTCCTATCAATACAGAGGCAATCGATATTTTAAGAAAACTATACAAGAAAGACGAATTTAAAGGAACAGACGGGAAGTCTCTTACAGCCAACCAATGGTTCCTTTCTATCAATACAGATACTCCAAGCTGGACAATGGTTCCGATTATTAAAGTGGGAACTAAAGGAGGAGATGAGCTGAAGAATAAGACAAAAGCAGATGAAGATGGCTATACTTCTTTGATGAACCTTTTCCCTGCAGATGCAAATGGTAATCTTACCTATATCTTAGAGCACGATTACAATACTGCATTCCGTAAGAAACCGGCTGAACAAACGAATTATGATAAAGAAGTAATTGCTGTCAACGAAAGAGTACAGATCTTCAATGAATTCTTCAGCGGTCAGTTTATGAGAATTGTTCCTGTGAAAAATGATGCCAACCATACATGGCATTCATGGTTAGACCAAAAGTTTGAACCGGATATGGAATCTCAGCAGGTAATGGGACCTTATTTTGCAGAAGCTCTTACCGCACAGAAAACTGGTGACTGGAGCAAAGCAGATGCGGAATTAGCAAAACTTTCAGACTATCAGCAAAAATGGGGTAAAGCAGTTGTTCCTGCAAAATCCAAAGTAGATCTTGAAGTATTTATGAATAAAGTAGATATTAACTTCAAATTGTTAATCTTCTACACCCTTATCGGCGGTCTTCTTCTGATCTTAGGATTCGTTGAATTATTCAAATCAAATAAAGTATTAAGCAAAGCAATTAAAGTAATCATTGCGGTTGGTTTAATTGGCTATCTGTGTCATTTCTTAGGACTTGTTGCAAGATGGTATATCTCAGGACATGCTCCCTGGAGTAACGGATACGAAGCGATTATCTTTATCTCATGGGTAGGTATTACGGCAGGTTTAATCCTGTACAGAAATGCCAACGCATTGATTCCTGCAGCCGGATTCATGGTAGCTGTTATCATGATGGGATTCGCGCACGGAGGTTCTGCACTTGATCCGCAGATTACACCGCTTGTTCCTGTACTGAAATCTTACTGGCTGATTGTTCACGTGGCTATTATTACATCCAGTTATGGATTCTTTGCCCTGTCAATGATCATTGCTGTAATTTCACTGGTATTCTATATTATATCCAATAAAGAAACCTATAAAATTCACCATGATACGACATTGAAGGAATTGGTAATCGTTTCTGAAATGTCCTTAACCATCGGATTGTTTGCTCTTACAGTAGGAAACTTCTTAGGAGGAATCTGGGCAAACGAATCATGGGGAAGATACTGGAGCTGGGACCCGAAAGAAACATGGGCTTTCATCTCTATCATGGTATATGCATTTGTACTGCACATGAGATTAGTACCTGGATTGAGAAGCAGATGGGCATTCCATGTAGCAACAATGTTTGCGTTCTGCTCAATGGTAATGACGTATTTTGGAGTAAACTATTACCTGAGCGGACTTCACTCATACGCAGCAGGAGATCCGGTACCGGTACCAGCCTGGGTATACATAGGAATCTCAACAATGATTATTTTAGCAGCTGTTTCTTATTGGAAGTTTAAAACTTTAACAAAGAAATAAAGATCTGAACATACAAATTCAAATCCCGGAATTCACTTTCCGGGATTTTTTTGTCTATATTATTTCTGATGCTTTGTAAAGTATAGGGAAGTTGGTATTTTTCCAAAAGCTAAGGTTCGCAATGATTTTATTGATGATGAAATATTGTTCACAAAACCATTTCACTCAGCAAAGAAAGTATTGGTCTTCGCTAAACGAAGTGGCTTGCGCGCAAAAATAAAACGCATAATAAAACAAATTGACCTCGCATTTAGCGTTTGATAAAATATCTGCATCTCGAATTCTAACGCTAAGGTTCACAATGATTTTGTTGATAATAAAATTTCGTTCGCAAAGGCATTTCACTCAGCAAAGAAAGTATTGGTCTTCGCTAAACGAAGTGGCTTTGCGAACAAAAATATAATGCATCCTAATAAATTAACCTCGCGAACTTTGCGTTAGTTAAAAATACCCACATCTCGAAACCCGAAACCCGCAGCTCATTCAAAAAAAACAAAATTCATCATTTGTAATTCAAAATTGATTACTATCTTTATGATATCAAAATAATATCAAAATAAATTTCAATTATGGAAAAAACATTAAAACCTATGTCGGGTTATCTTACATTGGTCATTTGCCTGGCCTTGTTTGTAGCAGCAGTATACTTCTTTGTGAGTGGAGTAGATCAAAGTATAGCCTATGTGGTTATCTCTATGCTGTGCTTTCTTCTTTCGTGCTTTTTCTTAAAAGGGTTAATGATTATTCAGCCGAACCATTCGAGAGTATTAAACTTCTTTGGAAAATATGTGGGAAGTGTAAAAGAGAATGGATTATTCTTTATCAATCCTTTATATTCATCACAAAAAATTTCTTTACGTTCCGAAAATCTGCAGGGTCAGACTTTGAAGGTAAATGATAAAATGGGTAACCCTATTGAAATTGCAGTTGTAATTGTATGGAAAGTGGGAGATACTTATAAAGCGGCCTTTGATGTAGAGCGTTATTCTGACTTTGTAAAAATGCAGAGTGAGGCAGCCGTAAGACATTTGGCGATGAGCTTTCCTTATGATAACTTAGAAGATGATCATGCTCCGATTACCTTAAGAGAAGGAGGAGATAAAATCAATTCTATTTTGGAACAGGAGCTTACAGACCGCCTTTCAAAAGCTGGAATTGTGATTCAGGAAGCAAGAATTTCACACCTGGCTTATGCTTCAGAAATTGCCGGAGCAATGCTTCAGAGACAGCAGGCAACAGCTATTGTTGCAGCAAGAACCAAGATTGTGGAAGGGGCTGTAGGAATGGTAGATCTTGCATTGAAAAAACTTTCAGAAGATAATATCGTTGAATTGGATGATGAAAGAAAAGCGGCAATGGTAAGCAATTTAATGGTAGTTCTTTGCGGTGAAAAAGCAGCAACACCTATATTAAATGCTGGAACACTTTACAATTAAGAAGTGAAAAAACAGTTGGATTTTAGTGTATAAAGTTTTACACTAAAGTAATCAGAAATAATGTAAGAGAATTTAGAAAATGAAATCAGAAAAAGCTCAGAACTCTTCAGAAAGCAAAGGGAAAAAATCCTTTGTGATAAGAATAGACGAGTCTACTTATAAACTCCTTGAAAAGTGGGCCAATGATGAATTCAGAAGTGTGAACGGACAGATAGAATATCTGCTTCATCAGAGCCTGGTGAACGCAGGGAGAAAGAAAAAAGAGTAGTGTAAAGAGTAAATTAAAGATGGGAAATAATCTTTTTCGGGATTAATCGTACAGAAATCAATTATTTTTTTCCTTTTTTTAATTGCAGAAAATATAAAAAAGACCGTTTTTTTTAGCTTTTCAATAAAGAAATAACAATTCAATTAATCTTATACCCAAAAAAAAGCAGAGAAATTTTCTCTGCTTTTTTATTGTATACAGCTTTGGAGACTGTCTGCTCCAACGTAGAATATGACGAGCCAAATCAAGCCTTTTATGGTAAAGAAAGCTAATCCTGCCCATCCCACACGCTTGAACCACTTTTTAAGCTTTGAGTTGTTTTCTTGTGAATTTTCCATTGGTGATTATCAAAAAGATTACCCTGCAAAGATAAACATGTTTATAATTAGTCCAAATAAAAAACGTATTAAAAATTAAAGTTTTGAGGTTCGCATAATATTTTTATCTTTAGAGAGAACGAAAAGTAAGATTTTATGTCAAAAAAAGTAAAGGATTTCGGAATCGAAAAAACACTCAGAAATCTTGGGATTAAAGAAGAGAACAAAGGGACTTCAGTGGGCGGAAAATATTTCGCTTCAGGAAAGGTGATAGAAAGCATTTCTCCTGTGGACGGAAAGTTAATCGCTAAAGTAAAAACTTCCGGAGAAAGTGATTATGACAAAGTAATTGAAACTGCTCAAAAGGCATTTCAGGAATTCAGGCTGATTCCGGCTCCTAAAAGAGGAGAGATGGTAAGACAGTTGGGCTTAAAATTAAGAGAATATAAAGACGACCTTGGTAAACTTGTTTCTTACGAAATGGGTAAATCTTTGCAGGAAGGTCTTGGAGAAGTTCAGGAGATGATTGATATCTGTGACTTTGCAGTAGGACTTTCAAGACAGCTTCAGGGGTACACCATGCACTCTGAAAGACCTGGACACAGAATGTATGAGCAGTACCATCCGCTGGGAGTTGTCGGGATTATCACCGCATTCAACTTTCCGGTAGCAGTATGGTCCTGGAATACAGCTTTAGCATGGATCTGTGGTAACGTTACCATCTGGAAGCCATCTGAAAAAACACCGCTTTGCGCTATTGCATGCCAGAATATCATGATGGAAGTTCTGAAGGAAAATAACCTTCCTGAAGGCGTTTCAAGTGTATTGGTATCAGACCACGAAATCGGGCAGAAACTGGTAGACGATAAAAGAGTTGCTCTTGTTTCTTTCACAGGTTCTACCAGAGTAGGAAGAATGGTTTCTTCGAAAGTAGCAGAAAGATTCGGGAAGTCTATCCTTGAATTAGGTGGAAACAATGCCATTATCATTACAAAAGAAGCTGATATCGACATGTCGATCATCGGAGCTGTTTTCGGAGCTGTAGGAACTGCTGGTCAGAGATGTACTTCAACAAGAAGGCTTATTATCCACGAAAGTGTATACGATGAAGTGAAAACAAGATTGGCAAAGGCTTACGGACAGTTGAAAATCGGAAATCCATTGGATGAGAAAAACCATGTTGGACCGCTTATTGATACTGATGCTGTAAATCAATACGAAGAAGCTATCAAGAAATGTAAAAAAGAAGGTGGAAAATTCGTTGTTGAAGGCGGAGTTCTAACCGGAAAAGATTACGAATCCGGATGCTATGTGAAGCCTTGCGTTGCAGAAGTGAAAAACTCTTATGAGATTGTTCAGCACGAAACTTTCGCACCAATCCTATATTTAATCAAATACAAAACATTAGAGGAAGCTATCGCTATCCAGAATGATGTTCCTCAGGGATTATCCTCTGCGATCATGACCCAGAATTTAAGAGAGGCAGAGCTGTTTCTTTCTCATGCTGGTTCAGACTGTGGTATTGCCAACGTCAATATCGGAACTTCCGGTGCTGAAATTGGGGGAGCTTTTGGTGGTGAAAAAGAAACCGGAGGAGGAAGAGAGTCAGGATCTGACGCCTGGAAATACTATATGAGAAGACAAACCAATACTATAAATTATACAGCGCAACTTCCTTTAGCACAAGGGATTAAATTTGATTTATAAAAGTTTTGCTTAAAGTACTTAAAAACAAAAAAATTAATAACCTGAATGATTAAATGCTGTATTCATTGGATTATTTAATCACTCACTTATTAAATCACACTACAAATTTATTATGGAACACACATTAGATATAAAAGCAAATAAAGTAAAAGAAACAGTAGGAAGACATGTGTTGGCAGACGGTTTCGATTTTGTGATGGATATTGAAAGATCACACGGATCTTGGCTTTATGATAAACTGACAGACAGAGAATACCTGGATATGTTCTCTATGTTTGCGTCAGCATCTATCGGGTACAACCACCCTTATCTTGTAGAAAGATCAGAATGGTTAGGAAGAATGGCTGTGAACAAGCCTACTTTAGCTGACGTTTACTCAGAAGAATACGCTCACTTCCTTGAAGTTTTTGAAAGAGTAGTTATTCCTGAAGAATTACAATATGCTTTCTTTATTGAAGGCGGAACAATGGGGGTTGAAAACGCAATGAAGGCATGCTTCGACTGGAAAACCCGCAAAAACTTTGCAAAAGGCTTAAACACAGAAGCAGGAATCTGTATTCATTTCAAACAGGCTTTCCATGGAAGAAGTGGTTATACTTTGAGCCTAACCAATACTTCTGATCCAAGAAAGTATCAGTATTTCCCGATGTTCAACTGGCCGAGAATTTTAAACCCAAAATTAAAGTTCCCGATTACTGAAGAGAACCTTGAAGAAACCATCAAAAACGAAAACCTTGCTTTAGTTCAGATTGAAGAAGCTATTTTGATGAACCCTGATAAAGTGGCTTGTATCATCATTGAGCCTATTCAGGCTGAAGGAGGTGACAACCATTTCAGAGACGAATTCTTATTAGGATTAAGAAGAATCTGTGATCAAAATGAAATCTTACTTATTTTTGATGAAGTTCAGACAGGGATTGCCATTACAGGAAAAATGTGGGCATTCCAGCATTTTACAGCAAAACCTGATATTATTTCTTTCGGTAAAAAAGCTCAGGTTTGCGGCGTACTGGCCAATAGAGAAAAGTTTGATCAGGTTCCGAACAATGTTTTCAGAGAAAGTTCAAGAATCAACTCTACATTTGGAGGAAACTTTATTGATATGCTTCGTTTCCAATTGGTAATGGAAGTGATTGAAAAAGAAAATCTTGTTGAGAATGCACGAGTAGTGGGAGATTTCTTACTGGAAAGCTTAAAAGCCCTTGCTGAAAAATATCCTGAAAAAATTTCCAATGCAAGAGGAAGAGGCTTGATGTGTGCTATTGATCTTCCCACTGCAGAGCAGAGAAATCACCTGATGAATGAGCTTTTCAACGACGGCTTAATCATTCTTCCTTGTGGAGACCAGTCTCTTCGTTTCAGACCTCATTTAAATGTTACTAAAGAAGAAATCCAGCTTGCTTTAGACAAAATTGAAAATAATATTAATAAAATTTAAAATCCGGGATTTGTAATTTTAAAAAAAACATCGTATATTTAGATACTCAAACATTTAGGATATGGAAAGAAGTACGAGAGTATCAGTTTATGTAAGTGATAACCCTTCAGAAATTCAGTTGGTTAAGTCTAAATTGGATGACGCACAAATTGCAAATACCGTTGAAAATAACTATCTTACGTTTACCACTACGCCAACGGCAACTTCGCTGAAGCTTATGGTAGATCTGGAAGAAGAAAAAAGAGCATTTGAAATTATTGATGCTTACCTTCAACAAAGTGAAAATCAATAAACAATTTCATAATTTTAAATTTTACTACTTCAAACCGAAAATTAATTATAATTAATTTTCGGTTTTTTAATTAATTAAAAACCATTAAAAGATGAATACTTCAAAGATTGAAGGAAGAGTGGCTATTCTGATTTCTAATTCTTAGATCATTCAATCTTTTAATCAAATTTTACAGCATGAATCCACAGATTAAACTAAGACAAGCGGAAATTGAAGACAGGAACATTATTTGGGAAATCATTCAGCAATCCATCGAAAGAAGAAGACAGGATGGAAGCACCCAGTGGCAGAACGGATACCCTAATCTCGGGACAGTGGAAAGTGACATTGCGAAAGGATTCGGGCATGTATTGACTGTAGATGGAGAGATTGCAGTATATGCAGCCCTGATCTTGAATGATGAACCGGCTTACAGCACCATTGAAGGAGCATGGTTAAGTGACGGTGAATTTGTTGTGGTTCACAGAGTGGCTGTAGATGAAAAATTTGCAGGGCAGGGTATGGTAAAAAAACTTTTTGATCAGATTGAGGAGTTTGCTAAATTCCATGGAATTCAGAGTGTTAAAGTAGATACCAACCATGATAATATGGCTATGTTGAAAATTCTTGAAGGCAAAGGTTACTCTTATTGTGGAGAGGTTCTTTTGAAAGACGGATTGAGGAAAGCTTTTGAGAAGATTATAATTTAGCCCAAAAGTTAAATCAACTTTCATTGAATTTTTAAAACGCTCTGTATTTATAAACTCTATCAGGTTTGTTCGTTTGGTTCTGAACTAATTTCTACTTTTGTTCAAATTTTTATATTATGCACCAAAGTATAGAAGTTGATGAAAAAATTTTTCAGGATGCCGTAAAATTCTATGGCACCGTGTTTAGCTTACCTCCTTTAGCCTCAAAAATTTATTCCTACCTTCTTTTTGACTATGAGAAAGTAGGAATTACTTTTGACGAGTTTGTTGAAGTGCTCTCCGCGAGCAAAAGTTCTGTTTCTACCAGTATTTCATTACTGCTTAATGCTCAGCTTATCGTAGACCATAACAAAATGGATGAGCGGAAACGGTATTTTTTCATCAATGATGAATACAAAAAAATACGATTCGAAAAAATTGTCCAGAAAATGCAGGACGAATTAAGACTATTAGATGATTTAAACAATTTTAAAAAAAGTAAAGACGATGGATACAATGAAAAAATAGAAGTTTACAAAGCACTCTTAAATAAAAATATAGAAAATATTCAGGAATCTCTTAATAAACTATAAAATGAATAATAAGCTAGTTATACTTTCCATTGCAGCGTTTTCACTGACGGCCTGCAAAAAAGAAGCTCCGAAACAGGATGGTGCCAAGCCGTATCCTGTCATTTCCGTGGAGTCAAAAAATATAGTGGGTTATCAGACGTTTCCGGCTACCATCCAGGGTAGGGTAAACAATGATGTACGTGCAAAGATACAGGGATATATTACCCAGGTATTGGTAGATGAAGGACAATATGTTACCAAAGGACAGCCATTGTTCCGTCTGGAAACCAATATTCTGACCGAAAATGCAGCCGCTTCCAAAGCAGGAATCGGTGCTGCAGCATCTAGTGTTGCCGCAGCTCAGGCTTCTGTAAACGCAGCTCAGGTAGAAGTAAATAAACTAAAACCTCTGGTTCAGAAAAATATCATCAGTAACGTACAGTTACAGACCGCTCAGGCACATCTGGCTCAGGCACAGGCACAGCTGCAACAGGCGAATGCCGCCAAAAGACAGGCTGAAGCTAATTACAAAGGCGTAGAAGCCAATATTGAATATTCTATTATCCGTGCACCTATTTCAGGGGTAATCGGAAGACTGCCATTGAAAGTAGGAAGTTTGGTAGGGCCGTCTGATCAGACGCCTCTTACAACAATTTCTGATACTTCTGAGATCTACGCTTACTTCGCGATGAATGAAAAGGAATATTTTGATTTTCTTGAAAAATCTCCGGGAGCCTCTATGCCTGAGAAAATCAAAAACTTACCCATGGTTGAGCTTCAGCTGGCCAATGGAAGTCTTTATCCTGAAAAAGGGAGAATTGAAGCCATTACAGGACAGATTGATCCTACAACCGGGACTATTCAGTTCAGAGTTGCTTTCTCGAACGCTCAGAAATTATTAAGTAATGGTAACAGCGGAACCATCAGATTCCCTCAGCATTATGATAATGTTCTTGTGGTACCTGAAAGTGCTACTTACGAACAACAGGGTATTGTTTACGTATACAAAGTAGAAAAAGGAGATACTGCCAGAAACGTTGTTGTGAATGTTATTGACAGAATCGACAATATGGCTCTCATCAAATCAGGAGTTAATAAAGGAGAAACAATTATTGCAGCTGGTATCGGAGGGTTGAAACCGGGAACAGCAGTGAAGCCGAAGCCAATCAAAATGGATAGTCTTGTTCAATCTATAAAACCGAAATTCTAATGATAAAGAACTTTATTAACAGACCGGTTTTATCCACCGTAATCTCAATCCTGATTGTGATTCTCGGTGTGCTGGGACTGATCTCGTTACCGGTTACACAGTATCCGGATATTGCACCGCCTACGGTAAGTGTTTCCGCCAATTATACGGGAGCCAATGCCGAGACGGTAATGAAAAGTGTAGTAGTACCTTTGGAAGAACAGATCAATGGGGTGGAAGGTATGGATTATATCACTTCCAGTGCCGGTAATGACGGTTCTGCTCAGATCCAGGTTTTTTTCAAACAGGGAATAGATCCGGATATTGCAGCGGTAAACGTACAGAACCGTGTGGCCAGAGCAACACCTCTTTTACCATCTGAAGTAACACGTTCAGGGGTTGTAACTCAGAAGCAGCAGACCAGTGCCCTGATGTATATGTCTTTCTATTCTGAAAATAAGGATCTTGATGATGTGTACCTTCAGAACTTTTTGAATATCAATATCATTCCGAACCTGAAAAGGGTAAATGGTGTAGGGGATGCCAACGTTTTCGGTGGTAAAAACTACTCGATGAGAATCTGGCTGGATCCTGCAAAAATGGCTGCCTACAGTGTAACTCCTACGGATGTTACCAATGCCATTAATGAGCAGAGTAGAGAAGCCGCTGCAGGTTCTATCGGACAGAACAGCGGAAGTTCTTTTGAATATATCATCAAATATGTAGGTAAATTCAACGATAAAGAGCAGTACGATAATATCATCATCAAATCTCTTGCAAACGGACAAAACCTGATGCTGAAAGATGTAGCTAAAGTAGAGCTTGCCGGGCAGTCTTATTCCGGTGTCGGGGAAAATGGGAACTACCCTTCCATCAGTATGGGAATCTTCCAGACTCCGGGATCCAACGCACAGGAGATTATTAAAAATATCAAAGCCTATCTGAAATCAGCCGAAGGAACTTTTCCAAAGGGCGTAAAGTATACTTTTAATTTTGATACCAACGAATTCCTGGAAGCTTCCATTGAAAAGGTAGTACATACCCTGATTGAGGCCTTTATTCTGGTATTTATTGTAGTATATATTTTCCTTCAGGACTTCAGATCTACGCTGATCCCGGCCATTGCGGTTCCGGTATCTATTGTAGGAGCGTTCTTCTTCCTGAATCTTTTCGGATATTCATTAAACTTGTTAACCCTTTTTGCATTGGTACTGGCGATCGGAATTGTGGTGGATGATGCCATCGTCGTCGTCGAGGCCGTTCATGCGAAGATGGAACACGGTATTTCAGATGCTAAAAAAGCGACTGTAGAAGCCATGGATGAGATTACAGGAGCTATTATTTCTATTACTTTGGTAATGGCGGCGGTATTTATTCCGGTAACGTTCATTACGGGGCCTACAGGGGTGTTCTACCAGCAGTTTGGTATTACACTGATTATAGCCATCATCATTTCTGCAATTAATGCATTAACGCTGAGTCCTGTTTTATGTTCATTATTCCTGAAACCTCATGAAGCACATCATGCAGAGTATAAGAACTTAAACTTACTACAGAAGTTTTTCTATAAGTTTAATATTGCTTTTAAAACAACTACTGAACGTTACGGAAGAGGATTTGTATTCCTGTTAAGACATAAATGGGTAACCCTGATTATTTTTGCAGTTACCGGGGGGATCTTATTCTGGGCAAGCAGCAGTATGAAGAAAGGGTTTGTACCTACAGAAGACAGAGGAATTATCTTTACAGATGTTCAGCTTCCTCCGGGGGCTTCTATGGAAAGAACTTACAACGCTTTGAAAACGCTTCAGGCGAAAGCACTGAAAGTTCCGGGCGTGCAGAACGTAACCATTTCAACAGGTAGAGGATTCTTATCCGGAAACGGAAGTAACAACGGTCTTGCCTTTGTGAAACTGAAACCATTCGAAGAAAGAAAAAAAGGCGGACAGACTTCTGAAGACATCACCAAAAAATTATTCGGAATTGTAGGATCTGTTCCTGATGCCAAAGTGGTATTCTTCCAGCCGCCAAGTGTACCGGGATTTGGTAGCAGTGCAGGTTTTGAAATGGTGTTGCTTGATAAATCAGGTGGAGAATATGCTGATCTGGATGCTAAAACCAATGAATTCATCGGTAAACTGATGCAGAGACCGGAAATTCAGTTTGCACAGACTTCATTCAATACGAAATATCCTCAGTATCAGATGGAAATTAATGTTCCTCTGAGCAAACAGCTTGGAGTTTCTGTAAACGACATCCTGTCTACCATGCAGGGGTATATTGGTGGTATTTATACAGCCGACTTTACCAAGTATGGAAAGCAATTCAGGGTTATGGTTCAGGCGCTTCCTGAGAACAGAAAGAATATTGAAAACCTGAATCAGCTGTATGTGAGAACAGGATCAGGTATCATGACTCCGATCTCACAGTTTGTAACCTTGAAAAAAGCCTATGGGCCACAATCTGTAAGCCGCTATAACCTGTTTACTTCCGTGAAGGTGACAGGAGCAAACTCTGACGGATACAGTTCCGGGGATGCTATTGCTGCGGTACAGCAGGTGGCGGATGAAACCCTGAATCAAAACTATGCCGTAGAATTTACAGGGTTAACGAGAGAAGAATTAAATTCAGGATCTCAGACCCTTCTGATTTTCGGGTTAAGTTTGATCTTCGTTTACTTTATCCTTTCCGCACAGTATGAAAGTTATATCCTTCCGCTGATCGTTATTATTTCTCTTCCTCTTGGGGTAATGGGAGCTTACTTCGGCCAGAAGATTATGGGACTGGAAAATAATATTTACTTCCAGATTGCTCTGATCATGCTCGTGGGACTATTGGCGAAAAATGCAATTCTTATTGTTGAATTCGCTGTTCAGAGAAGACATCATGGTGAAACCATTGTGATGTCAGCCATCAATGCAGCGAAAGCCAGGGTAAGACCTATTCTGATGACCTCATTCGCCTTTATTTTCGGTTTATTGCCGTTGGTGCTGGCAAGTGGAATCGGAGCAGTAGGAAACAGGTCTATCGCTACGGGTGCGGCCATCGGACTATTGATAGGAACTGTTTTGGGATTATTCGTAATTCCGGTTCTGTATGTGATTTTTGAAACACTGCAGGAAAAAATTAAACCTATCAAAAAAGAAGATATCAATTTAGCAGAATAAAATTAATTAGAGAAGTCAGAAGTTGGATCTTTAGAAAGTAAGTCTAAAACCCTATTTAACTTCTGACCTCTAACATCTAATTTCTAATTTTAAATAATGAAGAGTTTATTAAACATCATAAAAGGAATCACCTTTTCGGTTTTCATACTCGGAGCCATCTCATCCTGTATGGCAAGAAAAGAATATGAAAGACCGAAGAATGTTGTGGACGAAAAGCTTTTTCGTACAGACATGCTTCCTTCGGACAGTACCAATATTGCCGATATTTCCTGGAAAGAGATATTCACTGATCCGATATTGCAGGGGCATATTTCCAAGGCACTGGAAAACAATCTTGATATCAGAATTGCTTTGGAAAGTATTAATTCTGCGGAAGCTTATCTTAAACAGAGTAAAGCAGCCTATCAGCCAACCCTTTCTGTCGGACCCAACTATACATTTCAGACGCAGTCTATCAATACCCAGTTTGGACAGATCATTGGAGAAAGGCGATATGTAAATCAGTTTGACATTACAGCAAGTATCGGATGGGAAGCTGATATCTGGGGTAAATTGAAGGCACAGGAGAAAGCACAGCTGGCCACTTATTTAGGAACTGTTGCAGCACATAAAGCGGTTAAAAGCAGTTTGGTGTCTTCCATTGCTTCTGCATATTATCAATTGTTGACATTTGATGCACAGAAGAGAATTATTACGGAAACCATTGCAGTAAGAGAGAAAAACCTTGAAGCTACTAAGGCTTTAAAAACTTCCGGAACAGTTACTGAAGTAGCAGTACAGCAAAGTGAGGCTCTGGTTTTCAATGCCAAATCATTACTGATTGATATTGATACACAAATACAGTTGCTGGAAAATACCATGAGTCTTTTGATGGGAGAACCTTCTCACGCTATCGAAAGATCTACATTGGAAGGGCAAAAGCTTCCCATCGATTTGAAATTAGGTTATCCTACTCAACTTCTGGCCAACCGTCCGGATGTTATGAGAGCGGAATATAATTTAATGAATGCTTTTGAGTTGACCAATGCAGCCAAAGCTCAGTTTTATCCAACTTTAAAATTAACAGGGAGCGGTGGGCTTCAGTCTGTTGACATTGACCATTTATTCAGTGTCAATTCATTGTTTGCAAATGTAGTGGCGGGACTGGCTCAGCCGATTTTGAATAAGAGACAGATACAGACTAACTATGACGTAAGCCTTGCCAATAAGGAAACGGCTTATCTTAACTTCAGAAAAACAGTTTTGACTGCCGGAAAAGAAGTTTCGGATGCCATCAGGGTTTTCTCGGTTCAGGATTCATTTATTGATTTGAAACAAAAAGAGCTGGATGCCTACAAAAAATCGGTAGACTATTCTCAGGAATTGGTAAACTATGGGATGGCCAACTATCTTGAAGTGTTGAACGCCAGTGTGAATTCATTGAATGCAGAGCTTAACATCTCCAATGCAAGATACAGCAAAATGAAAGCCGCCGTTGAGCTTTATCAGGCTTTGGGCGGAGGCTGGAAATAGCCGTATTCTGCAATATAATATCATAAAAAACGTATGTCAGCAATGGCATACGTTTTTTATTGACAATATTAATCTGATTTTACTAGTGTTATTATTTGTAAAAAGTAAATGATCCAGTTTTAAAAGCATAAAAATGAGACTGTCTCCTACATTTGACAATACAAGCATAGGAGACTTACTCAAAGTTAATTTTTATTGAACATAGGCTACATAAGCTTCATTTATAGCTCCTTTTCTAGCCTTGGCAAAAAATGCATAGTCTATCCAGAAAAATCCATTGTTTCCCCATGCGGTACCCCAGGAATTTTGTACTTTAAAAGCTTGTTTAGCATCGTCATAACCCACTACGCAAATGGCATGTCCTCCTCTTGTAGCACCAGAATGACTTTTCCAGATCCAATTGTTTGCAGAACTCAAACTATCAAAGCTTCCATCTACCGTAACTGTAATGATTATTGGTAAATTCATACTTAAAAGTGTCTTTACATTATTGATATTGGTTTTATCTACAGTAGCCCAGGTTGTAAATTTATGTGTACTTGCTGCACTTTTTTGAGTTGCATTGGGCTGGGTAGAGCACTCAACATCTGTGTATGGCATTTCATTCCAACTGCAAACTCCCTGATCCTTTATTAAATTTAATCCACTGGATACATAAGTTCCATTAGGACAGCCGCTTACTTTAATCTGATTGTAAACATATTCAGGACTTCTTGGATTAGTTATCCCTTTAAAATTATATTCCAGAGTACTTGCAGCAGCATAAGCTGTAGCAAAAGCAACGCATGAACCTTCCTGTCCCTGATTTACTATTGGAGGAGTGTTGGGTATAGTATAATTTGATGGAATAGAAGCTATGAGGGTTTCGGCTGATTTTCCTTTAAATTTCATTGTTAATGCTTCTATATCAGCTTTAGCGAATGAATTGTAGGTTTTATCATCTACCAGGATTGCTCCTAATGAACGCATTGCCTGATTTTCCTTGTTAGGTTGCTGAGTATTTTGTTCTTCTTCATTTCTGTTACATGAAGAAAGAGATAGCATCCCCAATACGATAGCAATTAGTTTTAGATTTTTCATTATTATATTATTTAAAATTTATTATATAAAAATATAAATTATTCTTATATAATTATGATATACTTTATGAATATGTTAATGTTTTAGTTTTTTTATATTTTTATTTGTTTTTATTCATCGCTTTTGTTTATAGTTGTTAATATTATTCATTATTTTGTGAATTTAATGTAAAATGGACTATTTGTTTTCAGCAATGAGTTTCTCCTTCAAGTATGAAGTTGTCAATGTTTCCATCGCTTTTTTTTCTTTTTCAGATCGTCTTTTTTATTTGGAGCTCTTCACATAGGAAATTATACAATTACTACTAATTTACTTATGTATTCTTTTGTAACATTCGCTCCTCAGATTTTTTGGATTTATCCTGTGTTATTTAAGAATAAGAATGGGGTTTGGAACAAGCCTGGCAACTCATTCTTTAAACAATTTTATTCCATTGATTCTTTCTAAAATAATATGAATAATTCTTTACAACTTATATTATTGTTTGTTTAGAAAATGGACTAGAATCATAAAAATATAACGCCTTTACTTTATAAGGGTTTAGCATGGAATTTTTTCATTCACTGTCGTAGAACTACTACAATTTTTAAAATAATAGCTAATTCATTTTGAAGTGAATATTTAAGATGATAAATTGGCAGAACCAAATCAATAAAAAAACTTATGAAAAAGAACATTCATGCGCCTGAAAAATGGCTGCTTTTAATGAACTTTTGAGTATTGATCTTTATTCATACTCTTTCTGATATAATTCTCAAGACAGTCTGACAGTAATTTTGTATTGAGACCATCATATATTACTGATTGTCTTTCCGAGCAGAATGGTCCCGCCTTTTAGGTGAAAATCTCCGTTTATCAATAGAACCGATAAAAATTATGATATCATGTTTCAGGAACAGAATAATTTTCCCAAACCGGAAATAGATTCAGAAAAGAAAAATTTTGTTAACAAAATTAAAGAAAATAAAAAAATCAAAGAAGTAAAGAAAGCGGCTTCAAAAGCTACTAATGCAGCCCAGGTGATGAATACAGGGAAACAGTTTCTGAACCAGCCCTTATTACCCAATGAACCAGCCATCATAAAAGAGAAACTTTGGGCTAAACAGCCTACTTCCGGAATATTTAATGCCGACAGTATTCCGGAGAGCGCTATAGCAGGGATTAATCGGGTAGTAAAGCTTGATATTCATGTGGAAGGTAAGCCTGTACAATATTTCAAACATTTTAAACTGACACAAAGTACAACTAAGCATCATGAATTTGAACTCATTCTTGCTCATGATGCTTTAGGAGATACAGAAAATCATAATCTTGAAAAAGTACAGAATTTTCTCGGAAAAAGAATTACCGTTGTTTTCAAATATAAAGATGTGGAAGGTGGTGCTGAACGAAATTTTATAGGTGTTATCACGGAAGTTGGTTTCAGCCAGGAAAAAGGAAGTCTGGGAAATCTTGTTTTGTCCGGTTTCAGCCCAACAATCTTGCTGGATGCTGCCCCTCATATTCAAAGTTTTGGAGGCGCGCAACCGGTAAGTTTGAACAGTATTGCGAATGAAGTGATTAAACAGGGGTTGGGACAGGGGAAATTTGATTTCAGGGTGGATGCACGTCATGGCAATGTATCTTACAGCTGTCAGTATGAAGAAACCCATTATAATTATCTGGCCAGAATGGCTGAAGCGTATGGAGAACAATTTTTCTATGATGGGGAAGTTTTACATTTCGGACAGCTGCCTCCACAGGAAAAACCAGTATTATTGACTTATGGCAGTAATCTTACCGATGTTAAAATTAGAATGAAAGCCCAGCATGTAAATCCATCATTTTACGGATATAACAGCAGCAAAAATGAAAAATTTAAAGGCGGAAGTTCAAAAATAACCCATACCTCAGATATTGCGAAGAGAGCTTATGAAATTTCGGAGAAAACTTTTCAGACCCCGTCTCTGAGAGTAGCTCCCATTAAAGCCTCCTCTTTCATGGATATTGATGCTTCACAGAAAGGAGCAGCCGGAAGCAAGGCTTCAGAAGTTTTTGTAACCTCCGGCAATACAACCGTACCCTTTCTTTATCCTGGATGTATTGCAGATGTTGAGATGCGTAAAACGGATACCAATGATACCGGTTATTTTACCAGGCTCATGCTTATAGAAGTAACCCATGAAGTAGATGCCCGCGGATATTACGATGGCTCTTTCCGGGCAATAGCTTCTGATACCGGATTTATACCAAGACCGGAATTTACAGTTCCCACAGCAGAACCCCAGTTTGGAAAGGTGGTTTCCAATACGGATCCTGAGAACCAGGGCCGTGTACAGGTTCAGCTCGACTGGCAGGGCGGGCAGGATACTACAGAATTTATCCGCGTGATGTCTCCGGATGCCGGAAGCAGTGAAAAAGTAGGCAAAAACCGTGGCTTTATGTCTGTTCCCGAAGTAGGCGACCAGGTAATTGTCAACTTTGTACATCTTCATCCGGACCGTCCTTTTGTGATGGGAGGAATGTATCATGGCGGAATTGGAGGCGGGGGCGGTGCCGGAAATAACATCATGAGTTTCAGCGGCCGGAGCGGTGCAGAACTGAAATATGACAATGGCGCCGGATCTGTGAATCTTAAAGACCAGGGAGGGGCTAATATGTTCTTTGATGGAGCAGGAAACGCAACTACCAATGCCAATAAGAACAAAGAAGTAAACGTAGGGAATGATAATACCGTAAGAGCAGGAAACACCAATATGATTAACGTAGCTGATGCTTCGGTTCTTCAGATGGATAAAACCGGAAAAGTATCCCTTACGGCCAATACAGAATTTAAAATTATGGTGGGTGCCAGTACCGTTATCATTGATAAAGAAGGAAAAATCACTATCAACGGAAAAGAAATAAAGATTGATGCCAAAGAGAGCATTGATTTTTCGGCAACCAATGATACGAAACTGGGCGGTAAAAATGTAACCGTCACCGGAAGCTCGGAAGTGCAGGTGAATGGTAAGAAAGTAAATATTAATAAATAGAATAATGGAGATTGGAAAAGAATACCTGTACAATACTGCTGTAGTTGGAAAAACTAAAGTACACAGTCTGGACAGTAATTATAAGATCAATATTAAAACCTCTGTGATCTATAAAGGAAAAGATCCCAATGAAGATTATCACATTTTTGAAATCACAGAAACAGATTATGGGCTGGAAATGTATGAAGATCCGTTAATTGTCCAGATTACTGAAATGACCAATAAAGTATGCAGCATCTACAGTACTCTGGAAGTAGGGATCAATAAGAAAGGAGAAATTGCCAAAATCTATAACGGCGACATGATCCGCGGAAAATGGAAAGATATAAAAGAATGGCTCACCAATGCCCATCCTATTGAAGCTTATGAAATTATCCGGGCTAAAGAATATGAACTGACCAATGAAGAAATGGAAATAAAAAGCATCCGTTACATCCATTTTATTTACCAGTTTTTCTATATTTTCGGAAAAGAACCTATGCCGGAAGGGGCTAAAAGCTATCTTAAAAGAGAAGATATGGACCGTTTCGGAGCCGGAGTTGTAATTCCTGTTAATCTTTCCGTATCGGAGAGAGAGACGGAAGAGGGATTGAATGAATGGAATGCAGAAGGAAAGATGATCCGTGATGAAAAGATGATCCGAAGGCTACGGGAATTTGCAAAAGACAATTATATGCATCCCGACTATCAGGTAAAAGGAAAATACCTGTATGATGACCGGATATTGTTAAAATCAGATTTTACCATTACCGAGAAACTGGGTGAATTTTTCTATTATCACTGTTATATGGATACTCATTTAGAATTGTAACATTATGGAAGATGAACAATATCTTACCGAAAAACATTATCTGGTCTGCGATAAAGGAGTAGCTCCCAAGCAAATGAAGGTCACCAGTCAGGATTTTGTCACCTTCAGTGGAGACAAAGCAGCTACAGAACTGGATACCCTGAAAGGCAATAACTTTGTCTGCCTTGGCAGTGTAGCTTTTATGGCAGGAGCCGCAGCTGGAATTGCTGTGGGTATTTGTGCCATGATCCCAGGACCTGGCTGGCTGGTTGCCGCCATTATTGCTGCCGCTATTTTGGCTGCAGTAGCTATCGGACTTATAAAATGTAAAGCCGCCGCTTCCCAGAGGGTCTGGACCAATACTTCTCAAAAATTCTCCATACAGGAACATAAAACGCTTACCCTCTCATCCATTATGGTTTGTCCGGCAGAAGGCGGAACCATTACCGCTAAGGAAACCGTTTGGGAAGCATGGGGAAGTGCTGCCCTTACCAACCTGGGGCATGTCGCCAGCTTTGCCTTTGGGTTTCTGGCCGGAAGAGGAGCTACAGGAATGGTGACCGGAGCAGGTTCAGCCGCTGCCGGAGCCACTACTCTAAGGGAAGGAGCTTCCAGATTTGCGACAGCCTTCGGACAGCAGTTTATGAATACAGCACGAAAGGAACTGATAGAACAGTTTACTTTTAAAGGGTTTAAAAATGCATCACTATTCTGTAAGACTATGCGTGGACTGGGAATTGGCGGAGCTTATTACGACCAGTATAATATCTGGAGCAGTGATAAAGATGTTCTTGAAAAACTGAAAGATAGTGGCGTAAGCCTTGTTTTGGGGATTTTTGCAGCAAAAGGAGCCACATTGGTTTGTTTTCCTGCAGGTACGAAAGTACACGCTGAAAAAGGACTCGTAAATATTGAAGATCTTTATGAAGGTGACCTTGTATTAACGTATAACGAAACTACAAAACAGCAGGAATATAAACCTATCCTTACAAAGCATGAACGGTTTACCCAGCAAATGCTTTCTTTGGAATTACCCACCGGAGAATTTGTACGGGTAACTCCTGAGCATCGCTTTTTCTGTAATGATGAATGGATAGAAGCCGGAAGTCTGAAAGCAGGAGATCTTTTACATTTAAAAGGTGGGGATTATACCACCGTTATCAGCGTAGAAGTGTTGCCCCATTATGAAAAAGTTTATAATTTTGATATTGAGGATAATGAAAACTATTATGTGACTGAGGATGGAATTCTGGTGCATAATGGGTATAAACCAAGAAGTCCATCTTCTACAAATAAAAAAATCGACCACGCTAAAACAGTTAATCATCCTGATGGCAGTACAACTTATACAGATATTAATGGAGATTCTGTAACTTATAATGCGGCAGGTTACCCAGATTTTTCGCCACATGCTATAGATGAAGTTAGTCCTGTAGTAGGAATGAATGGTAAATACTCACATGATGAAGCATTAGCAAATGCAGCAGCAGGTTACACTGAGACTCCTGCAGGTTATGTTTGGCATCATGTTGAAGATGGATTAACAATGCAATTAGTACCTAAATCAATAAATGGTAATTTCCCTCATACTGGTGGAGCTTCAGGTCTAAGAGATGGAACACTACCTTAAACGAAAAAATATTATTATGAATAAAATAATCACATTAGTACAACTGGATAAAGAATTAGTAGGAGAAAAAATTAATAATTTTGAAATAAAATATCAATTTAAAATTCCTATAAGCTTTAGAGAAATTTTATTGAATTATAATGTATGTAAACCCAACAAAACATTTTATAAAAATAATAAAACTGAATTTGATTTAAATTATTTCTTTGGAATTTCCGAAGATAAATACCAAAGCCTGTTTGAAAATTACGAAATCTATTCAAATAGAATGCCTGATCTACTTTTCCCTATTGGGAGTATAGATGGAGGAGATTTACTGTGTATGCATAAAGAAACAGAGAATATATATTATTGGTTTCATGAGATAGATGATTGGGGGATAGAAGGTGTAGATAAATGGCCAGAAAAAGTTGCTAATAGTATATATGAATACCTTGATGAATTAACCTTATCTGAACTTCCAACTGTCCAAGAAATTGAGGTAGCAAAAAAATACAGTAAAGTAAAAATTACTCCTATAGCAGTAAAAATTAAAAATGAGCAAAGAGAAAAACAAGGTTTGCCACCTCTTTCTTTTGAAGAATGGGATGCCTTATTAAATGGATAATATTCATTTATAAGAATCTTTGATATTAATACTACTTTTTAGGCTGCTTTGATAATAAGCAGCTTTTTTATTTACCCCAAGAACTACAACGAACTTACAAAAACAACAGGAATATAAACCTATCCTTACAAAGCATGAACGGTTTACCCAGCAAATGCTTTCTTTGGAATTACCCACCGGAGAATTTGTACGGGTAACTCCTGAACATAGGTTTTTCTGTAATGATGAATGGTAGAAGCCGGAAATCTGAAAGCCGGAGATTTTTTACATTTAAAAGGTGGAGATTATACAACAGTGATCAGCGTGGAGGTCTTGCCCCATTACGAAAAAGTTTATAATTTTGATATTGAAGATAATGAAAACTATTATGTAACTGAAGATGGGATTCTGGTGCATAATGGTAGATATAGAGCTATAGATAAAGCACAGCAATACGAAGATGATATTCAAGATTTATATGGAGGAGCTGCAAATTTTAATTCAAGACAGTATACTGCGATAGTTGATGGACAATTAGTAAACGGAGTTGCTGATAATGTTGCTGTTATTAATGGGAAAAATGTAGCTATTGAGGCTAAATTTGTTGAAGATTGGAACAAGTCTTTAAGAAATCCTTTGGATACTAAACCTTGGGCCATAGCTGAACAAAACAAAATGCTTGACCAGGCAAAAAAATACTCTAATGCTTTTGATGAAGTTATATATCACACAAATAGTCAAGAATTGGCGGATCATTATTCACAGGTCTTTAGTCAAAATGGTATTACTAACGTAAGATTTGAAATAACACCTTAATTATTATGAAAATAGAAAATGTAATTCTTCCGGGAAAAGAAGAATTTGATTTTAGAGAGTACAGATACATTTATATTCAAAGTGGTAATGGAAAAATTACAAAAGATAATTTTGTTAATATAGTTGCATCTGCCAATTCACCTTTAATCCCTAAAACAGGGGGCGTTTTAAGTGAAAATTTTATTATAATTACTCCAGATAACAAGCACTTTTATGGATTGTCCTATTCGAAAGATTTAATTGGATGGAGGCAACAGATCGAAAAAGGTGCAATAATACTTAATCTAAATATTGGGGAAATTAAAGATGGAAAATATTTTTCAATACTTAATGGAGAAAGATATAAATTAGAAGATTGTCAGTTTGAACGTTATAATTTTTATGATGAAACAGGTAATTTAATAAAACTCAACACTCCTGTAGAAAAAGAAAAAATATTATAAAAAAGACTGTCTATTATGACAGTTTTTTTTTACCCCATTATGAAAAAGTTTATAATTTTGATATTGAGGATAATGAAAACTATTATGTGACTGAGGATGGGATTCTGGTGCATAATGGGTATAACAATACCGCTAATAATTTAGATAATGATCTTCCAGGTACTTTTAGAGATAGTAATGGTAAATTAAGAAATGAAGACGGCACATATGCTAAAGACCCTAATACTAAATCAAAACCAAAAGGAGAGGATGATTACTCAAGGAGTATGGCAGAAAGGAGAAAAGCATTACTTAGAGATGCAGATGACCCGGCTGCAGATTTAACTGATGATGCTCGAAAATTCATAAAAGAAAATAATGGAAACAAAGTCCCTGATAATTATGAAGTTTCCCATGAAGAACCACTTTATACCAGAAAAACAAAAGAAGGTAAATCTGAGATTGATGTTGCAGATAATATGAAAACACAGCCAAAAGATACACATAGAGCAAGACATAAAATATGTGGAGATCAATATCATGAATTTGGTCCGGCAAATAAACCTAAGATTTTAAAATAGTAAAATTATGATAGATAATAAAAACCAGCAACTTACTATAGATTATGAAAAAGCAAATGAAACGGATAGTTTCAAGGTGCATAATGATTTTTTAAATTCTTTATTAAGTGATTCTTCGGAGAAAGGAATGGAACTGCATTATTCTTTTTTTCAAGACACTTCTAATAGTGATTTGAAAAGAATATTAGGAAAAGGTTTTTTAAAGAGAGGAGAAAGTGGATTAGAATTTTTAGTACAAAAGTTAAATGTGGAAAAAGATTCATTAAAAAAATCTAATATTATACATCTTATAGGGCTTTCTTATAATAAAAAATATTTACCCTATATCATTCCTTATTTGAAAGATACTGATGAAGATGTAAGGTATAAAGCAATAGTAGCTATTGGCTGGCTAGGAGATTCTACTACGATAAATGTTCTGGAAAATAATTTTGATATAGAAAAAGAAAATCTGTTACGCGGATTTACAATCACAGCGATGCGTCAAATTTATTTTCGTAATCCTGATACAAAAGAGAGTATTTTATCTTTTATATTGAGTAAAATAAAGATAGAATCTGATGAAGAAGTTTTAGCAATTATGATTGCAGTAATTCAAGATCTTACTAAAACAAAATTTGGTCTAAAAGAAGACCCCAATACAGGTGAAATTTCTGGAGATATAGTAAAATCTAAAGAAAAAATTATAAAAAAATTAATCCATGAATAAATTATTTTATAATGATGAATATTTAAATGAAGAAATTACTTCTAATAATGCTATTGAAGTAACTCTTGATGATGTCCTGAATAGATTTTATAATTTATCCGAAGCAGATGGAAGTTTTTTGGGAATTAAGAATGAATTTAATAAAATAAGACAATTTGCATGGATAAACGATAATGTTTGGCAGCTAGATATTCCTGAAATAACAGAAATGGGTTCTTATCAAAAAGAATGTACATATGAAGACTGTGTAACAATTATTAAATCTTTATTTCAAAATAGCTCTTGGCAAATACCAGAAGGTGTTTTTTTTCAAAAGTGGTAATAGGTAGAAGATTGTCTGTTGAACGTTATAATTTTTATGAGAAAACAAGTGATTTAATATAAACTCAACACTCTTATAGAAAAAGAAAAAATTATATAAATCAGACTGTCATGGACAGTCTGATTTTTTATCCCATTACGAAAAAGTTTATAATTTTGATATTGAGGATAATGAAAACTATTATGTAACTGAGGATGGGATTCTGGTGCATAATGGGTATAAATTGGAGGCTGGTACTCCAGAACATAAAGCTCAAAGATGGGAAGATTACCAGGCTAGAGGTGGTGAACTAGATTATGATGACTGGAGTAAAAGATATGATGTTGCTATTCAGAATGCTAATAAAGGAAATGCTGCAGCAGATGCTTATCATGAAAAAGTAGGATGGGGTAAACGAGAAGTTACAGTAGAAGTTGAATTAGACGGAAATACTGTAAATCGAAGGTTAGATATTGCTGATATAAAAAAACAAAAAGGAATTGAAGTGAAGTCTGGAAATTATTTCTCAAGGACAGAAGAAATAATGTACGAAATAAAAAGAGATAAGCAGTTGGTTAAAGATGGGTGGGATATTGAGTGGAGAATTGAGGGTGGTGCAAGCCAACCATTGCTGGATGAATTGAAAGCTGCAGGTATTAAAGTTTCACATAAACCATAAAATAAATTAAATATGTTATATACAAAAGAAAACTTTCAAGATTGGATATTTTATATCGATGATAAAATGGATTCATTTACAGAAGGGTTTGCGCAAGAAAATAATCTTACTCTGGATTACAGTATCAAATCATTAGATGAATTAGAGGGATGGATTTTAAAAACTTATAAGAATGAAGATCAGTTAATAAAAGATCATACAATTTTGGATTTACTGACTATTTATATTGGAGAAACATTTCGAAAGCATATTGGAGGTAAATGGTTTATGGATATTGATAATGAAAAGAATGCATTTTATATGATGCCGGTTCTCACTAGCCCTGATTTTAAAGGGGTTAAATATAAATCTCCAATGACCTTTGCAACAGCAAGTATAGATAGAGAGAAGGGTAATTATATTAGCACAATTTTAAAGAATAATATGGAAGATATGGCAATTCCTGTTAATGAATAATAGTGTTATTAAAGAATACTCTAAAGACCAACACTATTTAATTATAGCAAAAAGGAAACGTTTTAACATTCCTTTTTTATGCTCAATATAGCTATGATTTTGGTAATGAAAGCAATGAATCTATTACGAACTGAGGTTGGAAATCAAGAGTTTGGAGTAAGAGGGGATTCAATAGAAGATTTAATTAACCTTGTAAAGTAAAAAGATGAGTATTGAATAGCAGCAAAGTTTGTAGATAATAGAGATTGATCAGAGATAAACTTTAAAGTTACATTTATTCTGAAGATGAAAGGTATGATGAAATCACTTTGACTTTCCTGAATAAATGGATCTGGATTTATTTTACAAGTCTTGATTTTCAAATTGATGAAGTAACAAATCTTTAGATCACGAAGCTTCAAAGAAAATAGATATAATTTTCAAAACAATAAGATGTCATATACACAAGAAAACTTTCAGGAATGGATTTTTTTCATCGGAGAAAAAATGGATTCATTTACAGAAGGGTTTGCGCAAGAAAATAATCTTACTCTGGATTACAGCATCAAATCATTAGATGAATTAGAGAAATGGATTATCAATAACTATCCATCGATTAACAATTTAAAAGAAGATTCTAGAATGTTAGACCTTCTTACCATTTATATTGGAGAAACATTTCGAAAACATTTAGGAGGCAAATGGGTGATGGATATTGATAATGAAAAGAATACATTTTATATGATGCCGGTTCTCACTAGCCCTGATTTTAAAGGGGTTAAATATAAATCTCCAATGACCTTTGCAACAGCAAGTATAGATAGAGAGAAGGGTAATTATATTAGCACAATTTTAAAGAATAATATGGAAGATATGGCAATTCCTGTTAATGAATAAAGTATGCTCTAAAATCCAAAACTAATAGTTAATTATAACAAAAAGGAAGTGTTTTGAACATTTCCTTTTTTATATTCAATAGGGTTATAATTTTGATATTGAGGATAATGAAAACTATTATGTGACTGAGGATGGGATTCTTGTGCATAATGGGTATACTAATAATGATGCTTGGGAGTCAATTGATGGCTTTAGGAGACATGCTGGTATGCCAAGACTAGGAGAAATAGTACCTAAAATAGGTGACGGAAATGGAACCGTTGCTTTTGTCGATCTGGCTTATCGGATAGACATGGAGTTAAGCAGTAAACCCGCTGAAGTTTAACAATAACAAAGAGTTGTAATCATTACAATTACAACTCTTTGTTTTATTCAGATAAGGCTGCTTAGAATCTCAAAGTGGCTGCAACAGACCAGGTTCTTCCAAAACCAAGGAATCCTGTATTTCCGTCTGCGACACCCTGATACACTCTGCCAGTTTCCTGATAAGTTTTTCCGGCATCCGGACCATTGGCAATTTTATCACCAGCAAAAATATTGGAGCTTAATTCAGAAATGTAATATTTGTTGAATAAGTTGTATACATTCGCTCTCAATGTTAAAGATTTTTTAGCATCAAGCGTGAATTTGTAAGAAGCTCCTACATCAAATAAATGGTAGCTTGGCAATTTTACAATTCCTTTTTCTCTTGCGGCTTCAGTAAGAAAGTTGATCGGGTTGAACTGAGCATAAAGCTTGTCATAATATTCCCAGTTGGCATCAATGCTGAAAGCTTTGGTGATATTGTAATCCGCTCCGATGCTTGCAGTTGTCTGGGCTGCATCTCCAACCTTCAGGTCTTTGATATTGATTGTTCCTGTAGCTCCTGCTATTTCCTGGTTGTTCTGAACATCAAGGATGTTGAAGTTGGCATTTCCTTTATACTTCCAGTTACCCAATGATACCATTCCTCTCAGTCTAAGGTTAGCAAAAGGTCTTGCCTTTGCTTCCAGCTCGATTCCCTGGTGGAGCTGGCCTACATTCAGTGCATTGTAGAAATAAGCATTTCCAAGACTTAGCTGGGAGAATTTAGCAACATCTGCTGCTGTAGCATTGAATGTTCTGGAAATAAATCGGTCGTCCCACTGTGTTCTGTAAGCGTTGATATTCACATCGATATAACGCGATTTGAAACCATATCCCAATTCCACAGAGAAGATTCTTTCATTCTTTGCATCGTTATAAATATTCTGGTTTGAAGGGAATAAAGCGTTGAATAACGGCTGTCTTGAAATTACCCCTGTATTGAAAAATACATTATGGTGATCATCTATATTATAATTTGCACCTCCTTTTACAATATAACCTGTTTTGTGATACCATTTTGTCTCCTGATTTCCGGGAGTATATAACATATAGTCTCTTCTCTTGTAATATTGCTCAGAAACAGACCCCTGAACAGATGCACTTAGTTTTTCAGAGCTGTATTCTACCATTCCATAGATCCCGGCCCATTTTACCAGACCTTCGTTGTGGATAGATACCTTCTGAGCATCTTTCAGCTTGGTAAGCGGTTCCGGTTTTACGGTTTGATTGATATAGTAACCTTTTGGAGCATTGGCTGTACCAGTGACAAATAATGCATCTGATCCTAACATGTCAGTTACAATATCATATAATGCTCCTTTGTATGTTTTAAGATCAATACCTCCGTTAAAAGTCCAGTTATTTTTTTTATAATTAAGATCTGCAATCACACCATACCAGTCATGAGCATTGATACTTTGCTTTCTCACGATACCGCTGGTTCCGTTAAGAGTAGATACATACTGTCCGTTATAATCACCAGGAGAGCCTGCAGGTGCTGTAAAGGTAGATTTCTGGAAGTTATTTCCATTATAATCGGTTACCATACCGCCTCTGTTATAACGATAAATCATATCCCAGTTGATGGTACCATCTCCGCCAGCGCCATAATTCATGAAGTTCATGGTTTGTCCGGCTGCATTTTTGATAGAACCATTAAGTCCTGTTCCTCCGCCGCCACGTCCCCATGAGCCATAAAGAACTGTAGATAACTTAAGATTGTCATTCATCGTCCAGTCCCAGTTAAGGGATGCAATAGGCTTATGATAGAAGTTAGGTGCTAAATTGAATTGAGAGCCATTCAGCATTCCTGTTTGAGGATTGTATCTTCTTCCATAGGTTTCAAACTGCTGCAGTGTTGCTACGTTTGCTCCGGTTGCAGAAGATCTTCTCGTATCGTGTACCTGTGGTGCTCCGGTAGCGATTAAATTGAACGCATGCTTTTCATTAGGCTTAAACCCTGTAGAGAAAAACCATGAGTAACCTTCTCCTTTTGTTCCATTGATGTATCCGTCACCTTGCCAGCGGGAAAGCAATACGGTTGTTCCCCATTTGTTTTTTAAACCGGAAGAGTACATTGCAGATATTCTGGAGTAGTTGTCATTACCAACTTCTCCTTTAATCATTGCTTTCTGCTCAGAATCCGTAGCTTTGGTTACAATATTGATGGTTCCCCCTACAGAAGGAACAACAAATTTAGATGCTCCCAAACCTCTCTGGATCTGAATATTGCTTGCAATATCAGCCAATCCGGTCCAGTTTGACCAATACACCGTACCTCCCTGCATGTCATTCACCGGCTGCCCGTTGATAATCACTGCAATGTTTGCCCCGTCAAAGCCTCTCATGTTAATTCTGCTGTCTCCGAATCCTCCACCTACTTTGGTAACGTAAACGGATGGGGTAGACTTCATAATTTCAGGGAATTCTCTGTTTCCCAGTTTTTCCTGAATTTCTGCTGCCTTAATATTGGAAACTGCAACAGGAGTTTTTCTTTCTTTGGCTGTTTGGGAAAGGTTTCTACCCACCAACATCACCTCATCAATAGATTTAGATTTCTCTAAAGAATCCTTCGTACTCTGCCCATAATATAAGGCTGCCGTAGGTAATACAAGCGCTATAATTAGTCGCTTTTTAAAAATAATGCTCATGAAATAAACTAGCGTTTTTGAATTTAAGGCTGCAAAGATGAATAATTATTTTTGAATTAAGTATTAAATCTTAACGAAGTGATTTCCTATTGTATGTGTATAATGCATTATTACTGATTTTTTTGAGCATATTAATTATTTCAGATCTTTAATTTACAATTTGTTATAAAAGTGAATTATACTATAATTGGCTTGTTTTTAACGAATAAAAATAATGATGCAGTTCATCTGAAAGTCCACCAGGATGTATTTTTTTCTAATGATATTTGAGGTTTGATTTATTTTGTATCATTATTAATATATTTGCAGATATTATTTATATCAATGTTATTTGCTTAAATACCATAAGCTTTTCTCCTATTTAAAAAAATAAAAAAATGACTCAGCTTAGTTTGTTCGACTCAGAAGATTTATATGAATTTCCAAAAGACCTTCTGGAATACAGTGAGCATTTCCTGAGCCAGCATGAAGCAGATAAACTTAAGAATCATCTGCTCGAAACAGCACCCTGGAAACAGCGTACCCAGAAAATGTATGATAAAACGGTTCTGACCCCACGCTTAACCGCATGGTATGGGGATCCGAAAACGGATTATCCATTAGGAAATGGTGAAGTGGAGAATAATCTCTGGACCCCTGAACTGTTTTCTTTAAAAGAAAGGATAGAAGAAACATTCGGTTATAAGTTCAATTCTGTATTGCTGAATCTTTACAGAGATCATAATGATTCTGTTGCCTGGCACAGAGATAAAGAAAGCAGATACGGAAAACGTCCTGTGATTGCATCAGTAAGTTTAGGGCAGACCAGAAACTTTGATTTCAGGAAAAAAGACCATCATCAGAGTAAATACAGTCTGCCGCTTCCTCACGGTTCATTATTGATTATGAAAGGAGATCTCCAGGAAAACTGGGAACATCGGATTGCTAAATCTGTAACTTCTATGAAAGAGCGTATTAATCTTACATTCCGGTTAGTTTGTAAAGAATAAAATACTTATTGTAATGGATGATTTAGGATTTTCCATTTCAAAATAAAAAGGTTGATGTATTTTCTTTTTCCACAAAAAAACTGCACCTTTGCCCCAACAATGGGGTGCTACAGATAACAGTGGCTGAGATGATACCCAGGATTGTACTTCCACACCTGATCCGGATAATGCCGGTGTAGGGATTGCTTATTTATCATCTCATCATTTGATTTCTAATAATTAATATGATGCAGGACATTTTAAAACAAATTACCTTACCGGAATGGTTTGGAGTCTTATTTTCAGTCATTCAGGTTTTATTGGCCCGTAAAAATAATGTCAACAACTATCTTTTCGGAATTGCAGGCATTCTGCTTACGCTGTATGTGATGCTTGCTTCAAAGCTTTATGCTGAATTTACCTTAAATCTTTATTATCTGATTATGAGCATCTACGGATGGCTGTACTGGAAATTCGGGAAACAGAAATCCGAAATGGAAATCTCCGTTACCACCACCACAGAAAAATGGATTACCGGAGGAATTGTTCTGGGAACGTTTATCTTATTCTGGTCTTTTCTTACTCACTTTACCGATTCTGATGTTCCTGTTTGGGATTCTCTGGTGAGTGCTTTTGCCTGGGCAGGAATGTGGCTCATGGCAAGAAGAAAAATTGAAAACTGGGTGATACTGAATGTCAGTAATATCATTTCCATTCCTTTGATGATTCATAAAGAACTATATCTCTATGCTGTTTTAACGTCGTTTTTATTTTTAGTAGCCATTTCCGGATATATAGAGTGGCAAAAAATTATTAAATCCAAAGCCAATGCTGAGTAGTAAAGAGATCAGACAAGAACTTCATGGAGCTTCTCTAATTTCTGATGAGGTAATACAATGTATTCACGAAGAAGGATTACTTAAAATCTGGGTTCCCAAAAAATATGGAGGGCTCGGCTATCGTTTTGAAGAAGGACTTAAAGCATTATTTGGCTGGGCTGAAACCGATGGAAGTTTCGGCTGGATGCTGACGCTTTGTGCAGGAGCGAATTATTTTTCCAGAAATATCAAACCAGAAGTAGCTCAGTTACTCTTTACCCATTCTGAAACCTGCTTTGGCGGAAGCGGAATGATTGGCGGAACTGCAGAAAAACAAGATAACGGCAACTATTTGATAAACGGTTTATGGAATTTTGCAACAGGAGCACCTCATCTGACCCACTTTACATTAAATGCCAAGGTTACGGAAAACGGGAAACCTATAATGGATAAAGACGGTAAGGAGATTATTCGCTCATTCATTATTCCAAAAGAGCAGGCTCAAATTATCCCCAACTGGAAGTCTATGGGGATGAAAGCCAGCGGAACCTATTCGTTCACCATTGAAAATGTCATTGTAAGCGAAGATTACAGTTTTGTTTATGATACTTTTTTCACAAATGATATTCTGGACAGTATTCCGTTTCGGGTTTTTGCGGATCTGACGCTATTGGTCAATTATCTGGGAATGGCTTCTCATTTTATTGAAGAAGCAGAACGTATTCGTCCTGAGATCAATTTCAAAAGTTTTGCAGAATCTGTTGAAAAGAATTTGGAAAAAGTATTACATATTGCCAGAGAAGTAGAAAATATACTCGGTGATCAGAAAGAAATTTCAGAGGATAAACAAAACGAGATTCATGAATATGGAGTAGAGCTGGTCCAAAAATTATCTTACTGTTTATACACAGCTTGGAATCCGTGCTACAGATCCTTATTCTGCAGTGTATCAGGTGTTCTGTAACTACTTTACAGCGGCAATGCATTCCAATTTCAGACCTTCTGCTGATGCTCTTGATTTTTCTTTTTGAATAGAAAAATTTTCTAATAATAAATTTTTTTATGAATATATTAATGTAATTATTCTTTTATGATTAGCATCATAAATTATTTTATATTATTTCACTATATTTGGAATAATTAAACTAACCCATGAAATAAGCCAACATAAAAACTTGTTAAACTAAAAATTACCAAAGATTATGAAAGACTTATTTTCATTAAACGGAAAGAAGAAGGATCATGTCATTATGTACTTAAAAGAAGAAATGTATTCATTGATCGAAAATGATAACTGGATTACAGTGACAATTAAAAAGTGGTATCATAAAAGGATCATATGCTATTTGATTTGCAATGGTTTAGTTGTGTTAACTATTGTAACAACAAAATTAACCCCATTTTATAAAAAATATACAGTACTGTAGCATAATTTAATATAAATTCATGTAAAAACAGGGTTAATCAGTAAAAGTTATTGCATGAAGAATGATTGGTTTTACGATCATTGAGTCTGTTTTCATCAATTTTAATTCAATAAAAAGTATAAAATAGTTGCAAATATCATTTAAATACTTACTTTTGTACCGCCTTATAATAAAAGACGGGGGATTGGCGCAGTTGGCTAGCGCGTTTGACTGGCAGTCAAAAGGTCACGGGTTCGAATCCCGTATTCTCCACTACAGTAAAGCCCTTTTCATAAGGGCTTTTTCTATATTCTAAATTCTGATTCTTCTCATTTCTTTGAAAGAAAATCATCAATCAATATTTATCGTAAAAAATAATATTTTAATTCATTAATTTATGCGCTATAAGCTGAGACCACCAATCACCAAGGTCTGTATGTTTTTTAGAAAAATTAAGTAAGTTACAGCCTTCTTATTGATAGGGCTTTTGTTATATTTGCGCGAAAACTTTTAATCATGTCTATATCAAACTTCCAATGCAACATATTTACGCAGTCACAATTTAGTTTTTCGTAAAATACTCTGTACAATTCTTACAATGTCAATTTGAGATTTAAAAATAACTATGAAATCAATTTTAAAAATATTTAAGTTTTTAGGTAAACTTATAATAGGAATTCTAATATTATTGCTGTTTTTAGGGATGTGTTATCGATTATTTTCTCCGAAACCAGTTCCGCCAGGTAAATTAGTGAATGTTAATGGAACTAATATTCATGTAAGAATAGAAGGAAATAAAAAATCTCTACCTACGGTTATTATTGAAGCGGGGGCACATGGTAATACAGATATGCTGCATTGGATTGCAGAAGGTTTAAAGGATAAAACGAGAGTTATACGCTATGACAGAGATGGAAAATGGTTTAGCGAATCGAGTAATAGCAATAATAGATCTCCTGAGTTTTATGCGCATCAGCTTCATGAATTATTAGAGAAAATTGGGGAAAAACCACCTTACATTTTGGTGGGACATTCTATGGGAGGTCCTTACAGTAGAATATTTAGAGATCTTTATCCAAACGAAGTTAAAGGAATTGTATTCATAGATTCAAGCCATCCTGAACAATGGAACCGATTAGCACAAAAAGAATTGATTCCCACAGAACAGGCAAAATTATTTAAAATAGGATCTATACTTGCGGATTTAGGTATTTTGGGTATTTATAACAAAATATTTAGCAAAGAGCCTTATCAAGGTGATGATTTGCCCAAAGAAGCGTATAGCCGCTCACAGTTGCTAACGTATAATTCTGGTGATGTTTATAGTATGTTTTTAAGAGAGAATGAACTTACCAATGATGTACTGAAGCGGGCAGGGCAGGCAAAGAAATTAGATTCACTACCTGTTTTGGTATTTACTGCTACAGAACAGTATAAAGAATCCCAAAAAGAAAAATACAGGAAGGCAGGAATTGATCCTGAAAAACAACTTCAAATATGGTTTCATATGCAAAAAGAGCTAAAAGAACTTTCTTCTCAAGGAAAACAAATAATAATGAACGCAAGTCATAGCAGTATTATTACCAAAAAAGTGAATGCAGATGTAATAAATAAAGAGATTCTTTTATTATCTGAAAATATTGAAAAGAAAAAGCAATATTAAACAATAGCCCCTTAATTGGGGCTAACCTTTTTATATTTATTTTTACTTCCTCCAGGAATTCCAACAGAATAAACTGGATTTGAAAAAAATAAAAACAGCCGCAATGAAAATATTGGGGCTGCCTTTTTGAAATCAAATATCAACTATTATAAAGATCTGGAGCGGGCAATATTAATAAGGTACACAAGGTGTGCGTACATGCTTCGCTTTACAGACTCTACTTTTATATCTCCGGTGCTCTGGTTAATAGTAGTTACCAGATCTGTATTACATTGACCAGCAAAATTTCCATTTCCCAGGTAGTTGACTGTATTGGTACTTGGATATGAGATTCTGGGATAGTCAGGTGCCGTTTGGTTAGCAACGGGAGTTGTGCCGGTAAAACCTTTATTGTCAACATATCGGGCAGTCCAGGTACCTAGAAACTGTCCGTTGCCGGTATTGATACCTTGTCCCACAATAATTTGAGTATCTACAGGATTGGTGAACCCTGCACAGGAGGAGTAATGGTTTACAGAAACGGTACAGGAAGAAGCATTGTCACCAGGTTGAAAGCATTTTCCTTCGTATACAGTGGATCTTTGTTCAGTGGAAGAGGTTGATGTGTTCAGTATAGCCTTTGGCGCAAAAATTTCTTCTGGAGAAATAAGAATTAAAACTCCCTGTGCATCCGCTGCAACAATTTTTTTTTCAGCATTTGAAAGTCCTCTTACTCTTACCAGGCCATTTACATCCAAAGTATGGCTCGGAGTAGATGTATTAATCCCAACTTGCGCTGTTGAGCTGCCACAAATAACAAGTGCTGCTAAAAATAGTGTTTTTGTTTTCATGTAATTTTTTGAAAAGTTTATTTTTTCACTAAGGTAAGAAATATCTTTAAAGTAGAAATAAAAATAGCTTTAAATCTAATATTGATATAATTATAAACGAATATTGAACTTATTACTATTAGTTTTTAACCATATTTTTATAATAAGTCAAATTTATATACCTTGTATTTGTTTGAAAAATATTTGTATTTTAGCCGAAATATGTTGTTTTTTAATAAACATATTGGATGCTGATTAAAATTCAGATAATTTGAATAAAAAAATTAGTAGATTTGCACGGAACAAAAAAATAATAAATATTAAGAAACATTCTCTGTAACTGGATTTTTAGGAAGAAAGCGCAGGAGAATAACAGGATTTTAGGTTATAAAACTACTGAAACTATGAAGAAACTTTTTTTACTTTTATTAACAGCGTTTTTATTTATCGGGTGCAGCTCTGATGATGATACTATTTATGATTATGTAGGAACATGGTCTGGTTCTTATGAAGGAGCAGATAAAGGAGTTTGGAACTTTGTGGTAGATGAGAGCGGTAAAGTGGTAGGAACAATGCATTCCGATGTGAATAATGAAAACTACAGTATTACCGGAAATTTAAGTGAGACAGGAGATCTTAACGCCAGAGTAGGACTTCCTTCACAAGGAGATTTCAAAGGAACGTTAACGAAAGAAAAAAAAGGAAACGGAAATTGGTCCAACTCACTTCCAACACCTGCAATATCAGGAAGCTGGAAAGGAGAAAAGAAATAAAACAAGAAAGTCTGCAGAATGTACTGCAGACTTTTTTTATTTAAACAAATCCTATATGGGTAACCTTGTCATTTTCATTCTTTAATGTTACAAAATAGAGCAAAAGATCATCATCAGAAAAGTACTTTTTAAAAGACTTATCTTGTTGCTGATTCCAGCGGATTATTTCCTTACTACTTTCGATACTATAATTTTCAGAATCCAGTTTTAAAGTTAAAATCACTCCATGGTCTGATGTACAATGATCATTTTTATACAGAACATGATCTTTCATTGTTACACCATCAGAAACATTATTAATTGCACCCCATTGAAATTCTCTCAGAATTTTTCTTCCTTCTTCAGTCTTTAAACCATTTTCAACCGTTCTTTTTCCTCTTTCAGAAACTGTATCTAAATCTTTAATGATCGTCATTACCTTTGCAAACTTCTGGTAGAGGAGGGGATCACCTGCTTCTTTAATATATAATTCCAGGCTTTTCCTGATAATTTTCCCCATTCTGGAACAGTGGCCGAATTCAGAACTGTTCTGTCTCACTTTCTCATAGGAGGGATTTTTTTTAAAGGCGGCTTTATTGAACCCGCTTTTCTTCCGAACCACATTTTTGCCATTCAGAGTATAAAATACCAGATCTCCCACCGCTCCTGTGATCTTGATTACACTTTCATAGGTTGCCATATTTTCAAAATAGAAATCAAATATACCAATAAATAATGAAAATCAAATTTTTAACTTATATTTATCATATAGTTGTAGTATAGTTATTTTATAATTAAAATATAAAATGTATATTTGTCGTATGTTTTGTTAATTAATTATAAATCAGAAGAATATGGGAACGGAATTATTTGAACAAAAAATGAACATAAAGCAGATTGTTGCGGTATTAGCAGTCTCAGTTTTTGTAGTATCCTGCAGATCCTCTAAAAGTGCTTCAGGAAGTAAAAAGTCAAATACGAAAACCATTGCAAAAACTGAAAATCTCAGAAAGCTGGATTCAAAATTTAATGGTAGTGTTTCCAGATCAATCAATGATATTCTGAAAGATGCAGAAAAGTATATCGGGACACCTTATAAATTCGGAGGCAATACTTCTTCAGGATTTGACTGTTCGGGATTTACGGTAAAAGTTTTTGAAGAAAATGATTTTAATCTTCCCAGAAGATCTTCTGATCAGGCCGAAGCCGGAAAGAATATTGATATAAGAGACGTAAAACCTGGTGATCTGTTGTTTTTTGCAACAGCCGGAGGAAGCAGAGTATCTCATGTGGGAATTGTTCATGATATTGGTCCTGACGGAGAAGTGAAATTTATTCATGCTTCTACCTCAAAAGGTGTGATCATCTCATCCCTGAATGAAAAATATTGGAATAAGGCTTATCTTCATGCTCAAAGAGTGTTGTAAATATTCTATCAATAGAAATGGGCTTTAGCCCGTTTAATCGAAAAAAAGAAATCAACCGGCTTTAGCCAAAACTTATATCATCATCTTCTTTAACCATCTCGTCAAAAATTCTTTGAATTTTCGCTACCCCTCCGGCGGATAGGGATTTCTAAGCTTACAATTGCAAATTTCATCAATCCCAATAAAGTCCCCAATCATTGCAATAGCATTGCATCACGAAACTTAGCAAATTTGCCCAAAACTATTATCATATGGCAGATTTCATCAGATTTTTTATCCCTTTTTACTTCATCATTTTCTTTTTGGTCTCATTTGTTGGCATTAGCTACAAAGTGGCTAAACAAATTGGAAAAAATCCTGACGTTCTTCCTAAAGATGATTCCGCATACGGACTTGTGGGATTGTATTTTAAGCTGATTTTATTTGCTTTGTTTATCTATACAATGCTACTTTTATTTTTTCCGGAAGACATTTTCTCTGCTTTTAAAATCAATGTGCTGGAATATGATATTTTTCAGTACACAGGAATTATATCAATGATTTTTGCATTGATTTGGGTGATCATAGCCCAGTTACAAATGAAAAACTCATGGAGGATTGGAATTGATAACTCAGCAAAAACAGAACTGGTAACTCACGGATTATTCAGATTTTCAAGAAATCCCATATTCCTGGGAATGACCATCAGTCTTATTGGATTTTTCCTTGCTTTCCCTACTGTAATTGCTTTTGCTTTTCTACTGACGGGAAATATTTTAATGCAGATTCAGATCAGGCTTGAAGAAGAGTTTCTTCTAAAGGAACACGGAGAAATTTACCAGACCTATAAAAAGAGCGTGAAGCGTATGCTCACCTTTTATTAAAACACAATGTTAAAAACAGTTTTGCTGAACTTTTTTGTATCTTTGGGCAGTATAATTTTTCAAACTAATTTAAATAAGAAACATGTCATTACAACAAACTATTGAAAATATCTGGGACAACAGAGAATTATTGCAGAATGAAGACAGCCAGAAGGCAATCAGAGAAGTTATTTCTTTAGTTGATAAAGGGGAACTTCGTACTGCGGAACCTACAGAAAACGGATGGCAGGTAAATGAATGGGTGAAAAAAGCTGTAGTAATGTATTTTCCGATCCAGAAAATGGAAACGATTGAAGTAGGCCCGTTTGAATTTCATGATAAAATGCCTTTGAAGAGAGGTTATGCTGAAAAAGGGGTGAGAGTTGTACCACATGCAGTAGCGAGAGAAGGAGCTTACATTGCTCCGGGAGTAATTATGATGCCTTCTTATGTGAATATTGGTGCTTATGTAGATTCGGGAACAATGGTAGATACTTGGGCTACAGTTGGAAGCTGTGCACAGATTGGTAAAAACGTTCACCTGAGTGGTGGTGTTGGCATTGGTGGTGTATTGGAACCATTACAGGCTGCTCCGGTAATCATTGAAGATGACTGCTTTATCGGTTCAAGATGTATCGTTGTAGAAGGAGTTCACGTAGAAAAAGAAGCAGTATTGGGTGCAAACGTAGTATTGACAGCCTCTACAAAAATTATCGACGTTACAGGAGATACTCCAATTGAAATTAAAGGAAGAGTTCCTGCACGTTCAGTAGTAATCCCTGGAAGCTATACAAAACAGTATCCTGCTGGAGAATATCAGGTTCCATGTGCACTGATCATCGGTCAGAGAAAAGAATCTACCGATAAGAAGACATCTCTGAATGATGCATTGAGAGATAATAATGTAGCCGTTTAAGATTAATATTTTAATCTAATACAACAATCTTGAAAGAAAAATTTCTTAAAATATTATTAAACCCTAAATATATATTTGGGGTTTATCTTATTATATCCGTTGTTACAGCAATTTCCAAATACCTGAGAGGAGATTACGCGATTAATAATTATCTGATTTTTAAAAATGTATTCTTTAATACGATTCATCAGAAAAACCTGTTTATCCATTATCCCGATCTTTATTTTGATCTGAACCATTATGGGGTATTTTTCAGTGCGTTGATTGCTCCATTTGCCATGATGCCGGATTGGCTTGGAATTTCACTTTGGAATATTGCCAATACTTTCATCTTTATCTACGGAATTTATAAACTGCCTTTTTCAGACAGCAAAAAAGCAATCTTTGGTTTGCTTTGTCTTCAGGAGTACATTACTGCTGCTTTAAGTCTGCAGTTTAATGTAGCACTCACAGGTCTTTTGCTGTTGTCTGCAGTATATATTTACGAAAGAAAAGAAGTAAAATCTGTAACCGCAATTTTAATTGGAATATTCGTGAAAATCTACGGAATTGTAGGGTTGACACAGTTTTTCTTTATTAAAAACAAAACCAAATTTATTCTTTCAGGAATTGGCATTGTTATATTGTTTTTCGTACTTCCGATGGCCTATTCAAGTCCGCAGTTTGTCATTCAGTGTTACTCGGACTGGTTCCAGTCTATTGTAGAAAAGAATAGCGAAAACCAGGTGTTAGGAAATATGCAGGACATCTCACTGATGGGCTTTGTAAGAAGAGTGTTGGGAGATGCGTCTATTTCTAACCTTGTATTTTTAGCAGGTGGATTGCCGCTTTTTGCTTTACCTTACATCAGAATTAAACAATACAAGCACTATGCGTTCCAATTGATGATTCTGGCTTCCACATTACTGTTTTTAGTATTATTCAGTTCAAGTTCAGAATCTCCAACGTATATTATTGCGGTGGTAGGAGTGCTGATCTGGTTTTTCCTTCAGAAAGAAAGAACGCCGCTTATTATAGGATTACTGGTTTTTGTCATTATTTTCACATGTTTCTCCACTTCGGATCTGTTCCCTAAATTTGTAAAAGAGAATTATATCATCAAATATTCATTAAAAGCCGTACCTTGTATTGTAATCTGGTTGAGAGTAACTTATGAACTTCTGACTAAAGATTTTGAGAAAAATTACAGCCTGAATTAATACATATGAAGAAAATTTCAATTGTAATTCCTGCCTATAACGAAGAGGGAAATGTCGCTATGATCCATCAGAAAATTAAAGAAGTATTTGATGGTTTGAACAATTATGACTTTGAAATCATATTTGTGAATGATGGCAGCAGAGACAATACCCAGCAAAAACTAGAAGAACTTTCCAGTCAGTATGATGAAGTGAAATTCATCGAATTTTCCCGTAATTTTGGACACCAGCCGGCTGTAAAAGCAGGAATGGACAGTGCCCACGGAAATGCAGTCATTTCTATGGACGGAGATCTTCAGCATCCGCCGGAGCTTATTCCTGAAATGATTAAGAAATGGGAAGAAGGCTATGACGTAGTTTTTACCTTCAGAACGTATCCCAAAGAGATTTCATTTTTTAAAAGAAAAACATCAGACTTATTTTACAAGCTTTTATCAAGCCTGTCAGATGTTAATTTAACGAAAGGCGGCGGTTCAGATTTCAGACTGTTGGATGCAAGCGCTGTTGAAGTCATGAGAAACTTTAATGAAGATGATCTGTTCCTCAGAGGATTAACGAGCTGGATGGGGTTCAAACAAACAGGAATCGACTTTACTGCAGCAGAAAGACTCTCAGGGAAAAGCAGTTACAACCTTAAAAAAATGTTTACTTTTGCCTTTACGGGAATCACAGCTTTCAGCGTGAAACCTCTTTATCTGGCTGCATATCTGGGATTTTTATTCTCTGCGCTTTCAGTTATTGGATATGGAGCATACGTTATTCATTCATTTATTGCAAAAACAGAGATTTCGGGATGGGCATCATTGATTATGACCATTGTTTTCTTTGGAGGACTTCAGCTGATTATCCTCGGAATTATGGGGATTTATTTAGGTAAAATATTCAAACAGGTGAAAAACAGACCTAATTATATTATTAAAAACAAAAATTTTTAAAATGGTTTTATTGAGTTTTGACATTGAAGAATTTGATATGCCATTAGAATATAAGGGTGAAATTCCCTTTGAAAAGCAGATTTCAATTTCACAGACAGGATTAGAAAGAATACTTGACATCCTTAAAAAACATAACGTTAAAGCTACTTTTTTTTCCACGGTAGTTTTTGCAGAAAACAGCAGACATCTTATTGAAAGGTTATTACAGGAAGGCCATGAACTGGCTTCTCACACCTGGTTTCATTCAGAATTTGAAGACAAACACCTCAAAGAATCAAGAGAAAGGCTGGAAGAATTATTCTCCACAAAGGTTACCGGATTAAGAATGCCGAGAATGATGCCTGTAGACGAAAAAGAAGTGGAAAGAGCAGGATACTCTTATAATTCTTCCATCAATCCGACATTTTTGCCGGGAAGATATAATAATTTAAAAGTATCCAGAACCTATTTTAAAGAAGGAAATGTAACGCAGGTTCCGGCCTCGGTTTCTCCTAATTTCAGAATTCCTTTATTCTGGTTAAGTTTTCATAATTTTCCATTGTTTTTCTACAAAAAGCTGGCTTTGGACAGTTTGAAAAAAGACAAATATCTTAACATTTATTTCCACCCGTGGGAATTTGCAGAAATTAAAGATGAAGCCTTTAAACTTCCTGGATTTACGGTAAAAAACTCAGGAAAAGATATGGTAGAAAGGTTTGATTCGTTTGTAGGCTGGCTGAAAGAAAAAGGACATCCATTTGGTACATTTCAGGAATTTCAAAAACAGATCCAACGATGAAGATTGCCTTTGATGCAAAACGGTTTTTCCACAATACATCCGGTCTTGGAAATTACTCGAGGGATCTTGTAAGAATCCTTTCAGAATACGAACCGGACAATGAATATCTGTTACTCAACAAAAACAAATCGGAGCGTGGGAAAGATATTCTGGAACACCCGAATGTTCAATTTATTGAAACCTCAAAAGGAAACCTTTCCCGCCAGTTAAAAATGGGTAAAGATGCCCAGAAGCAAGGTGCTGATATTTTCCATGGATTATCTGGTGAGCTTCCTCTGAAATGGGATTCAAAACCTATTAAAAAGGTTGTTACCATTCATGATCTGATCTTTGTAAGATATCCCCAGTATTATTCTTTTTTTGACAGGAAAATTCATTTCTGGAAATTCAAAAAAGCGGCTGCTACGGCTGACAAAATTATTGCTATTTCAGAACAGACCAAAAGAGATATTATCCGGTATTTAAAAGTTCCTGAGACAAAGATTGAAGTCATTTATCAGGGATGTCATCATGCTTTTAAAGAGCAGCAGTCTCCGGAATTAATGGAAGCTGTCAAAGAGAAATTTAAGCTTCCGGAAAGGTTTGTGTTGAATGTAGGAACTATCGAAGACCGCAAAAACCTTTTGAATGTTGTAAAAGCAGTCAACGGTACAGAAATTCCTCTTGTAGTCGTAGGAAGAAAGACTAAATATTATAAGAAAATAGAAAGTTTCCTGAAAAAGAATAAAATGGAAAAACAGGTACTTTTCCTGGAAGGAGTTTCTGTGGATGAGCTGGCTTGCCTCTATAAACTTGCCGATATTTTTGTCTATCCAAGCTTCTTTGAAGGCTTCGGAATCCCGGTTATTGAGGCTCTTTTTTCTAAAACGGTGGTTGTTACAAGCAACACCAGCTGTCTCCCTGAAGCAGGAGGAAAAGATTCGGTGTATGTGAATCCGGACAATGAACTTGATATTCGTGCTAAATTAAAATTTCTCTGGGAAAATGAATCTGAGAGAAAACGCCGTGAGGAAAAGGGTTTCGAGTTTGTTCAGAAGTTTAATGACGAACCCATTGCAAAGGAGTTGATGAATTTTTATCAAAAATTAATTAAAAAAAACTTTGCATTTTAAAAATAAATCCTACATTTGCATCATAATTGAAACAATGAAACCAACTTTTTTAGCATTACATCATTATCATCATCATCTCTGTTAGGCGGAATTGATTGATAATAAGTATGTGCTAAAATCAAAATAATTAAAACCGTCTGAGTAAATAGGCGGTTTTTTTGTTTCCTGAATTCTCCTCAGAAATTTCAATAGATCAGTTTTTATTTGCTCGGACCCAAAAAAAGGCAAAATGAGTAAATTAAAAATTGCAATCCAAAAAAGCGGCCGGCTTTACGAAGAATCTCTTCAGCTTCTCAAAGACTGCGGAATCTTCGTTAACAACGGGAAAGATCAGCTCAAAGTTTCAGTAGATAATTTTCCGATGGAAATCATGTACCTTCGGAATTCAGACATCCCGCAATACCTGGAAGACGGTGTGGTAGATGTTGCTATTGTAGGCGAGAATCTTCTGACTGAGAAAGGTAAAAATATCAAAACAATCCAGAAACTTGGGTTTTCAAAATGCCGTGTTTCACTTGCAGTTCCCAAAGAAGTGGAAACTGATGAACTCTCTTATTTTCAGGGTAAAAAAATTGCTACTTCTTATCCTAATACTCTTAAAAACTTTTTAGAAAATCAAGGAATTGTATCAGATATTCACGTTATTTCAGGTTCTGTAGAAATTGCTCCAAATATAGGTCTTGCAGACGGAATATGTGATATTGTAAGCTCTGGAAGTACTTTATTCAAAAACGGATTAAGAGAAACCGTCACTTTGCTGAAATCTGAAGCTGTGCTGGCTCAAACACTCCAATTATCACCTGAAAAACAGGCGATTCTTGAAAAATTTGTCTTCAGAATTAAAGCTGTTCTAAAAGCAAAAAATTCAAAATATATTCTGATGAATGTTCCCAACGATAAAATACAGAAAGTATCAGAAGTTCTTCCGGTATTGAAAAGCCCTACAGTGATTCCGTTGGCGGAAGAAGGCTGGAGCAGTATTCATTCCGTGATTGATGAAGAACGTTTCTGGGAAGTGATTGACGAACTGAAAGACAACGGAGCACAGGATATTTTAATCATTCCAATTGATAAGATGGTTATTTAAAAAAATAAGAATGGTTAATGTTGGCCAACGCAAAGACACAATAGAATAAAAATTAATACTGTTTTAAGGCGCAAAGATTTTATCTGCGATAAAATTGAATACTGTTTAATACTCACATACTTGCTGAAAATCTAAGATTTTCTTGCACCTTAAAAAAGATATAGGAATTAAAAACTTTGCGCCTTCACGTAAAAAACAATTAAAAATAATACAATGAAGATATACAGATATCCCACAAAAGACAGCTGGAAAGATCTGGTAAAACGTCCTGTTTTGGAACAGAAAGAAATTTCAGGACTTATCACAGAAATTTTTGCAGAAGTTGAAAAAAAAGGAGATAGAGCTTTAATAGAATTCAACAAAAAATTTGATAAAGCAGAAACCCAAAGCATAAAAGTTTCTGAAGCTGAAATTCAGGAGGCAGAAAAACAGATTAATGAGGAGTTGAAACAGGCTATCCAACAGGCAAAAGAGAATATTTCAATATTTCACAGCTCTCAAAAGCAGGAAATTCAGAAAATTGAAACCACAAAAGGAGTAGTGTGCTGGCGTGAAAATCGTGCGGTAGAGAGCGTTGGAATTTATATTCCGGGAGGAACTGCTCCTTTATTTTCCACAGTGCTGATGTTGGCAGTTCCTGCAAATCTTGCCGGATGTAAAGAAATAGTCCTTTGCACACCACCGGATAAGAGTGGAAATGTTAATCCCGCAATTCTTTATGCCGCAAAACTTTGCGGGGTTTCGGAAATCTTTAAAACAGGAGGAGCGCAGGCTGTTGCTGCAATGACTTTCGGAACAGAGAGCATTCCAGCTGTCAATAAAATTTTCGGGCCTGGAAATCAGTTTGTCGTAGCAGCCAAAGAATATGCCCAGCGTTATGGAGTTGCGATCGATATGCCTGCCGGTCCGAGTGAAGTTCTTGTGATTGCAGATGAACAGGCTGTTCCTGAATTTTGTGCCGCCGATCTTCTTTCGCAGGCAGAACACGGAAGCGATAGTCAGGTTGTTTTTATTACAACAGACCTTAAAGTGTTTGATAAAACAATAGAGTGTGTTGAACAGCAAATCAAAGAATTACCCAGAAATGAATTTGCAGGTCAGGCTTTGGAAAACAGCTCTTTTATTTTGATCAATACGCTGAAAGAGGCTCTTGAGTTCAGCAATCTTTATGCTCCGGAGCACCTTATTCTGGCGATTAATGATTTTGGAAAATATATTCCGGAAATTCAGAATGCAGGCTCTGTTTTCCTTGGAAACTATTCCTGTGAGAGTGCTGGAGATTATGCCAGCGGAACCAATCACACACTTCCTACCAATGCCTATGCGAAAAATTACAGCGGAGTGTCTCTGGATAGCTTTGTGAAGAAAATAACTTTCCAGCATCTTTCAAAGGAAGGGCTTCAGAATTTAGGAAAAACAATTGAACTCATGGCAGAAGCAGAAGGTCTGTTTGCCCACAAAAATGCAGTGTCAATAAGATTAAAGTAAGAATGTTGGAAAACGCAAAGACGCAAAATAATATTGTAAAATATATTTTTTTAGGACGCAAAGATTTTATCGGAGATAAAATTGATTAATGTATATAAAAACACAAAACCAAGTCCATACCCTTGCTGAAAATCTTAGATTTTCTTGCGCCTTAAAAAGTGTTACGGAATTAAAAAACTTTGCGCTCTTGCGTATATCAAAAAAATTGAACCATTAAGAAAATGAAGCTTTTAAGTAATGTTAAGATTTAAATACATTTGAATTCAGCCCACTGTTTAATAAAGATCTGAAGATATTTTCTTCAATATCCTTTAACTCAATTCATCTTAATGGTTTAAAAATAGTTTTAAATAAACAATACAATGAAAAATAACAGTATCAGGACTCTGGTAAGAGAAAATATAGTACAATTACAGCCCTACATCAGTTTCAGGGACAATAACGAATTTAATGCACCCGTTATGCTGGATGCGAATGAAAGTCCTTTTGGAGAATGCAACCGTTACCCTGATTCTACCCAGAAAAAGCTTAAGAAGAGACTTGCAGAGCTTAAAAAGGTTTTGCCTTCACAGATCGCCATAGGAAACGGCAGTGACGAGCTGATAGATCTTATCATTAAAATTTTCTGTGAGCCTAAAAAAGATGCCATTCTGATGATGAACCCGTCCTTTGCGATGTATGGTTTCTATGCAGCAATCAACGAAAATAAAGTACAGAAACTTGATTTGGATGAAAACTTCGAGATTGTAAAAGAGAAATTTTTAAAAGCTGCAGAAGATCCTTCTCTTAAAATATTCTTTCTATGCTCTCCAAATAATCCTACAGGCAACAGCATTGATGATATTGAATTCTATCTTCAGAAGTTCAATGGGATTGTAGTGGTAGATGAAGCTTATATTGAATTTTCCGGAAAAAAATCAAGTATTGAACTTCTGAATCAATATTCCAATCTGATTGTACTGCAGACATTTTCCAAAGCATGGGGATTTGCCGGAGCAAGAGTAGGTATGGCTTATGCATCTGAAGAGATTATCAGCCTTATCAATACTGTAAAAGCTCCCTATAATGTAAATGTTCTTAGCCAGGAACTGATTCTGAAAACACTGGAGGATAAAAACAGACTTCAGGAAAACGTAAACCGTATTCTGGAAGAGAGAGCATGGCTGAAGCAGCAGTTTGAAGGAATTACATGTATTTCGAAAGTATTTTCAACGGATGCGAATTTCTTTCTGATCAAAATGGAAAATGTAGATCATGTATACGGAAAAATGCTTGAAGAAGAGATTTTAACCAGCAGAAGAGATCCTGCGATTCCCGGATGTATCAGGATCAATGTAGGAAGCCGTGCAGAAAATGAAAAATTAATTAACCTTTTGAAAAATATTTAATAATGAAAAAAGTACTCTTTATAGACCGCGACGGAACACTGATTATTGAACCGCCTACAGATTTTCAGGTAGATTCTCTGGAAAAGCTTGAATTTTATCCGGGAGTTTTTCAAAACTTAGCAAAAATCGCCAATGAACTGGATTACGAATTGGTGATGGTCACCAATCAGGATGGATTGGGAACGGAGAGTTTTCCTGAAGAAGATTTCATCAAACCCCAGGAAAAAATGCTGAAGGCATTTGAAAATGAAGGCATCATTTTTAGTGATATTTTAATTGATAAAAGCTTTGAATCTGAAAATCTTCCTACCAGAAAACCAGGAATCGGAATGCTTGGGAAATACATTTATGGGAATTACGACCTTGAAAATTCCTATGTAATTGGTGATCGAAGTACAGATGTGCAACTTGCTAAAAACCTTGGGTCTAAAGCTATTTATCTTAATGAAAACTTAAATAGTGAGGCGGAGCTGTCTGCAACACGATGGTCAGAGATTTATCAGTTCTTAAAATCGGGAATGAGGAAGGCTAAAGTATCCAGAAAAACCAATGAGACTGATATTAAAATTGAAGTCAATCTGGATGGAAACGGACAGTCAGATATTTCAACCGGACTTCATTTTTTTGATCACATGCTGGATCAGATTGCCAGACACGGAAATATGGATCTTACGATTAAAGTAAACGGAGATCTTGCTGTAGATGAACATCACACCATTGAAGACACGGGAATTGTGCTGGGAGAAGCTATTTTAAAAGCTTTGGGAAAGAAAAAAGGCATTGAAAGGTATGGTTTCCTGCTTCCGATGGATGACTGCCTTTCTCAGGTGGCTATTGATTTCGGGGGAAGGTCATGGCTGGTTTGGAATGCTGAATTTAAAAGAGAAAAGATAGGAGATGTGCCTACGGAAATGTTTTTTCACTTCTTTAAATCCTTTACTGATGCTTCAAAATCCAATCTGAATATCAAAGCAGAAGGAGATAACGAACACCACAAAATTGAATCCATCTTTAAAGCCTTCGCAAAAGCCGTTAAGATGGCAGTGAACCAATCAGATAGTAACTACAGTCTGCCTTCTACAAAAGGAAGTTTATAAATATGATCGCTATAATAAAATACAACGGAGGAAATGTTAACTCCGTCCAGAATGCTCTCAACAGGCTGAATGTTGATTCTGTGATCACCGATGATCCTGAACAGATTTTAAAAGCTGATAAAGTGATCTTTCCGGGCGTTGGAGAAGCTTCATCCACTATGAAACTGCTGAAGGAAAAAGAACTTGATCTTTTGATTCCGGGCCTTAAGCAGCCTGTTTTAGGAATATGCCTCGGAATGCAGCTGATGTGCAAGCAAAATGAAGAAGGAGATACTGAAGGAATGGGAATTTTTGATATCAATGTCAGAAAATTTCCATCAACGGATATTGTTCCGCATATGGGCTGGAATACGCTTTCAGAGCAGGTTTCTCCACTGTTTTCAGGAATTGAAAAGAACAGTGATGTTTATTTTGTTCACAGCTACTACTGTGAGCTTTCATATTGTACAACTTCTGTCTGTGATTACATCCTGCCATTCAGTGCTTCTTTGCAGAAAGACAATTTCTATGCTGTACAGTTTCACCCTGAAAAATCAGGAATGATAGGAAATCAGATCGTTAAAAACTTTATAAATTTATAATGATGAAAATAATTCCGGCTATTGATATTATCGACGGGAAATGTGTCCGTTTATCAAAAGGTGATTACAACACAAAGAAAATATACAATGAAGACCCTGTAGAAGTGGCCAAAGAGTTCGAAAGCTTTGGGGTTCAATACCTTCATTTGGTGGATCTTGACGGGGCGAAATCAAAGCATATCGTCAACCAGAAAGTGCTGGAAAATATTGCCCGTTCTACTTCGCTGCATATCGACTTTGGAGGAGGCTTAAAAACTCAGCAGGATATTGAAACAGCATTTAATTCTGGGGCTCAACAGATCACTTTAGGAAGTATAGCCGTTCAGAATCCTGAATTCTGCTATGAAATGATCCAAAAATATGGAGCGGAAAAGATCATTTTGGGGGCAGACTGTGAAAACAGAAAGATTAAAACATCCGGATGGCTGGAGGAAAGCGATAATGATGTGATTGATTTTATCCTTCAGTATCAGGAAAAAGGAATACAGTCCACAATATGTACTGATATTGCAAAAGACGGGATGCTGGAAGGTCCTTCAACAGAACTTTATATTGAGATTTTATACAAGACCTCTGTTCAGCTGGTGGCAAGCGGTGGTATTTCAGGCATCACGGATGTCTATAAAATGAAAGATATAGGATGTACCGGAACAATCATCGGGAAAGCAATTTACGAAGGAAAAATCAGCTTACAACAACTTCAGAAATTTATTGAAAATGCTTAAGAAAAGAATTATTCCATGTCTGGATATAAAAGACGGAGCTACGGTGAAAGGAATCAATTTTGAAGACCTAAAAAATGCAGGAGATCCCGTAGAATTGGCCAAAAGATATGAGCAGGAAGGAGCAGACGAGCTTGTTTTCCTGGATATTACAGCAACTATTGAGAACAGGAAGACTTTTGTGGAACTTGTAAAAGAGATTGCCAAAGAACTCAGTATTCCTTTTACGGTGGGAGGTGGAATTTCTTCTGTGGAAGATGTAAGAAAGCTTTTAGAAGCAGGTGCAGACAAGATCAGTATCAATTCTTCAGCCGTAAAAAATCCGGGTCTTATCTCTGATCTGGCCCAGGAATTCGGAAGTCAGTGTGTAGTGGTTGCTATTGATACAAGACAGGTGGGAGATAAAGATCTTGTGCATATCAAAGGGGGAAGAGAAGCCACTGAACTTACTACGGTAGAATGGGCAAAAGAAGCAGCGGGTTTAGGAGCAGGCGAAATTCTATTGACTTCAATGGATGGTGACGGCACAAAAAACGGCTTTGACCTTCGCATTACAAAGCTGGTTTCAGACAATATTAGTATTCCTGTGATTGCTTCCGGAGGAGCCGGCACTGCGAATGACTTTGTTAAAGTATTTCATGAAACAAAAGCTACAGGAGGTTTGGCAGCCAGTATTTTCCATTTTAATGAAATAGGAATTCAGGATTTAAAACAACAGTTAAAAACTCATAAAATAGAAGTACGATGAATATAAATTTTAATAAAGATAACGGGCTTGTTCCGGTAATCATTCAGGACAGCAGAACACTGCAGGTTCTGATGCTTGGCTACATGAATGAAGAAGCTTTTGAAAAAACAAAGAAAGAAGGAATTGTTACTTTTTTCAGCCGCTCCAAAAACAGACTGTGGACCAAAGGAGAAGAATCTGGTAATTTTCTAACGGTAAAAAGTATTGATATCGACTGTGATCAGGATACCATTTTAATTAAAGCCGTTCCGAAGAATGTAGTGTGTCATACAGGGAGTTTCAGCTGTTTTGGAAAGAAGAATACCAAAGGATTTATGTATGAGCTGGAAGAAAAAATATCCCAGAGAATAGATACGAAAGCCGAAGGTTCTTATACGTATTCACTTTATCAGAGAGGAATTAATAAAATGGCTCAAAAAGTAGGCGAGGAAGCCGTAGAATTGGTTATAGAAGCAAAAGACAATAATGATGATCTTTTTAAAAATGAAGCGGCAGATCTGCTGTATCATTTCCTGATTTTATTGAAAGCCAAAGGATTTTCGCTGGAAGAAGTTGAGGAAATTCTTAAAGACAGGGATCAATGATAACAGATAAAATGGTTCTGATTGGAAATAAAGCTTAGCAAAAAGATGTAACAAAGACAGGTTTCAAAATACTAATCCCACCAGAAACGAATACTTATGAAATTAAAATTAACCCTGATAACAGCATTGTTGGTTCAGGTCGCTTTTGCTCAGAAAAACTGTAATGTACTTTATTCTCAGAAATTTACTAAGCAGCAGCTGGAAGAGGATATAGACTTTATTAAGACGAAAATAACCCATGCACACGTTAATCCCTATACAGAAATTTCAAAATCAGAATTTGAAAAAAAATATACAGATATCCGTAATTCTCTGAAAGATGGGATGACACAGAAGGATTTTTATTACCTCGCAAAGCCTTTGATTGTCACTTTAAACGACGAACATAGTTCAATGTCAGATTTTTGCGTTACTGACAGCATTAGAAAAAACATGAAAGTTTTACCATTGAAATTCAAATATGAAAATGGCAAAATGCTTCTTACGGAAAACTATTCAGACAGCAAACTTACTATTGGTGACGAAGTGCTCTCGTTGAATAATATGCCAATTGATCAGGTCTTGGAAAACTGCGCCCAGACTATTCCGGGAACTATAGAAGAACGAATCCCAATAGCTGTTGACAAGTTTTGGATAGTGATTAATAGATACTGTTATTTTATCACAGATGACTACAATCTGAAGTTTAAAAGCGGACTGCAAACAGTGGTTAAAAGTATTTCTCTGGAACAGCTGAAAGCCAATGCTTCAAAGTCTCAGCCTAAGAAAAAAGAAGATTTTAAACCTATTGATTATAAAAAGATAAAGGATTATGCTTATGTAACAGTAAATACTTTTGACGATAGAAATACATTCACTCTGGAAGAATGGAAAGCAAAATTTGACAGTATTTTCAGCCAGATCAAAAAAGACAATGCCCAAAAGCTAGTTATTGATGTTCACAACAATTCCGGAGGAAATTCTGCAGTGGGAAGCTTGCTTATCAATTATTTTTCAGATAAAACGTACCGTACTTATCAGGGTAAATTTAAAAAAAGTAAAGAGTATGCTGATTATTTAAAGGCAAACAATAAAGAATCTGCAGAATATAACAAAATAAAAGACGGTGATTATTATCCGATCTCTTCCCGCTCTGTAACAGCAGATCATAATCCGTTACGATTCAATGGGAAGACTTATGTTATTGTTGGGAAAAATACATTTTCCAGTGCGATGATGTTCAGTGTGATGGTTTTGGATAACAAATTGGCAGAAGTAGCAGGTGAAATTCCTGAAAAAGGACATCCCAATCATTTTGGTGAACTGATAAAATTTCAGACTCCCAATACAAAACTGGATTTCCTTTTTGGGGTGAAGGAATGGATAAGACCAGCAGGGAATTTACAGCCAAATAAACTGATTCCGGCAAAAATTATTACTGTAAAGGATAAAACAAGTGAACAGATTGTTGAAGAGCTTTAAAATATCTACTTTATAAAAACAGAGCAGAAAAAAGAAATTCTGCTCTGTTTTTTTATCTGTGTGAAATGCTATTTATCTTTCGATCATAATATTCTTTACAAGTGTCTCTTCACCCACTTTCAAAACTCCAATATAGACTCCGTTCTGAAGACCGGAAACATTAATCTGTCTTTCATTATTTGCCTTCAAAAGTGATCTCCCCATAGAATTGCTGATTTCAAAACTGAAGTTGGTTTCCTTAGAATCAGGTAATTCAATATTCAGGATATTATTAGCAGGGTTAGGGTAGATTTTTACAGCTTCCAGTGAATTTTTAGAGGCAGGTTTGCTCATGGTAGCAGAAGCTGCTGCAAAATGCTGTAATGCTCCCACAGTTGCCTTTCCGATCTTGTATACATATACAGGATCCATATTAGTGAAAGTATCTTTAGAGCTGTGAGGATAAGTGCTTCTGATTCTTTCAAAAAAGCCAGTGATCACTTCACCTTTCTGTTCGAAAGGAATGTAATCTGTATCCGCAGCCGGATCTACGGCAGTCAGAAGAGGAGAGTAGAGTGCTGTGCAATTTCTCAGCTGTTGGGTTACTGCTGCAGAAGCTGCATTATTGCTGGAAACACCTCCCTGATCTTCATCACAATATACCGTGGTGTTATTGTTTCCTTTTACACCGCCTACCTGATCCAGATTGAAGACCAGTTTAATATCCAGTTTGCGGACACCTCCCTGATATACCACATTGTTTACATAATGGCTGCTTCCTTTTAATCCTTGTTCCTCACCGGAAAAATGAATGAATTTTATAGAATATTCAGTAGGAACATTTTTCAGAATCCTTGCAGCTTCAAGGATAATAGACGTTCCACTGCCGTTATCATTTACTCCCGGGCCATAGATGGTGTCAAAATGCCCGCAGATAATGACATACTTGTTAGGATACAGTGTTCCGGTTTTGGTAATAATTAAATTTTTGGAGCTGGTACTTCCAAAAGTAAAAGGGCTTTCTTCTATCTGGCTGGCAGTATAGCCATAAGAAAGATACTTGTTTTTAATCCAGTTCAGTGTATTGATATTCGCTGCTGAGCCTGTAGTTTTTACACCTAAATTACTGAATTCCTGAAGATTGTTGGTGATATTGGTCTGGGTAACCATATCTGCTCTGTCTTTGTAAGCCTGAATAAAAGTTTGAGCCGCAATGCTCTGCATCATCAATGCAGAGCATAAAAGTGTTGTGAATTTTTTCATATAAATAATATTATTTTGGTAACACGAATGTAGTAAATAAATCACAACGAAGTGTTTAATAATTTAAATTAATATTATATTTATTATGAATGTCATATTAGATTTTGTGAAACTTTTGTGAATCTTGCAATTGGGCTAAAAGTAAAAACCTTTGAATTGTTTCAAAGGTTTTATGTATTAGAGAGGTTTCTAAATCGTGTTATCTCTCAATCATAACTTTTCTTACAACTTTTTGATCTCCAGTTTTTAAAATTCCGATATAAGCTCCGCTTTCCAGTTCTGAAGCATTAATTTTTGTTTCATTGTTTCTCTTGAAAATAGAACGTCCCTGAAAATCCGTAATTTCAAAAGTGAAGTTTTTAATCCTGAATTCCGGAAGTTCAATATTGATCACATCTTTTGCTGGATTTGGATAGATTTTTACACTTTCTAACGTATTTTTTCCAGATGCTTCATGTGTTCCCAATGTGCCGGTAGCTGAATATTCCTTAATATAAACCAGATTCAGAATATTCTACCTGATATTATTTATTAATGATTATTTTTTTTGTGGTACTTCCTTTATCGGTTGTAATGGTAAAAGTATACAGCCCGTTTGTTAATCCTGAAGTATTTATTTTCTCCTGATTTTCAAGCGTTAAAACAGTATTGCCTGCCATGTCATTGACTTCAACTTTAAATTGTTTTACTTTTTCCTGAAATTCCACAGTTACAAGATCTTTAGCCGGATTAGGATAAACCCTGATTGTTTCACCAGATTTATGTACAGATGCTTCGTTGGTATTTAGCAGGTTACTGGCTGTGGATGCAACAGCAAAATGCTGTAAAGCTCCTACAGCTGCTTTTCCTACATTGAAAACATAGACAGGATCCAGATTGGCAAAAGTATCACTTGTCGTATGCTCGTTTTCACTTCTCAGATACTCGTAGTAACCTGTAATGGTGTATCCTTTTGCTTCAAAAGGCATATAATCAGAACTGTAAGCGTAAGAAAGATTCGTCTGAAGAGGAGAGTAAAGGGTAGTGCAGTTCATCAGTTCCTGTGTTACAGCTGTAGAAGCTGCATTATTGGAAGATATACCACCGGTATCTCTTTCGCAGGTAATGGTATTGTTGTTATTTCCGATAAGTCCGCCTACCTGATCAATATTTAAAACCAGTTTTATATCCAGAACCTGACTGCCATTCTGATAAGCTACATTATTGACATAATGAGTACTTCCCACAAGGCCCTGTTCTTCCCCGGAAAAATGAATAAACTTGATAGAATATTCTGTAGGAACGTTTTTCAATATTCTTGCTGCTTCCAGGATAATGGAAGTTCCGCTGCCGTTGTCACTTACTCCGGGACCTACAATTGTATCATAATGCCCGCAGATAATAACATATTTGTTAGGATATACAGTTCCGGTCTTGGTAATAATTAAATTTTTTGAAGTGCTGCTTCCGTAAGTAAAAGAATCTTCAGACATGTTACTTACGGTATATCCGTAGGACAGATATTTGTTTTTAAGCCATCCCAGAGCATTGTTATTGGCTGTTGTACCTGTTTTCTTAATCCCAAATCCTGCAAATTCCTGAAGGTTTGTACTAATATTGGTTTGGGTAACCATATCTGCTCTGTCCTTGTAAGCCTGAATAAAACTTTGCGCACTCATATTTTGCAGTGCAATGGAAGTGAGCAAAAAAGCGGCAACTTTTTTCATTTTTGATACTTTCTTTAGAGATTGCTAATATAGCAATAAATCATCATCTATTGTTAATTTTAAACTGGAATAGTACTTATTTGCTTGATTTATTAATAATAATGTGTCTTTTGTTGAATTTATTGCTGCTTTAGATTAAAACTCGATAAATGAATAAAATATAGGTAAATTTTTCTTTATTATGGATAGTTTTTAATAGGAAATTCATGTTTTATCAGTTTCGTATAATAAGGTTTACTGTTAATATAGCAATTACAATAGGATTTGAAAGGTAATAAAGATGAAAAAGTATATAACAAAAAAATCCCGGGAAAACCCGGGACTTATATTGATAACAAAATCTATTCTACATTATTTTACTTGATCTACAACAGCTTTGAAAGCTTCAGGGTGATTCATTGCTAAATCTGCTAAAACTTTTCTGTTAAGTTCGATGTTGTTCTTTTTAAGAGCTCCCATAAATTGAGAGTAAGACATTCCGTGCTCTCTGGTTCCCGCGTTGATACGAGTGATCCAAAGTGCTCTGAAATTTCTCTTTTTCTCTTTTCTACCACGGTAAGCATATTGCATTGCTTTTTCTACCGCGTTTTTAGCTACAGTCCAAACGTTCTTTCTTCTTCCGAAATAACCTTTAGCGTGCTTAAAAATTTTCTTTCTGCGAGCTCTTGAAGCTACGGCATTTACTGATCTTGGCATAATTTAAATTGTTTTTTTGAAAAGGGCGGCAGGGTTACTGCTCTTATTGGCACCGTTTCAGGGTTAAAATTGTGAATTTGTTTGAATTCTTATAAACCGAATATAGATTTATAAAAACTACTTAATTGCTAATTGACGTTGAACGCTTTTCTCATCCACTTTAGCTACGTAAGAAGTAGACGTAAGATTTCTCTTCTGCTTAGTTTCTTTCTTAGTTAAGATGTGGCTTTTGTAAGCGTTTTTTCTTTTGATCTTACCTGTTCCGGTAAGAGCAAAACGTTTCTTAGCACCTGATTTCGTTTTTAATTTTGGCATTGTTTTGCTTTTTTATTGTTTTTGTTATCAATATCTGTTTTGGCTACTCCTAAAGACATTAGGAATAATAGTGTGCAAAAGTACGGAAAAAAAGTGATACACGAAAGTTTTTTTAATAAGCATGAACAGAGGTAATAATAACACTAAAAAGGAAAAGGCAAACCTGCATACAAACAGGTCTGCCTTTTATCAGTAATTTTTTAATAGAATTGATCTGATATCTGTAAATTTAGGATTTGAAAAACTCCAGAAGATCTTTGTTGATTGTTTCTGCTTCTGTTGTCGGCATTCCGTGAGGGAATCCGGGATAGGAAATCAATTTCCCGTTTTTAAGAAGAGTAGCAGCTATTTTACCTGTGGTTTCAAAAGGGACAATCTGATCATCTTCACCATGCATTACCAATACCGGTACTTCTACGCTCTTAAGGTCTTCTGTAAAATCGGTCTCAGAAAATGCTTTTACACAATCATAATGTGCTTTAATAGAACCGCTCATTCCCTGTCTCCACCAGTTTCTCTGAATTCCTTCAGAAACTTTGGCTCCTTCTCTGTTGTATCCGTAGAAAGGGAAGGTAATATCAATGAAGAATTGTTGTCTGTGTTTTGCCGTATTGTTTCGGATATCATCAAAAACAGAAATTGGAACTCCATTAGGATTATTCTCATTCTGAACCATAATAGGAGTTACTGCGCTTACAAGAACAGCTTTTGCAACTCTTCCGTTACCATGCTTCGCTACATATCGGATAACTTCACCACCACCTGTAGAATGTCCTACATGGATCACATCTTTTAAGTCTAAAGCTTCTACAATTTCTGCTACGTCAGAAGCATACGTATCCATATCATGTCCGTAAGGAGTCTGTTCAGACCTTCCGTGCCCTCTTCTGTCATGAGCAATTACTCTGTACCCCTGTTCTAAGAAGAAGAACATTTGTGCATCCCAGTCATCACTGGATAATGGCCATCCGTGATGAAAGAAAACCGGCTGTCCTTTTCCCCAATCTTTGTAATAAATTTCTGTTCCGTCTTTTAATGTAAGTGTGCTCATTGTTTCTTTTTTTTAATAATTAATAAAAGTGTATTTGATTTTTTATAATCACAAATGTAGATAGAAAATATTCACAATATCTTGATCTAAGATAATAATTCATTAAAAAATTATGAACAATAATGATATATAAATACTGTTTTTAAAACTGAAATATGCTGAAAATCTTTATATTATGAAGAACTCCCATAAAAAAGATCAAAATAAGTTTTACATGGTCTTTGAAAAAACTCTGTATGTTGTCAAATATAGCTGATAATCGGAATTGCTGTATTTTCAGATTCTCTCTAATATTGAAGATTAATGTAATACATACAATTCAGTTATGCCTGATGATTTCTTCAGCTGCCAGACTTCTGAATTTATTTCAACCTATAAATTAAAATCATTATGCTTTCATCTGCAGATTTACAGCTTGAAAGAGTCTTATTCCTTGCTGTCTTAATTATATTTTTGGGAGTTGGATTTTTGTGCACATTGATTACTTTTATTATCAATTTTCTACAAAAAAAGGATAAGAATGATACGTATTATCTTCTTACATTTATTATTTCGGGTCTTGTCGGAGTAGTCTTAACCGCATTCTATTGTTACATGATACTATTTGAACAGGCTGAAGTCTATATGCCTTAAAAGAACATATGATGCGGTATATCCTAAAAAAAAGGAAACTAAAAACCCCTGTTATCAGGGATGTTTTTGTACCAGTTCTATTTTTATCTTTGACTCAAAATTCACTAAAGATAAAACGATTAAAATCTTTCATTTATAACTTTTATAGCTTTCTTTTTCACACCCGATTTAACGATAAATCCTTATTTCGAATAAACACTAAAAAACTATGGGTAAAAACACTAGCCAAATAAAATGGAGTGAGGAAGAAGCTGTAAAAGTAGTATGAGAAAATTATTTTGCAATAAAAATGTGAATCCAACATCAAGCACAGATATAAATTATTTTTCGGGGTAAGAATACAAGCTAAAATCGATTAGCAGGTATTTTACTTATATTTACATTCTTAAATGCAGTAAAATTTTATAGAGATAAGGGTTTGATTTACAGGTTATTATTCACGTTTTCTTTGTTGGTTTGTCCTTTTTTTGCTCAGGCACAGGATGTTCTGAACAGATTAGAAAGAGAATATAACCATGCTTCAAACAATACAGCGGAGCAGCTGAATCTGGCTCCCAAGTATGCCACTGCTTTATTTTTCCATAACCATAAACCTAAATCGTATCAGATTTTAAATATCAATATTTCCATCGCTGCAAAACAGAGCGATGGGAAGTATGCTGCAATTTTGTATGCGGTGCAGGCTATGAATTATCGTCTTGAGAATAAAACACATGAATCTTTTAAAAGCCTTGATATGGCGAAAGGATACAGTTTAAAAACAAACAGTAATGAAGCTAAAGGCTACTTTTACTATGCCAAAGGCTGGATTCTGGCACGTAATAATAAAACGACCGAAGCCGTTGCTGCTTATTTAAAAGCGATTGAATATTATGAAAACTCGCCAACCACTTCCACATTGTATGGAAGGTTTGGCAACGCAGCGAAAGAGCTGTCAGCTATCTATTCTAACCTCAATGAATACCAGCTGGAAGAAAAATACAGCAAGCAGTTCTTATTGTTGGCATCCAAACAAAATGATCCAAACCTTACCTTTGATGCGTATATGCGAATGGGTTATGTGTATGAACAAAAATACACCCAAACCCCATCTGATACGGAGTTTAGAAATAAGGCTGAACAATATTATTTACAGGCTATTGCTACTTTCAATAAAAATAAAAATGTGATGCTCAACAGGAGCAGCCTATCGTATGCCGCCATCAATCTGGCGAATTTGTACACCGGGTTTGACAGAGATAAGGCCATACAATATGCAAATTTAGCCAATACAGTGAGTCTGGAAATTGGTGATCCTATTCATATTGCTTCTTCATTCGGAATTTTGGCAGAGCTTGCATTGCAGGATAAAAACTATGATTTAGCCAAATCTTATTTTTTGAAAGCTTCCATGGAAATTGGAAAAAGTTCGGTGAGAGATCATAATATAGAATTATCCATTCTTGAATCTTTATCAAGGATCAGCGAAGAGCAGGGGAATTATAAAGAAGCCCTGACCTATTATAAAAGTTATGTTGATCAATACAAAAATGTTTACGATCAGGAAAAGCTGGATATTACCAAAAGATTAGAATCTCAGTTTGATAAAGAACGGCAGGAACAGAAATACATCAAGCTACAGCTTGAAAGTGACAAGAAAGCACAGGAAATTAAACTGATCAATATTTTGCGCGCACAGCGTGAACAGGTTTACAACAACTTGAAACTGGTGGAAGAAAACCAGAGGGAGCGACTAAAATTTTCAGAACTTGAGTCCGAAAAAAAAGAACAGCAGCTTCGTCTGGCAAAACTGGAAACTCAACAGAAAAATAATGATATCCACAACTACAAAAAGCTGTTGGCATTTAAAGAAAAGATTAATACATACTATATCTTTTTTATTGTATTCTTCATTGTTTTGATCCTCTTATTGTTGTATGCCTATAAACAGCGTGCCAAGTCTATTAAGCGAAGAGATGAATTGCATGCTTTAGCCATGGAACAAGAGAAACAAAATTCGAAAATTTCTACCCTTACAGCCTTGCTGGAGGGGCAGGAGCAGGAGCGTGGCCGTCTCGCCCGTGATCTCCATGACGGATTGGGAGGCTTGCTTTCCGGAACGAAACATCAACTGTCTTATTTAAATCCTCATCAATCCGAAAATATAGAAGAAGGAATTTCAAAATCAATTGAACAAATAGATGATGCTGTAGAAGAGCTGAGACGCGTGGCGCATAACTTAATGCCTGATTTATTAACAAAATACGGTCTGGAAGTGGCTATTCAGGAGTTTGCTTCCCGAATTTCCAATTATGCCCTGGAAATCCATACTGAGTTTATCAATTACAGCAATTCCATAGCGAAGGAAAAGCAATTGATTATTTATAGGATTATTCAGGAATTGGTTAATAATGCTATAAAACATGCTGATACTTCCGAAATTATTATTCAGATAAGCGAAGGAGAAAATCTGTTAAACCTTACCGTAGAGGATAATGGTAAAGGCTTTGATCATACAGGCTTAGACGTTAGAAAAACAGCAGGTTTTCATAACATTGAACTTAGAGTCCAGTTTTTAAAAGGAACCATGAATATTACCTCCGAATTAAATATTGGTACAAGTATAGAACTTCAAATCCCTATTAATTAAACATGATAAAAGTAGCCATAACAGACGATCATCCGCTTCTATTGGAAGGACTTAAGAATATTTTAGGACATAGTGAAACAATAGATGTGGTAGATTGTTTCAAAAACGTCTCAGAAATGAATGCAGGTCTTGCAAAACAAGAGGTTGACATTTTGCTTCTGGACATCAATCTGGCAGAAACCAACAGCATTGAACTCATCAAACCATTAAAGAAAAAGTACAGCAGCCTTCAGATTATTATCCTGAGCGTTCACAATGAAATGCCCGTCATCAACAGTACTCTGGCAGAAGGTGCTCTGGGATACATTCAAAAAAATGCTTCGGTTTCCGAAATCCTGGAAGGAATCACCACCGTATATGCCGGTAACAGGTTTTTATGCTCTCAAACCAAGGCTGTTCTGGATAAAAAATCAACAGACGGACTGAACCGGGTTCCAAAATTAACCCGAAGAGAAAAGGAAATTCTGGGTGAAGCAGCGAAGGGACTCACCACCAATCAAATGGCAGAAAAACTTTTTATAAGTCCGCACACGGTAGAAAGCCACAGAAAAAATCTTATTGAAAAATTTCAGACATCCAACCTGAGTTCAGCTATAAAATTAGCCATAGAATACGGCTTGATTATCGAATAAAATAGTCATCCGGAAAAAGGCTGCTTACATGATGTGAGCAGCCTTTTTCTTATATAATCAAATAATTTGGGTGTGTATGGCTAATCCTTGAATTTCAACGCAGCCTGAAACAGGTTTTTTTTGTCTACTAAATCATATTCATCATTATAAACCGGCTGGTACATCAGCATAAAAACGCTGCCGTCAAAATCTTTTACATTGATGGGTTGATCTGCCATAATATCATAAAACCTTGTAATCGTACGGGTAGCGGTCCATTGCTTAGCATTGCCTTTAGGATTTTTATCAAATCTGTGATCTTTTGCATCTGTATAATACCAGTATGAAGGCGCAGAATCCATCAGAAACATTTCTTTATCCTTGTTATAAAGCTCTTCGGCCATACCTGTATTCTGGAACCATTGAACTTCAGTATTCAAGACGCCCAAAGCTCCTGCGTAGATGTCTTTATTTGTTGTGGCACCCACTAGAAATCCTTCCAGATTGGCAGACGTAATTTCAAACAAAAAAGGAGATTTTTTCAGTTCATAAACATCATTCACGGGTTCAATTACTTTTCCATCCTGTTTAATAACAACTTTTAACGATTGTGAGAAAGCCATAAAACTTAGCAAACAAAAAAGAAGGGTCAAACTTAATTTTTTCATTGTATCTCTTTAAATAATTGCAGCAAAGATATTGGACTTTATCCCCATATACACTGGCTGATTTCAGGGGTTTTTAATTGTATTCTCAACTATTCTTTTTTAAAATAAATTAGCTTTCAACTGGATTTTTATATAAGCCGTTTTCTGTTTTTTACCATTGGATGAAGCAGAATTAAGAGGGTAAACTTCTGCGTAGAAAGTATCATTATCTGTCCAGAATGCTTTTTTATCATCTGCTATTTTGAAGTTGGTGAAATTCACATATAAAAGATTGTCCTGTTTTTTGGTTTGAGGAAAGTATTTAGAAATGACAAAATTACTCCCCACATCATTATGGGATGAAACAAAGGTAACCCAGCCTTTAGAAGGAAGAATTTGTGGGTAGCCTTCGGTACTCAGCTCAAACATCACTGCATTTTTTACACTGAAAAAAGAATAATAGGAATCTACAACTTCATCAGAATTTTCTTTGAATACTTCCAGATTTAAGTAAGATGACCTTCCTACATATTCATTGGCTAACGGTCCGGTCTCCGTAGAGACGCTTTCATGTTGTGTAATCACTTCTTCTCTGCCATTTTCTTTGTATACCCAGTTATCTGCCTGCAGTTGTATACTGGGATTTTTTACCAGCTTTTCACCCATTTGCTTTTTTGAGCTTGAATTAAATTCATGTTCTGATATTTCATCAATACTCCCAAATTTTTTGAAAGATTTATTCTTAAAATCACTCGATTCCTTAAAGGTACTGCTTCTGATCTCATAAAGATCAACCCCCTTTAAAGTAAGTTCGTATGCTGGTGTGAATTCCGACTTCAGAACAAAAGCTTCAATACTATTTGAAATGTCATTATTAATGCTGTAGTGAATAGAATAGAAGTCCTCAAACTCTTCAAATCCATAATAATTATCAAGTTTATTGTAAGGCATTTTCAAATGAGCGGCATCTTTACCAGGTGTTACAAAAAACTGTACAGAATCAAGCTTTGTAAATAATTGAAACGGTACCTCCTGAATATTATCCACCCCTTTTATTTTATTGAAATCAGCAAGGGTTATTGTTTTCTGCTTAACCTCAGTTTGTGTTTTGTTAGTTTCTGATTTTTTATTCTCCTGTTTGCATCCTGTAAGAAAAATCATAGATGATATGAAGAGCTGGTTGAAGACTTTCATTTTTTATATTTTTGAGCAAATGTATCAGTATTAAGGCCAGTAGCCAACAAAACTCCCTGATACAGGGAATAAATGGCTGAAAACGGGGATGTATTGAACGATGGATTTTGGAGAATTTTACAAAACGATAACCCCAATATTATAATTTACTTTATAAAATGAAAAACTTAATAATCAGCCTTTCAGTGATGACTGCTTTATTAGCATCCTGTTCACCTTCTGCAGACAAAAAAGCAGTAACAAATACCTCTCAGGATACTCTAAAAGAAGTTGCAGCATCTAAACCGAAACCTGTGAAGAACGATCCGGAACCCGTAGAAATACCAGATGATTTTTCAACGTTAGTTCCTATTGATGTGTTGAATAGTAAAAGCACTAATGTACATGATAAATATGGGATAGAGTTCTCCGGAAACTGTTATTCATGTGACTTGGCAAGCCTTTCTATAACAAAAAAGCAGATCAGATGGACCAATGTCTGTGATGAAAAAGATACTTTCGAAACTGATGATTTTTCATACTCTAATGAAGGAAACAAAACCATCTTGAAGACACCGGAAAGAACCTATATTTTAATCCAGATAGATAAAGCGCCCGTTTACGAACTCGTGATAGAAGGCAAAAAACCGGAATTAAAAAACAAAAGGATATCCAGATATTTTACCACGCAAAAAGCTTTACCCCTTTTTACAGAGCACGATTGCGGTGATTTTGAAGGTTAGTAAGATTGTATAAACCTTTTATAAAAGTTGGATCATTGATCCGGATGATAGAGTAGTCCGGATCAACAATCTTAAGTTTTCTGAAATCCGGCAATAAAAAACCTCAAATTGCTTTGAGGTTTATATGTAAAATAATGACTTAATTATTTTGCTGGTTTTTTAGGACTCATCATCATAATCATCCTTTTTCCTTCAAGTTTAGGAAGCTGGTCTACTTTTCCCACGTGCTCTAATTCCTGAGCAAGTTTTAAAAGCAAGATTTCTCCCTGGTCTTTAAAGATAATCGAACGTCCTTTAAAAAAAACGTAGGTTTTTAATTTAGAACCTTCTTCAAGAAATTTTTCAGCATGCTTCTTTTTGAATTCATAATCGTGATCATCAGTCTGAGGTCCGAAACGGATCTCTTTTACAACCACTTTTACCTGCTTAGCTTTAAGTTCCTTCTGTTTTTTCTTTTGCTCGTATAAGAATTTCTTATATTCCAATACTCTTGCAATAAAAGGTTCTGCCTTGTCAGAAATTACTACTAAATCCAATTCCTGTTCCGCAGCAATCTGTCTTGCTTTGTCAATTGGATAAATTCCTGGCTCTACGTTATCGCCCACCAAACGAAGCTCTCTCACACGAATTTTATCGTTGATCAAGTGTAAGTCCTCTTGTACCGGACGTCTTTGTGGGCCCCTGTTGTTAAATCTTTGTGCTATTGTATTATAATTTTATTGGTTAATTACTTAATTTAATTGATTCAAATTTTAAAGATTCTGTTAATTTTTTTAATCTTTGAATCCTTCAATCTTTAATTTATATTGCTGCTTCTTTTTTGAAGTAAGCTACAAAATCTTCCATCTTCATCACTCCAAGATCTCCTTCTCCGCGTCTTCTTACAGAGATCGTGCCTTCTTTTTCTTCATTTTCTCCTACGACAAGCATAAAAGGAATTTTATTCAATTCAGCATCACGGATCTTTTTACCGGTCTTCTCATTTCTGTCATCAATCTGACCGCTAATATCGTGATTTTCCAAAAATTGTGAAACTTTTTTTGAATAATCTACATATTTTTCACTGATCGGTAGAATAATAAACTGATCCGGGCTTAGCCATAGTGGGAAATCACCTGCAGTATTCTCCAGCAAAATAGCAATAAAACGCTCCATAGAACCGAATGGTGCTCTGTGGATCATCACGGGTCTGTGCTTTTCATTATCATTTCCGATATAATGAAGATCGAATCTTTCCGGAAGGTTATAATCCACCTGGATGGTTCCAAGCTGCCATTTTCTTCCTAAAGCATCTTTCACCATGAAGTCAAGCTTAGGACCGTAGAATGCAGCTTCTCCATATTCTATTACTGTTTTTAAACCTTTCTTTTGAGCTGCATTGATGATTGCACTTTCTGCTTTCTCCCAATTCTCATCAGAACCAATGTACTTTTGCTTGTTTTCAGGATCTCTTAATGAAACCTGAGTTACAAAATCTTCAAAACCTAAAGATTTGAATACATAAAGCGTTAAATCAATTACTTTTTCAAATTCTTCAGAAAGCTGATCCGGAGTACAGAAAAGGTGAGCATCATCCTGAGTAAATCCACGAACTCTCGTTAATCCGTGAAGTTCTCCACTTTGCTCATATCTGTAAACAGTCCCGAATTCTGCATATCTCTTAGGCAAATCTCTGTAGCTCCATTGTGAAGTTTTGTAAATTTCACAGTGGTGAGGACAGTTCATTGGCTTTAGCAGGAATTCTTCTCCTTCATTCGGAGTTTTAATCGGCTGGAAGCTGTCTTCTCCGTATTTATCCCAGTGTCCTGAAGTTACATATAATTCTTTTGCCCCGATGTGTGGAGACATTACAAATTCGTAACCTCCTTTTTTCTGGGCATCAGAAAGGAAATTTTCCAGTTTTCTTCTTAAAGCAGTACCTTTTGGCAGCCAAAGTGGTAACCCGGCACCTACTTTTTCAGAAAATGCGAAAATTCCAAGTTCTTTACCTAGTTTTCTGTGGTCTCTTCTTTTAGCTTCTTCCAGTCTTTCAAGATATTCAGTAAGATCTTTCTGCTTAGGGAAAGAAATACCATATACTCTTGTCAATTGAGGATTTTTTTCATTTCCTCTCCAATAAGCTCCTGCAGCATTTAATATTTTAACCGCTTTTACGATTCCTGTATTTGGAATGTGACCGCCACGACATAAATCTGTGAAGTTATCGTGTGTTACAAAAGTGATTTCTCCATCATTAAGATTAGAGATCAGTTCCACTTTGTAAGGATTGTCTGCATACGTTTTTAAAGCATCTTCTTTGGAAACCGGATACAAAGAGAAGGTAGAACCTTTCTTTGCATTTTCTAAGATCTTTTTCTCAATCTTTTCAAAATCTTTTTCAGATAAGCTTTCATCCCCGAAATCTACATCATAGTAGAATCCGCTTTCAATTGCAGGACCGATGGTCAACTTAGCATCAGGATAAAACTCAAGGATTGCCTGCGCCAGAAGGTGGGCAGAAGAGTGCCAGAAAGCCTTCTTTCCAAGATCATCATTCCAGGTCAAAAGCTGTACCGTAGAATCCGTGGTTATAGGTGTGGTCGTTTCTACTTGTTTGTCATTAACAATTGCGGAAATGGTGTTTCTAGCCAATCCCTCGCTTATAGATTTTGCCACATCTAGAGGAGTCACTGCTCCCTCGAATTCTTTGACACTATTGTCTGGAAGTGTAATTTTTATCATTGTTTACTAAGAAATTTTAAGAGGCAAAAATACGGAATTTTTAGATAAAATACTATATTAGCCTATAATTAGAATGAGAATTAATATTTAAAATGAAAAAGATACTGGTTGTATTTCTATTACTGAGTTCAGTTTGTAGCTTTTCACAGAAAAAAAACACTCCATTTTCTGTTACTTATAACAAAAATATTGAAACCTATTTTCTTGCAGAAATTCTTTCCGCAGAGCATAGAAGGAACAATAAAGACTTTGAACTTTATAAGATAAAAGAGTGCTCTGTTTACCAGCCTGTTGTAAAAAAAGCTTTACAGAAATATAGCCGGCTGAAGAATTCAAAAATTGCTGTTTCTACAGCAGAACTGAATGATATTTTAATGGAAAAATATGGTTCCGGAAATGATGTCCTCATGAAACCTCTTATGTATCATAAGGAATTTCCGGCAGTAGACTGGCTCAATGATTATCATTTTGAAAACAATAATCTGACCAGGGAACAAAATAAAGAAGCTACAGATTTAATTAAAAATTATATTTCTGATCTTTCAAGATTCTATATTCAGGAGAATATAGGGCAGTTTTTTAAAGAGAATGAAAGCTTCTATAATGGTGGGATAGAGGAATACAACAAACAGATTCCTGCCGGATTTACGGCTGCTATGGAGCGGTTTTATGGCGAAAGCTTTAATGCCTATACCATTATTATTTCTCCTATGATGATGTGGCCTATTGAAGATAATGAAGGAAGAGGAATTGCTGCAGAAGTCGTTTTGAAATCAGGAGCAAAAAATATTTATGAGATTGCAAGTCCGTTCGTGAGAGTACAGAAACCTGCAGAATTTGGCTATGACAATCAGTTTCAGGCACGTTTTTTAAGTGTTCATGAATTCGGACACTCTTTTGTGAATAAAGAAATATATAAAAATAAAGATCAGCTAGCCAGGTTTAAAGATTTATTTGAAAAGTCAAAATTAAAAGAAGTGATGATTAAAACAGGAGGTTATGGGGATTATCAAACCTGTGTTGCGGAACATCTGGTGAGATTGGGTGAGATTGAAACTGCCAGAATTCAGAAAGATGAAGAAAGAGTAAAAAGACTTCAGGAATATCATTTGAAAAATAATTTCATTTTTATACCCCTATTAGAAGAAAAATTAAAAGAATACAATTCTAACAGAAAAAAATATAAAACATTCGGAGATTTCGTGCCTAGACTGCTTGAAGCTTTTGAAAACAGTTCTGTAGAATTTATCAATGATGAACTTAAAAAAGAAAAGAAATAAAAACTTTAAAATTACAATAATATGAATCCTATTAATATTGATCTGCATTGCGATTTATTATGCTATTTACTGCGGCCGGGGTCATTAACAGATGACAAAGAGCTTGGCTGTTCACTTCCATATTTACAGGAAGGAAATGTAAAGCTTCAGGTGATGGCTATATACTCAGCAACAGATGAAAATAGCACTGTTTATGGAGCAAAGCAGAGCGAAATATTTTCAGATCTCCTTCAAAATGAAAGCTTTTTCTTATTTGATGGTGACAACTATAAGAATCCTGAGAACACAGATAAGGTAGGGGTTATTGCTTCCATTGAAAATGCATCTGGCTTTTGTGGTGAAAATGATACCCTGGATGCTGGCTTTAAAAATTTGGAAGCGATCATTGAAAAAACACAGAAAGTTCTTTATCTTGGAATAACCCATCATACTGAAAACCGATTTGGAGGAGGAAACAATTCTGAAGTCGGACTGAAAGATGACGGAAAAGTCCTGCTTGACTATTTTTCAGAAAAAAATATTGCTATTGATCTGGCTCATACCAGTGATCAGCTTGCTTATGGAATTCTTAATTATATCGATCAGAGAAATTATAAGATTCCTGTTTTAGCAAGTCATTCTAACTATAGACAGGTCCACGACAAAAAAAGAAATCTTCCTGATGAACTGGCAAAAGAAGTCATTAAAAGAAAAGGGTTAATAGGACTCAACTTTATCCGCAATTGTGTTGATGATACCAACCCGGAAATGTTGTATGAACATATTCAGTACGGTCTTGATTTAGGAGCAGAAGATGCAATTGCATATGGAGCTGATTTTTTCTTTTGGAAAAACCACCCGGATAAATCCCGATATCCTATTTTCTTCGAAGGATATGATGATGCATCCGTTTTTAATGCCATCAATAAAGAAATTGAAAAGCGCTTCTCTTCAGAATTGGTAGAAAAGATCAGTCATAAAAATGCATTGGATTTCATAGAGAATATGTATCAATAAAAAACATTTCTGTCTGATTAAATCAAAGCATAATTAAACAGGTCGCTCCCATCGGGATCTACTGTTGGTAGAAAAAAATCCCCATAGAGATAAAGCTCCGTAGGAGCGACCTGTTAATACCTAAGTCTGTGAGACTATATTAAAAACAAAACAGTTTTTGTGTTTTATTTTACATGAAATAAATTATTTTAAAATATTGTAAAATAGAATTTTACACATTATTATTTAATGTTTTCTTTTGTACTTTACTTTATGCTTGATAATCTCAATCACATCCACATGCTGAACTTTAGATTTGATCCATCCATGGATATCAATATAGAATAAGGAGCGTCGGTAATACTCATTGTTGGAAAACTCTTCCAGCTTTTTATCAAAACTTTCAAATGCTTTCTGTCTCTGATCCGGTACCTGATTATTAAGGTTCTTGAAGAACTGAATGCTTTCAAAATGGAATTCTTCCGGCTTCTTCATTTTCTTAGCAAACTTCAAAGTAGAAGCAATAAATTCATCATAATCTTCATCATTACCAGACTCATATTTTGCCATTAAGATCAGAATCCGGGTATGGAACAACAGGTCTTCCTGCACATTTCCTTTGGATTCGATGACCCTCATGGAATATCCAATGGATTTTTCAAACATTTTGCTGCCGAAGCACATGGCTGCCATTTTAAGGTAGAGAATCATAAAATGGTGTTCATCAATCCTTTCTCTGAGTTTTTCCATTTTTAATTCCACTTCAGGAATAAGCTTGGTTCCTGTAAAAAATTCTCCCTTTACAAAGTGAATATTCATAAGGGTATTGTAATGGGTAAGGAAAATAAGAGACTGGAGATTTTCATTCTGAACAAAATTCTCCGTATGTACCATTGTATTGAAATTCTGAAAATGCTCTTCCAGAATATCAATATTTCCATATAAAAACAGGATTTTCAGCAAATAAGTATTCCCCTTGATATACCAAACAGGATGGCTGTAGATCATTTCAGGCTTTTTATGAAAAAGATCTACCCACTGATAGGCATATTTTAAGGTGTATTTATAATCCTGTAAGAGCTGGTTTTTCCAGACATGGGCTTTGTAATACCATAATTTTTCTGTGAAATTCAGTTTCTCAGGGTTAATATTTTTAATCTCAGCATTAAAGATATCCATCACTTCCTGTCGGTCTGCATCGTTTTTTACATAACCATGGGTAAGCATTTCGCTGTATAATTTCAGAGAAAGATTAGATAATTTTGTGGTATAACGGTTTTGTTTACTGATCTCCCGGGACTGTTTGATAAGCTCTTCCGCACGGCCTTCAATACTTCGTGTAATAAATTGTGATTCAATTACTTTTTCAAGGTCTATGATCTCCGATGCAATACTTTTTTCATCCAGTTCCAGTGCCGTCTGCTTGGTCTTGTCTAATATTTTTAAAGCCTGTTTATAAAGCCCTTTCTGATACAGAATGTTGGCGAAATCCAACTGTTCACGAAGCTGGATTCTGTAGTTCTGATGACTCGGGTTCATACGGAGACTTACAAGAATCTGTTTGTAAAGATGGGCTTTAAGGTTGGAAAGCTGTTGTTTTGTAGATATTTTTTTCTCAATAATAATACTTTCATCGTATTCTTTCATTTTGTCCATCTCAGAAAATAACAGCAGAAATTTGGCATCTACGTTAATTCCGAGCCGGTTTACGTAGAGTTTAAACTGTCTTTTTTCAGAGGTCGTCAATGACTTTACCAATACAAACAAAAAATCTTTCTGCAATTCTGCCATTGTAAATTTTTGGGAATTAAATTACTGATTAATAAATAAATACAATTGTTTTCTAAGCTATTGAATATTGTAATTTTCAGAAAAAGTGAAAATGAAAAAATAACGCAAGCTGTAGTTTTGAGCCAAAATTAAGTAAAAAACTTCACTTATGAATTCCGAAAAAATTGAAATTTTTGACACGACACTGAGAGATGGGGAGCAGGTTCCGGGATGCAAACTGAATACGGAACAAAAACTGATTATTGCTGAAAGGCTTGATACGTTAGGAATTGATATTATCGAGGCGGGATTTCCAATTTCCAGCCCCGGAGATTTTGAATCTGTTTCAGAAATTTCAAAACTGGTGAAAAATGCGAAGGTATGCGGACTCACAAGAGCCAATAAAAAAGATATTGATACTGCGGCAGAAGCACTGAAGTTTGCAAAGAAACCAAGAATCCACACAGGAATCGGGACTTCGGATTCTCATATTAAATACAAATTCAACTCCACAAGAGAAGATATTATTGAAAGGGCAGCTGATGCGGTAAGATATGCAAAAACATATGTGGAAGACGTAGAATTTTATGCTGAAGATGCAGGAAGAACGGATAATGAATATCTGGCAAGAGTGTGTGAAGCGGTCATTAAAGCCGGAGCAACTGTACTGAATATTCCTGATACCACAGGATACTGTCTTCCGGAAGAGTATGGTCAGAAAATAAAGTACCTGAGAGAAAACGTAAAAGGAATTGAAAAAGCAGTGCTTTCATGTCATTGCCATAATGATCTCGGACTGGCTACAGCAAATTCTATTGCAGGAGCAATCAACGGAGCGCGCCAGATAGAATGTACCATCAACGGATTAGGAGAAAGAGCTGGCAACACAGCATTGGAGGAAGTTGTCATGATTTTAAAACAGCATAAGGATTTGAATCTGCATACCGATGTGAATTCCAGAATGCTGAATGAAATGAGTGCGATGGTTTCTGATCTGATGGGAATGTCCGTACAGCCTAACAAAGCCATTGTAGGTGCTAATGCCTTTGCTCACAGCTCAGGAATTCATCAGGATGGTGTGATTAAAAACAGGGAAACATATGAAATCATAGATCCTGCAGAAGTAGGTGTGAATGCCTCTTCAATCATTCTTACTGCGAGAAGCGGACGTTCAGCATTGGCTTACCGTTTCAAACATATAGGCTATGAAGTAACTAAGAATGAGCTTGATTACTTATATCAGGAATTTTTGAAGATCGCTGATCTTAAAAAAGAAATAGACAACGATGATCTGAGTGTTATGATGGATTCTTTCACCAGAAAAATAGGATAGGTTTGATTTAAAATCAAGATAAAGTAAAAAATGAACAACAGTAAAAAGACACTTTTTGATAAAGTATGGGACGCCCATGTGGTAGAAACCATTCCTGACGGACCTCAGATCATTTATATAGACAAACATCTTATTCATGAGGTAACCAGTCCTCAGGCTTTTGCAGAACTTGAATCCAGAAATCTGGAAATCTTCAGGCCGGAACAGATTGTAGCCACTGCAGATCACAACGTACCTACTTTGGATCAGGATCAGCCTATTAAAGATGATCTTTCAAGAAATCAGGTAGAACAGCTTACGGAAAACTGTAAGAAAAATAATATTGAACTTTTCGGATTGGGACATCAATATCAGGGAATTGTTCATATTATCGCTCCGGAATTAGGGATTACCCAGCCGGGAATGAGCATTGTATGTGGTGACAGTCATACCTCTACCCATGGCGCATTTGGATCTATTGCCTTTGGGATTGGAACCAGCCAGGTGGCTCAGGTATTTGCCAGCCAGTGTTTATTGCTGAATAAGCCGAAATCAATGAGAATTACAGTCAATGGCAAATTAAATGAAAATGTTCAGCCTAAAGATGTGATTCTTTACATCATTTCAAAAATAGGAACAGACGGAGGAACAGGATATTTCTGTGAATATGCAGGGAATGTATTTGAAGAAATGTCAATGGAAGGAAGAATGACGGTCTGCAACATGAGTATTGAAATGGGTGCCAGAGGCGGAATGATTGCTCCGGATGAAACTACTTTTGAATACGTAAAGGGAAGGAAATTTGCTCCGGAAGGAGAAGACTGGAATGAAAAAGTAGCGTATTGGAGAACTCTGAAAACAGATGAAGGAGCTGTTTTTGATCAAGAACTCAGCTTTGATGCTTCGGATATTTATCCAATGATTACTTATGGTACCAATCCGGGAATGGGTATTTCAATCCGCGAAGTTATTCCGGCACCGCAAAATGAATCAGAAGAGAAAGCTTTGAAATATATGGGGCTGGAAGCCGGACAGACAGTTAACAGTATCAAGGTTAACTATGTGTTCATAGGAAGCTGTACCAATGCAAGAATAGAAGATTTCCGCTCTGCGGCCCAATATATTAAAGGGAAAAGTAAATCTGATGCTGTAAAAGCACTGATTGTTCCCGGATCTCAACAGGTGGTTAAACAAATTTATGAGGAAGGTTTGGATAAAATATTCAGTGATGCAGGATTTCAGATCCGTCAGCCGGGATGTTCAGCTTGTCTGGCCATGAATGATGATAAAATCCCGGAAGGAGAATATTGTGTCTCCACCTCCAACAGAAACTTTGAAGGCAGGCAGGGACAAGGTTCAAGAACAATTCTTGCCAGTCCGCTTACTGCAGCAAAAGCAGCCATAGAAGGTAAGATATCAGCTTTTGAAAGTTTAAATTAAAAGTATTTTAAATTATGTTTTAACCACAAAGACACAAAAGAAGGCAATGCTAATGTAAGAAGAAGTTATTATTTACTTACATGAAAAGAACACTTAAGCTTTTTTGAAAATCTTTGATTTTCATTCTTATGCGAACTTCTTATGTGGATTCTTTTAATAAAGTAAAAAAACTTTTGTGGTTAAAGTCTAACAATGTAGAACACATGCAAAAATTAGTTGTTTTAAAATCCCGCGCAGTTCCATTGCCGGCAGAAAATATAGATACAGACCAGATTATTCCGGCTAGATTCCTGAAAAGTATAGACAGAAAAGGGTTCGGAGAAAATCTGTTCAGAGACTGGAGGTTCAATATCCATACGGGAGAACCTAATCCGGACTTTGTTTTAAACAATCCAAAATTCGAGGGTGAAATTTTAGTGGCGGGAAATAATTTCGGTTGTGGAAGCAGCCGTGAACATGCAGCGTGGGCATTGACGGATTATGGTTTCAAGGTAATTGTTTCAAGTTATTTTGCAGATATCTTTAAAGGAAATGCCCTGAATAACGGGCTTCTTCCTGTAAAAGTTTCAGAAGAATTTTTAAAAGAGATCCTGGAAGGAATTAATGAAAATCCTGATAATGAAATTGCCATTGATGTAGAGCTGCAGTCTGTCAGCTTTAAAGATACCACGGAAACCTTTGAACTTGATTCCTATAAAAAAATATGCCTGCTGAACGGTTATGATGATATTGATTTTTTAATCAGCAGAAAGCAGACCATCACAGAATTTGAATTAAAAACACAAAAAGCAAATGAGCGACAGTTATTTTAAAATCGCGGTTCTTCCCGGAGATGGGATTGGCCCTGAAATCATCAGTGAAAGCATTAAAATATTAGATGTTATTGCTGAAGTTTTTCAATGTAAATTCCATTTTGATTATGGATTAATTGGTGCAGAGGCTATTTTTAAAACAGGAAATCCTTTGCCTGAAGAAACACTGAAAATCTGTAAAGAGTCTGATGCAGTACTTTTCGGAGCTATAGGCGATCCGGTTTTTGATAATAATCCGGAAGCGAAAGTAAGACCTGAACAGGGATTATTAAGACTTCGTAAGGAGTTAGGATTGTTTGCCAATATCCGTCCCTTGAAAACCTATGCATCTCTGATTGATAAGAGTCCGCTCAAAAGAGAAATTATTGAGGGTGCCGATATCCAGATTTTCAGAGAACTGGTGAGCGGGATTTATTTTGGTGAAAAATTTACAGATCCGGAAGGTAATTACGCTTATGATGTCTGCAAATACAGCCGCGAAGATATTATTCCGATTGCCCACATGGCATTCCAGGAAGCTCAGAAAAGAAAGAAAAAGCTTACCCTTATTGATAAAGCCAATGTTCTGGATACCTCAAGATTGTGGAGAAAAACCTGCCAGGAAATTGCACCGGAATATCCTGATGTACAGCTTGATTATATGTTTGTAGACAATGCAGCCATGCAGCTGATTCTTAATCCTAAGCATTTTGATGTTATTGTAACGGAAAATATGTTTGGTGATATTATTTCTGATGAAGCAAGTGTAATAGGAGGTTCTATCGGATTATTGCCTTCTGCTTCAGTAGGAGAGAAAAATGCTTTGTTTGAGCCTATTCATGGTTCTTATCCACAGGCAAAAGGAAAAGGAATTGCCAATCCTGTTGCATCTATTTTAAGCGTTGCCATGATGCTGGATCATCTTAACTTACAGAATGCTGCAGATAAATTAAGACAGTCTGTAGAACATGCTATTGAGAATAAGTATGTAACGATTGATCTTAATACCAAGCAGTATTACTCCACAAGTGAAGTGGGTAGCTTTATTGCTGATCATATCAGATATTCCGAAAAGTCCTATTACAATTTTGAAAATATCAAGATCGGAAAATCCACCATTGTGTAGAAACAAAAGTTCAGTTAGATAGTTAGAAAGAGAAGTTCCGCCTCATACGATGCGGAACTTTTCGTTTTTCATTATAAATAAAGCCTTTAGAGCTTTTTTATCTTTTTGTATTATCCGTTTTTCCTGATTGGTTTTTTGAAGACTTCTGAACATCTTCTTTATCAATATCAGGCGGATTGGTCTTTTTTGATGCTGCAGGAATATTCTGGAAATCCTGATTTTGCTTTTGGTTTTCTGCGGTATTGGCAGATTCTTTCTTATGGTTTTTTCCTTTTGTATCCATGAGTTTGAATTTTAAATGTCAACAATATGGATCATATCATTCAAAGGGTTTGCCAAACAGAAATATTTTCTTCTAAAGTCCCAGAATACCAATTTTTCCGGTTTTATCCTCTATTTCATAATTTAAAGCCTTCGCCAGAACAAAAACATTATTCAGGTTTTCCATCAGCTGTTTGCGGCCTTCGGTTCTCAACTGATTCTGGTCAATTGATTTTTCTGCGGTTTCCTTAGCTTTAGCGGTAACGTTTTTAATGTCTTTTTCCGAGATTCTGTTAAAGAAAGAATCGTCCAAAGACTGAATCTCAACGCTTGGAGTAATTCTTATCTCAGCATCAGGAAGCTCAGTAATAATAAGCTTTTTGTTGATGGAATCTACTTCGATCTTCATTTTGTTGAGATCATAAGAAACCTGTGCATTAGTCTTTGTATACGTAATGATGCTGTTGCTGGAAACTTCTTTCCCAAAAACCTCATAACCCATTTTGGTTTTCTGCATGCTGGATGTATTCTGTTCCATCACCACCATTTTATTCATCTTGGAGATTTGATTGGTCAGAATATAATAATCTGACTTTTCAGTTTTACTTCCAAGATTCAGGCAGGATTTCAGACCAAAAAACAGCACCACCATCGCGCCGGCACCCGCTGCAAAGGATAATATTGTTCTATAATTTCTCAAAATCTATTTAAAAATTTCTTTGATAACAGACGAATCATTCTTTTTTAGAATTTGAACCAAATCCATTTCAATATATCCTGTAGTAGGCATTTCGATAATTCTGCCTACTTCTTTTCCATATCTTTTCAGGATAATAGTAGGGACTTTCTGAAGATTGTAAAGACTTTCATCTCCGGTAGGAGACTCTTTCTTACGGTTAACAGCAATAATATTCAATTTACTGTCCGGATAACTTACGGCTTCCAATATTTTCATCAGTCTTGGAAAATCTCTGTGGCTGTCTTCACACCAGGTTCCTATGAAAACAATAATATCATAAGTTCCGATTTTTTCTTTTTTTAAATCACTGACTGCTTTTTGGTCAAGAACATACTCATCATGTTCTTTCACATACCAATCTGCATAAGGAGCTTTCAAAAACTGCTCTTTCAACTGGTTTCCCAAAAGCATTTTGCCGTCATTCTGAGTTTCAACTTCACGGTTTACCACAACTTTTTGTGCAGTAAGCTGTTGTGCAGCCAAAAACAAGCTTGAAAAGGCAACAATATTGGTAATAAATTTTTTCATATTTTATTTTTCGATAATTGATTTTAAATCAGCAGGAGAGTAGTATTTGTTTTTTAATACTTTATGATCTGCCTGTCTGTAAACATTGAATTTTTCTCCGGACTTTTCATAAAAAGATTCTACTTCCTTTTCTTTGTAAAATTCTACGGTTTCCTTTGCCTGCTCTTCATTATCACATGCTTTCGACATATTGGAGCGCTGAACTTCGTTGAATAGTTCTACAAATTTGTTGCCAAGTCCGAATTCCAGTACCGCACCACTCAAAACATACTGAAGATCACATAATGCATCTGCAATTTCTACGATATTATTATCTGCAATCGCTTGCTTCAGTTCGTTTAATTCTTCCTGTAAAAGCTCTACTCTCAGGCTGCATCTTTCAGGAGAAGGAATTTGTGGGGTATCTAAAATAGGGGCTTTGAAAGTAGTATGGAATTCTGCTACTTGGTTCAGACTATCAATTTTATCCATGAATTTTTTTATTTCCCACAAAGATAGAAAAGGATTTGTAAAATGTGAAATGTACAGGGAGAAATCTATGAATAAAGAGGAAGAGAGCATATAATGATTACAGTATCACAGATAATAAATTGCAGCATTTCATTTTCAGAATAAAATTATTTAAACCCAAACATCTGTGAAAATCTGCCTTGTCTGTGGGAAAAATTTAATCTATAAAAATCAAAAACCACAACTTGAAAATTGTGGTTTTGTGATGAATCTTTGGGTATATTTTTAATTACTCATATTTCCAGACTCCGGAGATGGTCAGTATCATCAATCCGGGCTGCTTTTCCCCATAGCTGAATATGGCTATATATTTTGATTGACAGGAAGTGCAATGGGTACCAAAGTATAATGTTGGCAGATCATTAACGGTCAATTCGCCGAAATGAAACATTCTTTGAGAGGTTTCGCTGACCATTCCATGTTTTAGCAATTCACTTTTAGGTAACACCTTATCTTCATGATATAATTGCAGAACAGGAAATCCTGATTCGTAAGGAGCTATTGTAATTCTATTTTTGTTTCCGCAATGAGAGCAGGTGAAAATTGTTGCTGCTGATGGGAGCGCCTCATCATTGATAAAGGAACTTTTTTCAACACGAGCTTTTCCGGTAATGTTTATTTTTTCTGAAATTGAATACATTTGAGTTGATTTATGGCTGGATAACCGTGCCTACTAAGTTAGGATATTTTCCGCTGGGACTTTTCTTAATGGTAATTTTAATATAACCTTCTTCTGCCAGCTTATTCCATGTTTTCTGGTATCCTGTATTGATATCAATTGGGATTTTCCACATAGTTTGTTTTCCTTTTCCTGCCTGGCTGAACCAAGGAATAATGTCTGCTGTCTGTGTTTTAAACTGCATGGAATTATTCAAAACATCAATTTCATAATAAAAATCGTATTTGTCTTCCGGTTGGTTTAAAGCTCTTTGTGTAAAGGTGTAGGTGTATCCATTAATGATAGGACTTGTGAAACTTCCTCCCAGTGTCGGAACTCCGGTTCCGTTATAACTGCCCACAGCTCCGCTGTATCTGTCGAACTTTTGTCCAACCTGTAAAGGAACATCGTCAACGATATTGTAACCTCCGTTGGCAGGCGGCCAGCCTCCATTTAAATTATTAGCCTTAAAAAGTGCTTCCAGTTCACTCCATTGACCTCTTTTATACAGATCGTAAGCTTGATTTCTGACTGCTTGACTTACCGAATTATTAGAGTCATAAGTTACGGCCAGTTCATCCGCATTTTTGTAGAATACAGTGGTGACATCAGGATTGGTGTCTGGTTCATCATCTCTGTCTGAATTACAGGCAACCGAGAACGAAGTAATAGCTAAAAAAAAGAGGTACTTAAATAAATGTTTCATATAAAAATTTTAAATTGTTTTAAAATTGTAGAGGTATTAGAGGGAATTACCTTTTTGAAACATCATATTATTCACGAAGATCTTGAATGAATTACTGAAATGAGGATTCGTAATGATTCTCTGTTCAGTAAGAGGACTTTTTGAGGCTGGAATTTGTTTTAATAATACACTTTTCTGGCAGTAAAGTGTAGAAATATAAATTTACGTCAAAATAGAATCAAAAGAAGCGGCTGCATGAGATGTCAAAAACGGCTTTGAAGCTCCCTTAAATACAATCTGGGTAAACGGTACAATAAAATATTTTTATGCAATAAATTTAAATCAAAAAACTTAAATACTAGTTATTTTGTCTAAAATAAATTATTATTTTGAAATTAATTTTATTAATAAATATATTTAAGCTAATATTTTACATTCAGATAAACAAAAAAGCTGCCCGAATGAGCAGCTTATTGGTTAAATTCTATTTTTTTATTTTTTAATGAATTGTTTTGTAAATCCTGCGATTTGGATTACGTAAGTTCCATTGGTTAGTTTATTTACATTGACCGTTCCGCTTTGAAGGTTTCCTCCACTTACAAGCCTGCCGGACATGTCGTAGATTTTATACTCTTCATTACCGGTATTCGTAAGGGTAAGAATATTTTTTACAGGATTGGGATACAGTTTGATTTCTGTAGAGGAAGGAGCAGCATCTTCATTAGAATTTTTTACAGAAATATTGGCATTATTGATATCAAAGAAAATATGATGGCTTCCTTTGATCATTATTCTTCCGGAGTTGGTTAAAGTGTCGGGAACTATAATACTCTCCGAACCGTCATTAGGAGTTCCGGTCAAAAGTGTCGTCCATGTGTTACCGTTATCTGTTGACCACAGAATGTCTACATTGGCTGTATTTACACCATTTGCTGTGGTGCCTGCTACATCCCATGTAACCGTTTGTGAACTTCCTTTTATATAGGAAACGGCTGTGTTCTGTGACGTTATCATAAATGGCCCGGCTGCTGGATCCACAGTTAGTCTTATGTCATCGGAATTGTTGCCTCCACCTCCGGCTTTATTATCACGAACAGTGAGTCTGAAATTTAATGTTCTGGCTACAGAAGGAAGTGCTTCAACATCTATTTCTGTTCCTGCGGTTTTGAGAGCACCTGTCAAAATGGAAGACATTCTCGGAAAATACCTTACCGGGGAAGCTGAAGGCGTCCACGATCTGAATATTGGTCCTGGAATTTTTGATTCCTGTGCTGCAGAGTTAGCTTCCGTTTCAGAAGAAGTTCCTTTATCCATCTGTTCCCAGATATAACTAAGCTGGTCACCATCTGCATCAGTTCCAGATCCGGTAAGCATAAAAGGAGTACTTTTAGGAATAATATAATCAAGACCTGCATTGGCTGTAGGAATTGAGTTTCCGGTATTGGTATTTACAGAGCAGTTTTTTATTTTGATATTATTGGTGATCTGCTCAATACTTATGGCATGAAAAAACGGATCTGAGTTATTCTGAACATCATAATTGGTGATGCCGGCATATCCCATAATGGTAGATCCTGAACCTGGTTCTACAGGTTTTAAGCCTGGTTCATCGCGGTAAGAAGAGGTATGATTTCCACCGAACTGATGTCCCATTTCATGAGCTACAAAATCTATATCAAAAGTATCGCCCGAAGGATTACCGTTTGCCGGAGAAGTGTATCCGCTTCCTTTATAGCTGCTTGGGTAGGTTATACCCTGACTTTGGTAAGTAGACATATCATTGTCACAAATACATCCGATACATCCAGCATTGCCGCCACCGCCGTCTCTGCCGAAAAGGTGTCCTATATCAAAATTATTATTTCCAATGGAAGAACTCAAATTGTTCATCAGCTCCAGATTCCAGCTCTTCATTTGTGAAGAGGGAGAATAAGGGTCTGTAGCGGCATCGGTATAAATAAGGTTATCGTTATTGGCAATCAGGACCATTCTTGCTGCAAAATCATTTTCAAAAATAGCATTCACACGGGTCATCGTATTATTCATAGCTGCTAAAGCCTGAGCTTTTGTTCCCCCAAAATAAGAGGTGTATTCTCCTGTGCAGGAAAGAGCAAGCCGGAACGTTCTTAATGTAGAATCATCTGCATTTTTATGAGTTAAGACATTTGAATTGCCTTTTTGAGCAACATCTAAAACTGTACATTCAAGTTGGTTCAGATGGTCTTTTCTGTCAGACCTTTTATAAATGATATAAGTGGAAAGGTCTTTAGTATAAGGCTGAATAAAAACGGCAGATTTATCTCCATAAATTTCCGTAGAAGATAACCCTAAAGAAGAAATACTGAAATAAACTTTTGAAGTTGGATCTTCCACACCTTCACCAATATAAGATTTGATATCCGGATATTTAGAGGCCAGTTCCGGCTCAAAATTAGAGTTTTCCGTTACCTTGAAATTTTCCATTTTACCTGTTGAATTGGGAAAAGAGATAATGACTTCAGATTTCTCCGCTAATCTTTTTGGAGCTTTTGCTAATACATTTTTTAATCCGGTTATATTCAGATGAAAAAGCTGCGGATTTTCAAAAGCTGACATGTTTTCAAAAACAGGAGAGGATATTTTGATGGAGCTGGAAGTCCATAAACAATTGGTCTGTGCAAAAGAAATACCCGACAATGCGAGCATTCCCGTTATCAATAATTTTTTTTTCACTTACATGTATTTTCGGCAAAAATAGTAAAAAACTTACTGAAAATGTATTCTTTATATGTGAAAATTATTTAAACTTTACAAAAATACAAAAGTCACACAAGGTTTCATTTGAAAACACTTGAGTTCACTTAAAGTAAGTTTAATATGATACCACAGAAAAGTTCACATAAGACGAAAATCAAAGATTTTTATAAAACTTGGGTATACTTATTACACATAAGGCTTGGTTCTGAAAAAACTTAAGTGTTTAAAACTTTTGTGCCTTTTGTGGTTAAAAATGAATATAAAAGTTTAAACAAGCTCATGTTTTTTTTCCTTCCATCCCAACAAGAAAAAAGATGATAAACTGAAAGTTTATATAAAATTTTTTAAAAAAAGAAAAACCGTTCTGTGCAGAACGGTTTTTCACATCGTTTAATTTTAAAAAGTTTATTAGGTATTAATTTTTAATAAATCTCTTAGAAGATTCTCCAATTTGGATCATATAAGCACCTTTGATAAGATTGCTTACGTTCACAGAACCTCTTTGAAGTTTTCCTGAGTCAATTAGTTTTCCACCCATATCGAAGATTTTATAATCTTCTGTAGTTGTATTGGAAATATTAAGTATATCTCTCACAGGGTTTGGATAAAGCTTCACATCTGTAATCAGATCTTTTGTATTATGAAGATCTCCTTTTCCTGATGAAACAATATTAAGAGTATAATCCTCAACCTGTCCATAAGTAAATGCTTCACATGAGGAAGTAGGGATTGAGCTGTATTTCATCATTACTCTCATTCTTGTTGATCCAACCGTAGCTGTAGATGGAATAGTGATAGATCCGGTAACCGGACTGGTTGTAGAGCCTGCTTTTGTCCATGCCAGTTCGCCGCTGTCTGTGAAGTCCCCATCTCCGTTGTAATCTATATACACTGCGTAGGCTTCGCTATATTTTGTAGAAGTCCACACCGGAGTAATTGAAATTGTATAAGCGTTTCCTCTGGTAACATTGGTAGAAACTGAAGTGAAGTTTTCGTAACCTGCAGTTCCTGTAGATGTATTGTTAATAGATCCGAATGTTACATTTCCAATTCTTTCATCCGCAGTATTCGATGCTGAGGAAGAACAGTAAGTAACAGTTCCGCCTGAAAGAGTTGTAACACTTACGGTGTTGCTGGAAACAGAAGCGTTTCCTGCTGCATCTTTTGCTTTAACAGAGAAAGAGTATGTAGTAGCAGGAGTAAGTCCTGTTACAGTATACGTAGTAGAAGCTGTAGAACCAATTAGTGAAGCTCCCTGGTAAACGTCATATCCTGTAACTCCTACGTTATCTGTAGCCCCTGACCATGAAAGATTTGTTGTGGTAGCTGTAGTTCCTGAGGCAGCAAGGGTAGGAGCTGTAGGTGCAACAGTGTCAGGAGTTCCGGAACCTGCATTTACAGAGATGTTAGCATTGTTAACATCAAAGAAAATATGGTTTGATCCTTTTACCATAATTCTTCCTGTTGTTGTATTGGCATTAGGAATGGTTACTGCCTGTGAACCATCATTTGGAGTTCCTGCCAATAGGGTAGTCCATGTATTTCCACTGTCTGTTGACCAAAGGATATCAACATTGGCTGTGTTTACTCCGTTGGCTGTAGTTCCTGCCACATTCCATGTTACTGTTTGAGAACTTCCTCCAGCGTAGGTTGTTGCAGAATTCTGTGAAGTGATATTGAATGGTCCTGCAGTTCCGTTAACAGTGATAACAGCATCATCGGAATTATTTCCTGAGCCTCCTGCTTTGTTATCGCGAACGGTAAATCTGAAGTTTAATGTTCTGGCAACTGAAGAAAGTGCTTCTACAGTGATTTCAGAACCTGCAGTAGTGGTAGCTCCTGCCAGAACTGAAGCCATTCTTGGGAAATATCTTGCCGGAGAAGTGGTTGGAGTCCATGATCTGAAGTTTGGTCCTGAAGCTTTTGTAGCGCTTGCGGCTGAACTTGCTCCTGTCTGGGAAGAAGAAGCATTGTCCATTTGTTCCCAGATATAGGTTAAAGAATCTCCGTCTGCATCCGTTCCTGTTCCTGTCAGTACGAATGGCGTTCCTTTTGGAATTGTATAGTCCAGACCTGCATTGGCGGTAGGAATTGCATTCCCTGTATTGGTATTGACAGAGCAGGTTTTCGCTTTAATATTATTGGTGATCTGCTGGATACTTACTGCATGGAAGAACGCATCAGAATGAGGCTGGATATCTTGGCCGGTAATTCCCGCATATCCCATGATTGTTGATCCGGAACCTGGTTCCATATTAACGCCTGTGCCTTCATTTCCATGAGAAAAAGTGTGATTTCCACCAAATTGATGTCCCATTTCGTGAGCCACGTAGTCGATATCGAAATTGTCTCCTGAAGGAATGGCATCTGCCGGAGAAGTGTATCCACTTCCTTTTGATCCGTTTGTACAGATACAGCCGATACACCCAGCATTTCCTCCGCCTCCTGAAGCTCCGAACAAGTGTCCGATATCATAATTAGCTTCACCAATTACAGACGTTAAAGTACTTTGTAGCTGAGAGTTCCAGCTGCTCATTCCTGAAGCAGCAGAATAAGGGTCCGTAGAAGCATTGGTGTAGATAACAGCGTCATTGTTGGCGATAAGAACCATTCTTGCAGCGAAATCTTTTTCAAAAACACCATTTACACGGGTCATGGTGGTATTCATTGCTGCTAAAGCCTGAGCTTTTGTTCCTCCGAAATAAGTGGTGTATTCTCCTGTGCAGGAAAGTGCCAGTCTGAACGTTCTCAGTTTGGCATCATCAGCATTAGGCCTTGCTGCAAGAGCGGAATTGGAAACTCCCTTCTGTGCGGCATCCACCACGGTACATTCAAACTTATTAAGATCATCTTTTTTGTCAGACTTTCTGTATACTATATAAGAAGAAAGATCTTTGGTGTAAGGCTCGATGAAAACAGCCGATTTATCACCATAAATTTCCATGGATGACAGTCCTAGTGGAGAAACACTGAAATAGACTGTGGAATTAGGATCATCCAGACCTTGTCCTACATAGGATTTGATATCCGGATATTTTGCTGCCAGCTCAGGGGCAAAATTGGAATTCTCCCTCACTTTAAAATTTTCCATTCTGCCTTCAGAATTCGGAAAAGAGATAATGAGTTCTGATTTTTCGCCTGCAGCCAGTCTTTTGGGAGCTTTTGCCAGGATGTTTTTCAATCCGTTGATATCCAGGTTGTATACCTTAGGATTGCTGATGCTGGTTTTGTTTTCAAAAATCTCTGATGAAGTTTTTTTTGAACCTTCAGACCAAAGACGGTCAGTCTGTGCGAAAGAAATACCCGAAATAAGGAGCATTCCAATCAGCGTTAATTGTTTTTTCATATTAAATATTAAATTTGATTGTGGAATATCAAATGTAATAAAAAATATATTACGAAAAACAAAATTTTTTAAGAGATATTTGGACTTTACATGTAATATATTATGTAATGCATTATATGTAATTGAAAAAGCTCATTAATAAAAGAAAAGTGAAATTGGTTAAATGTGTTTTATTCTTAAAAAAATAAAATACTGGTGATTTAATTGGTTATTTAATAAACTACCCCGGGGCAGAGCCCCGAAGTATTAAAAGTCAAAAAGTGTAAGTTGAGCCTCATGCACTTTTTGATATTCTTTTTCTTTTCCTTGATTTTCTATATATTTTTTAATGACATCTTTGTTTCCATATTGACCTACTGTATTTGCGTAATAACCACTTGTCCAAAAATTTCCACCCCAAAGCTTTGCTTTAACTTCAGGAAAACGTTTGAAAATTTCTTTAGCTGTGATACTTTTTACTTTCATACAAATTTCACTAATTGACAAATTTGGAACACTTTGTATCAAAAAATGAACATGGTTATCTTCATAACCAATTTCTAAAAAATGAATTTCATAGCGATGAGACAATTCAATACATATTTCTTTCAAACCAATTCCAACTTCTTCACTAATAACCGAATTCCTGTATTTAATAGGAAAAACAATATGGTAAAGAAGTAAGGTTTTATTATGTCTTTTCAAAATATGGTCGTCCATAAATCAAAGCTACATCTTTTTTATTCTTTTGAAAAACCATCCGTTTTTCAAACTTTTCCTCTTTTTACCCCGAGGCAGAGCCTCGAGGAATTCTTTAGATTAAAATGAGACAATACAATCTTTAAATTATTTAATGATATATAAATAGTGTTGATAAATCAAGTTTACTGTATTGCTCTGTATTGGTCTACAAAAAAAGCTGTTTCTAAATGAAACAGCTTACTATATTGATGTAATTCTTACTTACATTTTATCATCAGCAGTAGGGCCGTAAAGTCCGGGAACTTTATTTCCGGTTGATCTTAAATAAACAACCAGCTCACCTCTGTGATGGTACAAATGATTGTAAAGAAAAGCTCTTATCACCTGAATTTTTGGCATAGGAGGAAAAAGTACATTTCCGTCCATTTCCATTTTCCACTCATTGAAATAAGTGCTTTCATCAGAGTTTTCAAGAACTTTCTGTGCGTTGGCAACATTTTCTTCAAATTTTGCAAGGATATTTTCCGCTTTGGAAATGTCTCCTTTGTCATACCTGTACGTACCCATATCAAAAATATCCTTATTGAAAGTGGATTCATACCAATTGTATACTTCAGCAATATGAGAGGCAAGCTGACCGGTGGTCCAATTTTTTTCGGACGGTTTCCAATCCAGTGCGCTGTCGGGGATTGCCTGTAAAATTTTTCTGGTGTTTTCAGCTTCATGCAGAAATTCACCTAAAAGTGCCTGTTTAATCATTTGTATTGGGATTTTAAAATGTTATTTCGTGATATCTCTTCCGATTACCAGTCTCTGGATCTCAGAAGTCCCTTCACCTATAGTACAAAGCTTAGAGTCTCTATAGAATTTTTCAGCAGGGAAGTCTTTTGTATATCCATATCCTCCGAAGATCTGAACCGCATTGTTTGAAATTCTAACGCAAGCTTCAGAAGCATATAGTTTTGCCATAGCTCCTTCTTTTGTCATTTTTTGTTTTGCGTTCTTAAGAGTAGATGCTCTTTGAATAAGAAGTTCAGCAGCATCAATTTCTGTTGCCATATCCGCTAACATAAAGTTGATCGCCTGGAAATCTGCAATAGGTTTCCCGAACTGATGTCTTTCTTTTGCGTATTTTAAAGCAGCTTTGTAAGCACCTCTAGCTGTACCAAGACTTAATGCTGCAATAGAAATTCTACCGCCATCCAATATTTTCATTGCCTGCTTGAAGCCATCACCTACTTCACCTAAACGGTGAGAATCCGGTACGCGTACATTATCAAAAATTAATTCTGCTGTTTCGGAAGCACGCATTCCTAATTTATTTTCTTTTTTCCCGGAAGTAAAACCAGGCATTCCTTTTTCCAAAACAAAAGCTGTAGAGTTATTTTTAGCTCCTATTTCTCCTGTTCTTGTCATTACCACGGCAATATCTCCTGAAATAGCGTGGGTGATAAAGTTTTTAGCTCCGTTGATGATCCAATCATCGCCATCTTTTACAGCGGTAGTAGACATACCTCCTGAATCTGAACCTGTGTTGTGTTCAGTAAGTCCCCAAGCTCCGATTACTTTTCCTGAAGCCAGTTGAGGAAGCCATCTGTGTCTCTGTTCTTCATTTCCAAATTCATAAATATGGTTGGTGCAAAGTGAGTTGTGTGCAGCTACAGAAAGACCAATAGAAGGGTCAACCTGAGAAATTTCGTCCAGAATAGTAACATACTCATGATAACCTAAGCCAGAACCTCCATATTGTTCAGGAATTACAATTCCCATAAAACCCATTTCACCTAATTGGTGGAATAAGTCTTTTGGAAATGTTTGGCTTTCATCCCATTCCATAATATTGGGTCTGATGTTCTTTTCTGCGAATTCTCTAGCTGTTTCCGCTATCATTTTGATGTTGTCGATAGTCTCTGTATTCATATAATAATAGTTAATTCCCAAAGATAACCAAATTGATGGAATGCTAAAATAAATTATTTCATTCATACTATGTAAAGGGTAATCCCTTTAATTATCAAAATTTTATATTTAGATAATTAATACTTTCTTAATAAAATATTCAGTCTTTTGCGGTTTTTATTTCACTAATTTAGTTCCCCAATTTTTGCGGTATGAAAAAAAATCTCCTTCCTATCATTTTAATTTCTTCTTGCATTTCTGCACAGGTACCTGCGGGATATTATGATGGGGCAGCCGGGCTGACGGGATATGCACTGAAATCCAAGCTTCACGACATTATCTCTAAAAAGGCTATAAGCTGGAATTATAATACTCACCTTCCAAATCTTTATAGCCAAACTGATCTTGATGTATACTATGACGGTCATACTCCTGCTAATAACACAACTATTCTTTTAGATATTTATTCCGAAATCCCTAATGGACCAGATGCTTATGAATATACAAGTGGTCAGTTGGGAGGAGGTAGTGCAGAGGGCACAGGATACAACAGGGAACACATGATGCCTCAAAGTACATTTTACAGTAACTATCCAATGTATTCGGATCTGTTCTGTGTGATTCCTGCTGATGCTAAAATTAATCAGTCAAGGAGTAATTATCCTTATGGAATTTCCAGTACAGTTCCTGCTAACATTTTGGCTACATTTACAAATACTTCTAAAATAGGGAAGAGTGCTATTCCTAACCTTTCTTATACAGGATATGTATACGAACCTATTGATGAATTTAAGGGAGATGTAGCAAGATCCATATTATATTTTGCTTTAAGATATGAAGGAAAATTAGGGACATTTAAGTACAATGCCAATACTAACCCTGTTTCAGATACCAATCCTTTTGATGGAACTGAAGAAAGAGCGCTTGAACCAGCTTATCTTGCTATGTTAATCCAATGGCATCAGCAGGATCCCGTTTCTTCAAGAGAAACCAATAGGAATAATGCAGTGTATGCTCTTCAGAAAAACAGAAACCCTTTTATAGATAATCCAGGGTGGGTAAATGCAATCTGGAGCCAGACACCAGATACAATTGCTCCACAGGCTCCTGCCAATCTTACTTCTACGCAAACGAGTGCCTATTTTGTAAGCTTTAGCTGGACTCCAAGTTCTGATGCTGATGTTATCGGATATAAAGTGTATCAGAACGGCACTTTAGTGGCTTCTACAAAAGAGACTTCTATCAGTATAGATCATCTTACTCCATCTACAATCTATAATTACACTGTAAAAGCATATGATAATGGATATCTTCAATCTACTGACAGTAATCCAGTATCCGTAACAACACTAGCTACTGATACTTATGCTAAAGATCTTTTTATTTCAAAATATCTGGAAGGATCAACCAATGAGAACAGAGCTCTTGAAATCACCAATAAAACAGGACACTCGGTAGATTTAAATAATTACAGATTATCTATTCAGTTGCAGGGACAAAATAACAGTCTTTATTTTCCTGCTCCCTTTGAAATGGAAGGAATCATTCAAAATAATGAAACATTTGTAGTGTTGAACCCATCTGCTAATTTCTCATGTTTTACCAAAGATCAGGCAAAATTTATCACGGCAGCTCCTCAAATGACATTTTATGGATATAATTATCTTGAATTAAGATATAAATCTACTACAGTAGATGCATTGGGTATTGTAGGACAGAATAATTCCACTGCTTTAAAAGATGTTTCTTTATATAGAAAAACTTCTGTCAGTCAGCCAACAAATACTTTCAATCTTAATGAATGGGATGTTTATCCAATGGATTATTGCCAGAACATTGGCGGAACTTTGTCAACTTCAGAGCTTATCACTTCTACAGACAATTTACGGAAAATATATCCGAACCCGGTTGATGACAATCTCTATGTAAACGGAGAAACAGCAAAAGTAAAAACAGCCGAAATCATAGATCTCTCAGCAAAAGTGATTTATACGGAGAAAGATCCGTTTAGAAATAAGAAAAGTATTCCGGTGATGGGAATTCCTACAGGAATATATTTCTTAAAGCTTGATGAGAAAGCGTATCAGTTTATTAAAAAGTAAATAAAACCGGATTTAAATACCATAATTTTTATGACAAGCCAAACCTAACAGGTTTTTAAAACCTGTTAGGTTTATTTTTAATATGATGTAGAAAAGATTCAATAAATTGCTTCGCCTTGCTCGCAATGACTGTTCTAGCCCTGATAGCAGCGGTTACCCCGCAGTTGGGTTTGAGCGTGTATGGGTTTGAGTTGGGAGAGCGATGGAGCGAGGAGTATGAGCGGATAGCAGGAACAGCTTCTTACTATAAAAAACTAGAGTTAAAGTCGATGCAATAACAAAAGATTGAATATTTTTTTGCTTTTTTCTTATTTTGCGCTTCTGTATAAAGCCTTACAAACCTTATGTTTACTGCATCATTGATATAAGCTGATTCGCTAATAATGAATATCTATAAGTGTTTCTGCTTATATTTTTTATATATAAGTAATTATGCTTATATTTGCAGTATGATAGCGGTTATTACCGGTGATATTATAAATTCACAGCATGCGGACACTGAAGTTTGGATCACCAGGCTTAAACATCTTCTCGAAAAATGGGGAAGAGCTCCTCACACATGGGAAATCTACAGAGGGGATGAGTTTCAGTTCAAGTGCAATATTGATGAAGTTTTCTGGCGTTTTCTAGCCATAAAATCTCTTATTAAAAGTGTCGAAAATCTGGATGTAAGAATGGCTATAGGTATTGGTGAGGAAAGTTTCTCTTCTGAGAAAATCACTGAATCCAACGGTACAGCTTACGTGAATTCCGGGAGACTGCTTAATGATCTTAAAAATGACGGTCATACCGTTGCTATCAAAACATCCAGTGATCCGGTAGACAGGGACCTTAATATCCTGTTGAAATGGTCGTCCAAGGATTTTGATAACTGGACAATGGCGACGGCGGAGATCATTCATGAAATGATCATGAATCAGGATATCACTCAGGAAGATCTTGCCAAAAGATTTGCTATTTCACAGTCTTCTGTAAGCCAGAGGCTGAAACGAGCCAACTATGAGCTCATCGTGGAAACCAATCAGTATTTCAGAAAGAAAATTTCAGAATTATAGGCATGATCTTTATCAAACTCATATTGGCACATTTACTCGGAGATTTTATACTTCAGCCAAATTCATGGGTTGCAGATAAGGAGAACTCTAAACTGAAAAGTAAACTTTTATATATTCATGTTCTGATTCACATTATTTTAAGTCTTATTTTTCTTTGGGATCTGAAGCTTTGGTGGGTTGCTGTATTGGTGGGAATCACACACTTTATTATTGATGCAGCCAAGCTTACTTTCCAGAATGTAAAGACTAAGAAAAGATGGTTTTTCATTGATCAGCTGCTGCATGTTCTGGTGATTGCCGGAGTTTCTTTTTATTTCCAGGAATTCAGCTTTGATTTTTTACAGAATCAGGAATTTTTAAAGATAATCATGGCCGCATTATTTCTTACGACACCTGCTTCTATTTTTATCAAAATCTTATTGTCATCATGGACACCCGCTCCGGATGGCCCCAATACTATTCAAACCGAATCTTTATCAAGTGCCGGAAAATATATCGGAATTTTAGAACGTCTGCTGGTTTTCACTTTTATCATGGTGAATCACTGGGAAGGCGTAGGTTTCATGGTGGCTGCCAAATCTGTTTTCAGATTCAGCGACCTTGCACAGGCAAAACAGAGAAAGCTTACAGAATATGTATTAATTGGTACGCTGCTGAGTTTCGGACTGGCTGTCTTAACAGGAATAATAATAAAATAAATCAATAAATCTAACTACAATTTAGAAAGTAAAATTATGAGTCAAAAGAAAGAAATGTTGTACGAGGGGAAAGCAAAACAAGTATTTGCAACCGATAATCCTGATGAAGTAGTAGTACGTTTCAAAGACGATGCTACAGCATTTAATGCTCAAAAAAGAGGTCAGGTAGATCTTAAAGGGGAAATGAACAACGCGATCACAACTCTTATTTTTGAATATTTAAATGAAAAAGGGATCAAAACTCATTTCATCCAAAAATTAGACGAAAGAGAGCAGCTGGTAAGAAAGGTTTCTATCATTCCTCTGGAAATGGTAGTAAGAAACTACTCTGCAGGAAGTATGGCACAAAGATTAGGAGTAGAAGAAGGAATTAAATCTCCGGTAACGATCTTCGATATCTGCTATAAAAAAGATGAGTTGGGAGATCCGCTTATCAATGACCACCATGCCGTTTTCTTAGGAGCAGCTACTTACGAAGAACTTGACGAGATGTATGAGCTATCTTCAGATATCAATGACATCCTTATCGATCTGTTCGACAAGATCAATATCATCCTGGTAGATTTTAAAATCGAATTAGGTAAAACTTCAGACGGTGAAATCATCTTAGCAGACGAAATCTCTCCTGATACCTGCAGACTTTGGGATAAAGATACCATGAAGAAATTAGACAAAGACAGATTCAGAAGAGACTTGGGAGAAGTTACTGAGGCTTATGTTGAAATCTACAACCGTCTTAAAAATCTTTTACAGAAATAAGATTTAATTTATTTAAAGATTAAACCATTTAAAAATTAAACAGGCTGTAATCTTTTTAATCATTAAATTTTTTAATCTTTTAATTTAGAAAAAATAGAAATGAAAAGTTTAGACATTCATAAAAGTGAATATTTAAAACAGTTTGAAACCCAGACTTACGGAAGGAATCTTTTCAGAACTCAGGAAGAGGAAAGACTGGATGCTCCTAATGAAGAATGTGGGATCTTCGGAATGTATTCGGATAATGATCTGGATACTTTCTCTCTTTCACAGTTTGGTCTTTTTGCATTACAGCACAGAGGACAGGAAGCTTGTGGTATTTCCGTTTTAAAGGATGGAAGAATCACAAACATGAAAGACGAAGGACTGGTTTTGGATGTTTATAAAGAAATTCAGGAACCTGAAACTTTTATGGGAAATTCTGCAATTGGGCATACCCGTTATACCACTGCAGGAGATAAAAAGAAATATAACTTCCAGCCATTTTTCGCGAAAAACGAATATGACCAGATTATACTTTCTATAGCACACAACGGTAACCTTACCAATGCCAAAGAATTAAAAGCAGAATTAGAAGCTGAAGGCGTAGTTTTCAGAGCTACTTCCGATTCTGAAGTAATCCTGAGACTGATCCAGAAAAACCTTGATTTGGGTCTTCGTGGAGCGATCAAAGCAACCATGGAAAAGATTGAAGGTGCTTATTCCGTAGTTGGGATGACCAGGAATAAATTCTTTGCCTTCAGAGACTTCAACGGTATCCGTCCGTTAGTGTTGGGAGCTATTGATGAGAAATCCTATGTAGTGGCTTCAGAATCTGTAGCTTTAGATGCTGTAGGCGCTCAGTATGTACGTGATATTCTTCCGGGTGAGATCATTTATACCAATGAAAACGAACCTGGAAAGCTTCATTCTTATATGATGGATGAAACAAAAGGTAAGCAGAGAATCTGTTCTTTCGAATATATTTATTTCGCAAGACCTGACTCTACTTTAGAAAACATCAATGTATACGAGATCAGAGAAAAATCCGGAGAGAAAATCTGGGAACAGGCTCCTGTAGAAGCTGATCTGGTGATTGGAGTTCCGGATTCCGGAGTTCCGGCTGCTATTGGTTTCTCAAAGGCTTCAGGAATACCTTTCCGCCCTGTTTTAATCAAAAACAGATATATCGGAAGAAGTTTCATCGTTCCTACACAGGAAATGAGAGAAAGAGTAGTGAACCTTAAGCTGAACCCGATCATTTCTGAAATGAAAGACAAGAGAGTAGTCATTATTGACGATTCTATTGTTCGTGGAACAACATCCAAAAGACTGGTTAAAATTTTAAAAGATGCAGGCGTAAAAGAGATCCACTTCAGAAGTGTTTCTCCTCCAATTATTGCTCCATGTTATCTGGGAATTGATACTCCGTCTAAAGATGATCTTATCTCAGCGAATATGACTACGGAAGAACTTAAGAATTATCTGGGAGTAGATTCCTTAGAGTTTTTAAGTATAGACAATCTGAAAGACATTTTAGGATCAGCCAACCACTGCTTCGGGTGCTTTACAGAAGAATATCCTGTAGGAAAAGGAGAAGAGGTGGATTTATTCAACTAATTTCTTTATTGAAATACTAAAAGAACCGGGTGTACAACCTGGTTCTTTTGCTTTATAAATGTAGCAAAAGATTAATATTCCTGTATTATTCAGGATACAATGGAGCTTTAATTTTGTCAGATTAAAACTTCAGGATATGAAACACGTACTTTTTACAGGTATTTTTCTGGTATTTACCCACCTTTATTCTTCACAAACTTTTGATAATCAGGCACACCGTGGAGGAAAATCCCTTTACCCCGAAAATACAATCCCGGCTATGAAAAATGCTCTGAAAATGAATGTAACAACCCTGGAAATGGATCTGGCCATAACGAAGGACAAAAAAGTCATTCTTTCTCATGATGCTTTTCTCTCACCGGAACTGGCTACAAAGCCGGATGGAACTTACATTCCCAAAGATTCAGGTTTTTATTACAAAATTTATGAAATGCCTTACGCAAAGATCAAAACCTTTGATGTCGGATTGAAAAGATTGAATAACTATCCTGATCAAAAGAAAATGAAAGCTCAGAAACCTCTCTTTTCAGATGTAATAGACACTTGTGAAACCTATGCCCGTGAATTGAAAAGACCACTGCCTTTTTACAATATAGAAACAAAGACACGTCCTTTTTCTGATAACATTCTTCATCCGGAACCAAAAGAATTTGTGGATCTGATGATGAAGATTATTGTAGAAAAAAAGATACAGGACAGAGTGATCATCCAGTCTTTTGATCCAAGAACACTGGAAATCCTTCATAAAGAATATCCTAAAATAATGACTGCTTTACTTGTGGAAAAGGTAGATGATAAAAAGCTGGCTCAGCAGCAGGCTTATTTTAAAAATATTCCGGCAGAAAAGTTCAAAATGTATCCCAATCACCTGAATGGAGTAGCCGGAGATATGAAGTTCCTGAGCTTTACCCCTACTATTTACAGTCCTGAACATAGTCTTGTGACCCCGCAATTAGTGCAAGAATGCCATTCATTGGGCATGAAAGTAATCCCATGGACCGTGAATGCCAAAGAAAGATTAAAGGAATTAAAAGAGATGGGAATAGATGGCATCATCAGCGATGATCCGAGAATATTCGAATAAAACTTATTGCGGTAATATTGCAATATAAATAGCCGGAAGAAAATCTTCCGGCTATTTTATGCGTGCAAGGTTAGTGCACTTCGGTTAAAAAAATTGGTTCTTAATTAGAATTTATAGTTCAGGCCTAACTGAAATACTCTATTGTTATTTTCAGCAGCAGGTCTGCTTTTATCAATTTTTGTCAAGCTATTTACATATCTTGCGCTGATACCGATGTTGGATGTAATATCATATCCTAAACCAAGACCCAATCCGAAATTGAATTTATTGATCTGATCTTTGTCGATATCTTCAGTATTAGAACTTGTAGTGGTTGTAGTAACACCTCCTGTAGTGCTTGCTACACTTGTTTCTCCTTTAGTTTTTCCGTTGATGAAATAACTGAATTCAGGTCCGGCTTCAACGTAAAATTTCTCAGTAGGTCTCATCTGAAGCATTAATGGAACTGAAATATAGTTCATTTTTACTCTACCTTCTTCTTTAGTTTTTACATTCGTAACTCCATTATCAGTTTCTGTAGATGAAATTACATCTTTCGCTCCCATTTGGTTGTATAATACCTCTGGCTGTAAGCTGAAATGTTTTGAAAGTGGAATATTAACGAATGCACCTGCGTGGAAACCTAGTTGTTGCGTGTTGATTCCAAACTTTTGCTCACTGAAATAAGCTGAGTTTCCTCCAGCCTTAATTCCGAATCTAATGGGTTGAACATCTTTTTTTAGTGGTGATGCATTGACTGTTTTAGTTTCTGTCTTTGTTTCTGTTTCCTGAGCAAAAGCTAGTGTACCTGCAGTTAATGCTAATCCTAAAAATAACTTCTTCATAATTTTATTTTTTAATTTTACTATTTGTGTGTCGGATGATCTCTCAATCAGACCCGAATTATTTTGCAAATTGCTTGCCAAAGTTGAAAAATGCTTATTTATAAAGGGTTTTGCATCGTTTCTGGAAAGGTTTTTTTTAATCATTTATCTCTTTTTGATGAATAAATATGTCGCCAAAATCAATATTTTTGAAAAGAGTTTAATGTTGAAAATGCTTTTTTGTTGATAATTGAATTGATAAAAAATAAATCACGAAATATTTTTCTTTGAAAAATAATAAGCTATCCACGCTGTTCCTTTCAAAAAAAATAAAAATACCGGGCTATTAAAGCCCGGCATCGGTTTTGAAAATAATAAATATCTCTATTTAAATCGATATGCAACTCCAATCTGAAGTGCATTATTTCGTACTTTATCACCGTCGTTGTATCTGTAAACTTCAGTAAGACCAGCCGTAAATCTTGCCGTTACGCCAAAGTTTTCAGTAAAATAATATCCGGCACCAATACCTAATCCCATATTAAAGCGGTTAAAAAGCCCTGTTGAAATATTCTTTGAAATATGTTCCGTACGATCAACTGTAACTGAATTTCCGGTAGTCTCAATAGTTGTTAAATCTCCTTTTGTTTTTCCTCCCAGCAGATATCCGAATTCAGGTCCTGCTTCTACATAAAGCTGAGGAAGAATATTATATTGAACCATTACAGGAAGAGAAAGGTAATTTAATGTCGTACTGTAATCATAGTGTTGTGTTATTCTGTAGTTTCCTGAACTTGTTCTGTAATTGTAGTCTGTTTTTGATCCCAGCTGGCTGAAAAGAAGTTCCGGCTGGATGCTGAATTTATCAGAAACAGGAATATTCGCAAACACTCCGGCGTGAAAACCCGCTTTCATTTTTTCATTATTATCATACTCATAACCATCTCCTCTGGTAAGTGTAGAACCATTAAAGCCTGTTTTGACACCAAAAGAGATAGGAGAAGAAGATTTTGGCTGTTGTTTTTCCTGTGCATTGGCAGAGAGGCCAACCATAATTGCTAGTACTGCAAAATTTTTTTTCATGATTGAAGTTTAATTTTTTTGTTTTGTTTTGTTTGTGGCAAATTATCTGCCATAAAGGGGAGAAGTGATAAAAATCATGCGGTAAGCGAAAAAGTCAGGCTTAAATTAATTAACCTGACTTTTTCTATTGAAATCAAAATGTATCTTATTGATAAACAAAATATATTCAGTATTCTGTTGTATACTCTAATTGCCATTCTGGCTGGCATAGTTCACGTTAAAGTTTAATGGTAATAGTTAGATTTAATTTTGATATTCAATCGAATATCAACTGGATCAAAGTATACTCATTGTGAAAACATGAACCATAAGTTGGAAATTTCCGGGATAGAGTACAATCAAATAATTTACAGGCAAATTTCTTGCCAAAAATATCAAGACCAATAAAAAAGCCGAATTATATTAAATCCGGCTTGTATTGATTAGTGGTTTGCTTTAAAAGCTAAATTGATTTATTAGAATTTATAAGCTAAACCAAATTGGAATACACCATTTTTAGCTTTGTCTTCAGATAGGTCTGGTCTGTTTTTCGCTACATCTGTTAAACCTGCAACATATCTTGCCGTAACTCCAATGTTTTGGGTGAAATAGTATCCAGCTCCAAGACCAATTCCGAAGTCAAATGATTTGAAAACATCTTTGGCATCTGTAGAGCTTGATTTATATTTTAATTTTGAATTCACAAGAAAACTGAACTGTGGACCAGCTTCCAGGTATAGATTAGGCAGAGCATTGTACTGAAGCATTAAAGGAACAGAGATATAATCTAGGTTTGCTTTAGCATCGCTGTCTGCTTTAAACTTTGCGCCCATTCCGCTATACATTACTTCTGGTTGGAAAGAGAAGTCCTTAGCCACTGGAATATTAGCAAATACTCCTCCGTAAAATCCAGCTTTAGAGTTGAAGTCATTATCAGAAATAGTAGAGATATTAAGACCTGCTTTTACACCAAATCTAACTGGAGAAGATGAAGCAGTAGAAGTCTTCTGAGAGAAAGCGAAAGTACCTGCTACTAACGCAAGACCTAAAAAAATCTTTTTCATAAGTTTTATATTTTAATAGTTTTTAAGTTTTATTTAACATTTCATTAAGGATCAAACTGCGTGCCAAAGTTAAAATATACTCTGAATTTACTGTGTTTTCTTGAAGAACAATATTTCTATTGTATTAAAAAAAGCCGGATTAAAATTAATCCGACTCCACTTTAATTATAAAAAATTACTGAGAAAAGCTTTATAAAATCTTAGAATTTGTAGTTTACTCCTACCTGGAATACCCCATTTTTTACAGATCCTTCTCTGTCATATCCATATTGATATTTTGTTTTTACAATATCAGACAGACCTGCATTATATCTCACATTTATCCCAATATTTTTGGTAAAATAGTAGCCAGCTCCCAATCCGATTCCAAAATCAAATGATTGAGTTGCATTTTTTAAAGCACCGGTAGAAGCACTTTTCTTTAATCTGGCATCAATTAAAAAGTTAAATTGTGGTCCTGCTTCCACATAGAGATTTGGAAGTGCTTTATATTGGAACATTACAGGTACAGAAAGATATTCTAAATTAAGTTTTGCATTATTGCCGCCTTTCTCCTTTGCTCCCGCAGCACTATATAATACTTCCGGTTGAACAGAGAAATCCTTAGAAACAGGAATGTTTACAAAAGCACCACCATAGAATCCAGCTTTTGACTTCATATCCATATTGGAAAGGGTAGAAATGTTCAGACCTGCTTTCAAACCGAATTTGATTTTAGAAGATGTGGATGGAGTAGTAGCTTCAGAAGTGCTCTGAGCAAAAGTGAAAGTACCTGCGATAATGGCCAGGCCTAGAAAAATCTTTTTCATAGATTAGTTTAATTTTTATGTTGTTTAACGTTCGAAAAGCAACAAACAACATGCCGTAAACCCTCATGAATAAAGACTTTATGTGTTTTTAACGAATGGAAAAATCAACTATTTGGGATGTATTTATAGTGAATTATTAACTCCATATTATTTTAACATAAAAAAAGACCAGATTAAAAAATTAATCTGATCTTTTCTATTGAATATAAAATTTGTTAGTGAATGTGTAGCTTATTTGAATTTATAAGCTAATCCTACCTGGAATACATTGTTTTTTACAGCATCACCAGAATTATTCTTGTAAATGTCAGTAAGACCTGCAGTATATCTTGCTGTAATTCCTAAATTAGGAATGAAGTAATACCCTGCACCAATACCTATACCAAAGTTAAAAGTCTGGAAATCATCTTTGTCAAGAGTGGCAACTTGTGTATTATTACTGTTGTTTGTTGAACTTTTTAACTTATCTTTAGCGCTTACAAGAAATCCAAATTCAGGACCCGCTTCAAGGAAGAACTCAGGTGTTGCATTATACTGGAACATTACCGGTACAGCAACGTATCCTAAATTTCTTGAATATTCGCTCTTATAATTATTACCAAGTACTGAATATTCTCTTGTTACTTTTGAACCTAAGTCATTATAAAGAACTTCCGGCTGCACACTGAAAGAACTTGCTAATGGGATGTTGGCGAAAACTCCTGCATTAAAACCAATTTTTGATTTAGAATCACTTAAATCTGCACCGTTAGAAAGTGAAGAAACGTTCATTCCTCCTTTTACCCCGAATGTTACCGGATTAGAAGATGTATTTCCTGTCTGTTGAGCGAATGCGAATGTTCCTGCAGTTAACGCTAATCCTAAAATTAACTTTTTCATAACTTTAATTTTTTAATTTTACTCTTTCTTAATTTTAAATTTTACTACTGTTCAGCATTTTCAGTTGAACGCAGAGTATCTTTCAAATTGCTTGCCAAAAATTTTTTTTATGATTAAAATCAATAAAAAAATCACTTAGTGTTTAAGTGATTTTTGTTTTATGTAATTGATTGTCAATTTGTTGTGTTTTTAAATAAACATTTGTTTAGATGTTGTCTAAATTGACAATTTTGTCAAAAGTTGTATTAAGAAATGAAACTATTGTGTGAAAATTATTAAGCATCATTCAATTTTCTATAAAAAGATATAGCTTCAAGAATGTTTTCCTGGCTGCACTGATGATCATAGTGGCATGAACCTATTCCTGAAAGCAGGGAAAAGTTGATTTTACGGTCTGTATTCTTTTTATCATTGAGTAATAAAGCCGTAATATCTTCATCTTTAAAATCACTGATATCAAGGTAAGGATAGTATCTCTGAATGTTTTCAATGATTATTTTTGAATCTTCTTCAGAAATAAGGTTTTCAAGATAAGCAAGATGAGCTTCAGCAATCATTCCCATAGCCACAGCTTCACCGTGAAGGATTGGATTTTCCTGCTGAAGACATAAACTTTCTACCGCATGTCCTATTGTATGCCCGAAATTAAGTGTTTTTCTGATGTTCTGCTCATGGAAATCCTGATCTACAACATTATGTTTAATATTCATAGAGGTCTGAATATGAGGAAACACTGTTTCCACTTCCAGTTTGCGGATCTGAATCAGCTTATCCCAATGATTTTTATCAGCAATTAATCCATGTTTCAGCATTTCTGCAAAGCCACTTCTTAATTCTTTAAAAGGCAGTGTTTCTAAGAATTTTGGAAAAATAAAAATTTGCTCAGGAAAAGCAAAAGTTCCCACCATATTTTTATAGTGCATCAGATCGATCCCGGTTTTTCCGCCTATGGAAGCATCACACATTGATAAAAGGGTAGTAGGGATATTGATAAACTGTATTCCTCTTTTATAAGTAGATGCAACAAATCCTCCCATATCCGTAATCACACCGCCGCCAAGGTTAATAACCAGTGCTTTTCTGTCTGCCTGCATTTCTGTAAGAATTTCCCAAAGCTGATTGGCTGTCTGAATATTTTTCATTTCCTCTCCAGCCTCAATCTCTAAAATTTCAAACCCAAGATCCGTTACCATATTTCCTAAAAGAACAGGAAGGCAGTATTCATGAGTGTTTTCATCTACAAGAATGAAAATTTTACTGAAAGTTTTTTCGTGAAGAAACTCGTTGAGCTGAGAGAAATTATCGTTTAATATTGTTATCATCTTCTATTTTATATAAAGTTAAAATGTAAACTATAGTGCAAAGTTATGATTCTTAATTTTTAACTCGTAACTAAATTACTATCTTTGCAGAAATTTTTAGAATGAGCAGAGATAATAATAATTCAGACAGACCAAAGAGACCAAGAATTTCAACCAAGAAAAGTTCTGATGATTCTCGTGCTTCCAGATCTGGAAATTCTTCAGGATCAAAACTTTTTAACAAGCCTTTCTCTAAAGATGGAGGAAAAAAAGGCCCGGAACATAAAGGATCCAATTCAAGATTTGAAAAGAAACCTTTCAAAAGAAATACCGACAGTTTCGAGAATTCCAACGATGAATCAGGATCAAAATCTGAAAGAAAACCTTATATCACGAACAAAAGTGAGAGCTATGAGAAGAAATCTTTTGGAAAACCTAAGAGAGGCGGGAAAAACTTCGATACAAGAGATAAGTACGAAAGAGGCAGCCTGAAATACGGAAGAAGACCTTCTAACGGAGAGGAAAGAAATGATGACAAAACAAGATCTTTTGTACAGAAAAGAAGGCTGAACAAAATTGAAAAAGACGTTCATAAAGACAGCATCCGTCTTAACAAGTATATTGCTAATTCCGGAATCTGCAGCAGAAGAGAGGCTGATGATTTGATTACTCAGGGATTGGTAGAAGTAAACGGAAAGGTGGTAACTGAAATGGGCTATCAGGTACAGAAAACAGACAGAGTAGTTTTTGACGGACAAAGCATTACTCCTGAAAAACCTGTATATGTACTTTTGAATAAACCAAAAGGTTATATTTCTACAACAAAAGATGATAAAGCAAGAAAAACCGTAATGGATCTTGTGGCTAATGCTTCTCCTTACAGGCTTTTCCCGGTTGGAAGACTGGATCGTTCCACAACAGGAGTGATCTTATTGACCAATGATGGTCACATGACTAAAAAGCTGACACATCCATCTTTTGATGCTAAGAAGATTTATCATGTTACATTGGATAAAAAGCTTACCGGTGAAGATTTACGCCTTATTGCTGAAGGAATACGTCTTGATGAAGGAGTAGCTGTGGTTGATCAGATTTCATATATTGAAGGAAAGCCTAAGAATGAAATCGGAATTGAGATTCACATCGGATGGAACCGTGTTATCAGAAGAATTTTCCAAAGATTAGGATACGAAGTAGAATCTTTAGACAGAGTGATGTTTGCGGGATTAACGAAGAAGAATATCAAGAGAGGACACTGGAGAATCCTTACAGAACTGGAAGTAAACAACCTTAAAATGCTTTAGAATAATGATGATTTAAGCGTTATCAATGATGAATGACAGATTCACATTTCCAGCTTACTTCATTCTTTCAAAAAGTATCTTCAGGATAAAGAATAAAAAAGCGCAGAATTATTTTCTGGACACTTTCCCGCGAAGCGTGTGAGTAAAAAAGTTAGGCTTGGATTTTATAATCTGAGCCTTTTTTAAATACGCATAAATCGGTTAAGAACAATAAATTTTGGATAAACATTGTCCATTTTTGTAGTTTCTTTTAAAGCGAGATACACTGATTCTTCGGATTTCAAGAGGAAATTCAAAAAATACAGTAAGTTCATCACACTATTTTCGTTAGGATTGAATTGCATAAGAATATTTGCTTTCCCTTACTTTGAAAACAATTCCCTCCAAACAATGAAATATAAAAAAAGCTGTCTCAATTGTGAGACAGCTTCATTTTTTTCTCTCGCAGATCACAAAAACTGCTCTGACAATTAAGTGCAAATCTGCTTAATCTGTGAGAAGGTGTGTTCTTTATTTAATATTTTTAAATCGTTGCATTTCCTTCCACACCGTCGGAATTATCGGTTTTGTTTCCTGTGATTGCGGCCGTTACAAAACTAAACAGGCTTACCAGTTTTCCTGCTTTGGTATCCCAGTAATAGGTTTCTTTAGGCTCTACACGGATAATGGTAACATTTGGATCGTCTTTTCCGTCAAACCAGGCTTTAGCAAGAGGAGACCATTTATCTTCTATAGTTGCTTTATCTTTATAAATAGAAGCTTTTCCATAAACAGAAAGATATTGGGAATCACTATTGTTCATAAAAAACAATTGTACTCTTCGGTCTTCTTTTATTTCAAAATTCTTATTGCTGGTTCCGCTGCTGATAAACCAGAGATTTCCGCTGTCGTCTGTTTCCTGTAAAGTCATAGGTCTTGAATTAATAGGAGTAGTTTCCAATTCTGTACAGAACATACATATTCTTGCACTTTCCGAGAGTTCTTTGATCTTTTTGATTGCTTCCAGGTGGGTAAGATTTTGTGTTGACATAATATAATATTTTAGTTATTGGTATTCATTAAAACATTCAAATACCTGACCAAAAGGGAATAAATTGTGGTACCTGGGCTTGATTTCTTTTCAATAAATAAGTTTTACGTAAATTTGATGGATGCAGATTTCGCCTCCTAAACATCTGGCTTCTTTTGTAAGGTATTATATCTTTTTGGAAAACAGAGAACAGCTTCTTAAATAAACCCTTAAACTATAAAATTTCATAGATTTCTGCGTCTGTAAACACAAAAAACGTACTTTTTTGGGGCAGATTTTTCGTATCCAGTCCTGTGAATTCACTGAAGGCAGGTAATAATAATTGATTGCTGCTGAGAGCAAAGCACGGAAGCCTGATTTTTTTCACCGCAGAATTCAGCACAATTCCCGGGTGAATATGTCCTGTAATCTGAAATCCGGATCTGGATGCATCAAAATCATGAATGAAAGTAATATCATCTATTTCCAGCCATTCAGATTTGTGATGAAAGCATAATTTTTTTTCCAGGGTTTCTGAAATCCGGTCATGGTTTCCTTCAATAAGATAAAACTGTATATCAGGATACTGATTTTTCCAGGTACAGAATTCATCCACATCAGAATTGTCTCCGGCATGAAGTAAATCTCCAACCACTACAAACTTTTCAGGCTGAAAATATTCAATCAGCGCTGATAATCTTTCCAGATCATTTTTCATAATATGATTGGCCAGTGCAATACCATTTTTACGAAAATGAGCTGTTTTTCCGATGTGCAGATCAGAAAGAATCAATGCTTTTTCTTTTTGCCAGAATGCTGCCCGCTGATTGGTCAGAATGAAAGTTTCATTTCCGATGGAAATATTTTTAGTTGCTATAAACACTTGATAGATTGAAAAATTGAAGGTTTAAAGTTAAACTATTTAAATAAATAGGATCAGCCAACTTTCCGGCTTACATGAAATTTTTCCATTATTTAAATTTTATTAAAATTCTAAGAAGATATACTCTAAGTTACGATGATTATTTAAGTTTATCAAGAAAATTAACGGAGAATATAAGGCTGAGAATAAGGTTAAAACGATAGGTCTTTTTATTTGATTTTATAAATTTTAGAATCTCGCAAAGGCGCAAATTTTATATTATCTATTTTTATTTATGGCGCAAGAACATTTCGACTTAGCTCAATGTGAGATTTTAGCCAGATTAACGGGACTAAATTTTATCGGAGATAAAATCTTTGTACCTTAAAACGTTATTATTATTAATTTTTTGCGTCTTTGCGGTAAACAAATATTTATCGGCATATCTGTTCTTCCAGAAAACACATTAATTGATTATAAAAGATCACTTATATTGGATAGCTTCAGCATTCTTTTAATCCTCGTATCCAGTCCTTCACTGGAAAGAGTCTGCCTTAAGCTGTCTACTTTGATCGGGAAACTGAGCGGAGTGAAGGAACGGGAATGTTTTAAAATAATTTCAGATTTTTCAATTCTTTTAAATGCCTCTACTAATCGCTGTTCCTGAAGCTGCATATTAAATACTTCAGTATAAGCCTGTTTGATTAAAAAATGATTGGGATCATGGTCTTCGAGTACTTTGAAAATCAGTCCGGCAGAGCTTTGCAATGACTTGTTGGAGCGTTGCTGTCCTGCATAATTCTGAATCACCATGCCTGAAATCACTGCAATATCTCTGAATTTTCTTCTTGCCATTTCTGCTGAATTGATACTTGCGATCACATCGTTCATTAGATTATCTCTTGTTAAAATCTCTTGCAGATTATTTTCATTTAAGGGAATTTCCTTATCACTGAACAGTTCAAACCCATAATCATTCATCGCCATAGAAAAGGAGATAGGGGCCAGTTTTGAGATCCGATAGGCAATCAAAGCGGCCATTACTTCATGCACAAGACGCCCTTCAAAAGGATACATGAACAAATGATATCCTTCACGGTTTTTGATCATTTCCACCAGAAATTCATCTTCTCTGGGAATATGTGAGTTTGTTTCCTGATTGATCAGAAGAGGATGCAGAAATTTCAGTTCTTTTTCCGAAGCTTTCGGATTTAAAGCATGTGAGAGTTTTTCTCTTAAAAAATGTCCCAGATTGCTGCTTAATGGAAGCCTTCCGCCAAGATAACTCGGAACTAAAGCTTTTCCTTTGGCTGCTCTTACATAGACCGTCATATCCTTAATCATGGCGACTTCCAGTGTACGTCCGGCCAGAATAAATTTTTCTTCTTTTTTCAGTTTTGAAATAAAATATTCTTCAATCATTCCGATATAGCCGCCGGAAATAAATTTCACCTTCAGCATCGCATCACTCACAATCACGCCCATATTCATCCGGTGGAGCATAGCAATTTTTCTTGAAGTTACTTTATAAAGGCCGTCTTCCATAATGACGATTTTATGGAACTCTTCATAGTTCTTCAATACGCTGCCACCAATGGTAAGAAATTCCAGAATGCTTTTCCATTCTTCGTCCAGCATTTCCTGAAAGGCATATACTTTTTTGATTCTTTCATATAGTTCGTCAGGATAAAAACCATCTCCAACTGCCAATGTCATCAGAAACTGAACCAGCACATCGAAACACAATACCTGTGGCTCTCTGGGCTCTACCACTTTCTGTTTCACGGCTTCTTTTAAAGCTGAAACTTCAATCAGTTCCAGAGAATGGGTAGGAACACAATAGATTTTTGAGGTTTCAAAAGGAGAATGGCCGCTGCGTCCCGCTCTTTGAAGAAAACGCGCAACTCCTTTGGCTGATCCTACCTGAATGACGGTGTCAACAGGTTTAAAATCGATTCCAAGATCGAGAGATGATGTGGAAACTACGGCTTTCAATTTTCCGGAACTTAAATTTTCTTCAATCCAGATTCTCAAATGGGCATCAATAGAACTGTGATGGATGGCGATCTGACCCGCAAAATCAGGATAAGCATCCAGTAAAAGCTGATACCACATTTCACTCTGGCTTCTGGTATTGGTAAATACGATGGTGGATTTTGACTCCAGAATAATCGGAACCACTTTATCTGCAAGTTTATTTCCAAGATGTCCTGCCCAGGGCAATATCTCAATTTCATCCGGAAAAACCGGGAGAATATCTATTTTTTTCTGTTCTTTGGCTGTAATTTTTGTCTTTTTACAGTCATACGGAATAAGTACATCCATAGCTTCATCCAAATTCCCAATGGTGGCGGTGATGCCCCATATTTTAGTCTCCGGAACATATTTTCTAAGCTGGGAAATCCCGAGTTCTGCCATAACACCGCGCTTTGAACCCAGTAATTCATGCCATTCATCCACAGCCACACATTTCATATCAGTGAAAAAACGTTCATTATTTTTCTGAGCGAGAAGCAAGTGGAGACTTTCAGGAGTTACAACAAGAATTTCGGGCATTTTCTTGACTTGCTGTTGTCTTACTTTGGGATCGGTATCTCCGTTTCTTACGCCTACCGCCCAATCGAGTCCGATTTCGTCAATCGCTTCCTGCATGGCTTTCGCAATATCTTTGGACAAAGACCGGAGTGGCGTTATCCAGATCATTTTCAGCCCTTTTTTGTATTGCTCGGGATGATTCAGGAAATCTGAAATTAAGGCTAGAAAAACAGAGAAAGTCTTTCCAAAACCTGTCGGGGCAACTACCATTCCGCTGTATCCGTTTCCAAATTTCTTCCAGGTTTCCAGCTGAAATTTAAAAGGGGCAATACCTTTATTGGTCATCCATTGCTGAATGATCTTTAATCCGTTGGTATGTTCGAAAGCTGCCAATTTATATTTGATTTAAATTTTTAACGCAAAAGACGCTAGGGTTTTATATGATATTATTTATTTTTTCGACCGCAAAGGCGTTTCACTCAGCAAAGGTTTTATTGTATTAATTTTTTAATTTCTTCAAGAGAGTCGATTTCATCTACTGTTTTGTCTTTCCGCCACCTTACAATTCTTGGAAACCGCAGGGCTACACCACTTTTATGACGGTTGCTGAAACCTATGCCTTCAAAAGCAATTTCGAACACCAGTTCTGCTTTTACGGTTCTTACAGGACCAAATTTCTCAATAGCATTTTTGGTCACAAACCGGCTCACTTCCATGATTTCTTTATCTGTTAAACCGGAATAAGCCTTAGCAATAGTTACCAGACTATCTCCGTTTTTCACTGCAAAAGTATAATCGGTGTAGTAGGCACTTCTTCTACCGCTTCCTTTTTGGGCATAGATCAGGACTGCATCAATGGTAAACGGATTGATTTTCCACTTCCACCAGTCGCCTTTTTTTCTTCCTGAATGATAAGGGGAGTTTTTTTGTTTTAACATAAGTCCTTCACTGTTTACATCCCGTGAGTTTTCACGAAGTGAATTCAGTTCATCCCATTTTTCAAAATCCAGACTTTTGGAAATACTGATGCGTTCCGGATTTTCATTCAATAATAATTCTTCCAGTAAGGCTCTTCTTGCAGAGATTGGTTTTTCTCTCAGGTCATTGCCTTCCAGTTCCAGCAAGTCGTAGACAAAGACTTCTATGGGGATTTCCGAGAGCATTTTTTTAGTTAAAGTTTTCCTGTTTAATCTTTTCTGCAATTCATTAAAATTTAAAACCTTACCCTCTTTTACCGCAAGTATTTCTCCATCTATGACAAAGTTGCCTTTCATGGCTTTTATAACTTCTGTAATTTCCGGAAATTGCTCGGTCACAAGTTCTTCACCTCTTGACCAGATGAAGACTTCATCGTTTCTGCGAATGATCTGTCCGCGTATTCCGTCCCATTTGTATTCTACTATCCATCCATCAGGATCTCCCAATTCTTCAGTTTCTTTTTCCAAAGGATAAGCAAGGCAGAAGGGATAGGGTTTTGAGTTATCAGGATTTACATTTTCCACATCAATAAGCTCTTTGAAAGAAACTTCATCCGGCAGCCAATTACCCATTAAACTGTGCATCAGAGCAATGGATTCCTGCCCTGAAAATTTGGTCAGTGCATTGATTAATGTTTTGTCTGATACTCCAATCTGGAAGCTTCCGCCAATTAATTTGTTGAAAATCAAACGTTCCGTATAATCCAGCCCATTCCATGTTTGCAGGACAAATTCTTTTTTTTCTGCATCTGTTTTGCCTTTTAAGTTGGTAATATCATTCATCCATTCTGATAATGAACGTTCTATTTTTTCCTCCGGAGGCGGAAGAATTAATGATAATGTCTCTCCGAGATCGCCTACGGAAGAGTATGATTCCTGAAAAAGCCAGTAAGGGAGTTTTGTGATTTCCAGCGCCCATTCTTTCATGTAATTGGTGTTGACATTCCTCTTAGGCCTTTTTCCTGTAAATAAGGCTATAAACCATACTTTATCTTCATCAGTAGCGCGTTCCAGATAATCAATGATGGCATCAATTTTAGCATTGGTTTTATTGGTGGTTTCCAACGCGTTGATAAGCTCTGCAAAATGTCTCATGATTCCGGATTTTCAGGGTTTTCTTTTTCAGATTCTTCTTCGTCATCACCGTAAAGTGTTTCTACAACATCTGCTTTAATTCCTGTTTCATTCAGATATTTTGAAAAAACTTCCGTCTGTCCGTGGGTGACGTGTACCAGCTCTGCTTCGGTTGCTTTTACAGTCTGCAGCAATCCCTTCCAGTCTGCATGATCACTCATTGCAAATCCTGCATCTGCACTCCGCCACCTTCTTGCACCGCGCACCTGCATCCATCCGGAACATATTGCTGTGGCCGGATCTGGAATTTTCTTAATGATATTACTGTCGAGTAAGGCGGGTGGCACAATAACAATTTCATGTTCCATTTCTTTCGGGCGTTCTCTGAAATCTGCTATTGTATATTCAGGAAGATCAATTCCTGCTGTTTCAAAGGCTTCATTCAGTTTTCCAATGGAATAATGGACATATATTTTTCCCAATTCTTCCACTGCCTTCATAATACGCTGGGCTTTTCCCAAAGAATATCCAATAAACACAGAGGTTTTATTGTTTTCTTTATTTTTCAGTACCCAGTTCTGGAGTTTTTTATTTAAATCCTGAACTTCCAGCCAGTTGTAGATAGGCAGGCCAAAGGTGCTTTCTGTAACAAATTCATTGCATTTTACCAGCTCGAAAGGTGTACTCAGTCCATCTTCCTGAACTTTATAATCTCCCGAAATTACAGTTACATATCCTTTATACTCAAGCTTTATCTGGGCAGAACCAATGATATGCCCTGCTGGATGAAGTGAAAGTTTTACACCATTGATGGTAATTACTTCTCCATATTCTATGCTCTGGCATTCGATATCCGGCCCGATTCTCTGATGCAGAATAGGTTTTGTAAAGTGGTGGCAAAGGTATTTTTTCATTCCCCAACGGGCATGATCGGCATGGCCATGGGTAATAACCGCCATATCAACGGGCCTCCAGGGATCTATATAGAATTTCCCTTGCGGACAGTAAATTCCTTTTTTGGTAAATGTGATTAATTTCAATGGTATTACTGGTTTAGAGAATATGCTTCAAAAACTTAACCAAAGTTTGAAAAATAACGATTTTTATTACCTATAGATAAGGGAAGCCATCAGTGATGTAAAAAACAGGTGATTATTTTGTTGGCTAAGGTCTAAAAATGGATCAGTAGTTAATTTTTATTTTCTTTATTTATTTGATTTTTATATTTATTTTAAATATATCTATTATTATTTACTTAAAATTTCAATAAAAAATATTTAATTTATTAAATAATAAACAATATTAATATTTTAATGTGTAATTGATTATTTTTATAAAAAAAAGAAAAATGAAAAATTTATTATTTGTTACTGTCTTTCTGTTTTGCAGTTTTCAAAAAAAAAGCGAATCGGCTTCAGAAAGATCTATAAGAGTAGAAAATGTGGTAAAAAAGAGTGAACGTATTCTTTATTTATTTTTTAAGGCAGACAAAGACAGCTCCGGGAATGAAAAAATCACTCTTCATGAAACTAAAATTTCGGATGGGAAACTGAAATCAACACCTTTCTTTGACAGGAATGAAGTGCAGAAAGGAGACCTTATTATTACGGTCATTGAGGCTGATGGAAAAGAAGGAGCCAGGCAGCTGGTAAAAGATCCGTTGAATCGTGAGCTGGAAGTTTACGAAAAAGAAGGAATCTCCAGACACAGAGCTTCTCTTCAAAGTGCAGAGTTCAATATCAGATTTTCGTATGCTGACAACATTCAGTGGGTAAAAATTGAAAAAGCCACAGATTCCGGAGTACAGTTATTATTCACTCAAAAACTATAATTATGAAAAAGATTTTATTATCTCTTCTTGTAGGAAGCAATTGTTTTGGACAGACATTTGAAAAAGTTACCTTATTGCAGAACGGAAGCAATGATAAACGTATTGTAATTGCTGTTTTGGGCGATGGGTTTACCGCTGCACAGCAAACTTCTTTTGTCTCATCAGCGCAGTCGACAGTTAATTATCTTTTTACAAAGAGTCCTTATAGTGAATATAAAAATTATTTTAATGCTTATGCTATAAAAGTAATTTCTCAGGAATCCGGAGTTAAGCATCCAGGAACGGCAACGGACGTTATAGAACCTGTTATACCTATCTCAAATCCAAATAATTATTTGGGTGCAAGTTTTGATATTGGTGTGCACAGATGTATTCATACCAATACTCCAAATAAAGTAGGACAAGTTCTGGCGGCGAATGTCCCAGACTATGATATTACTTATGTACTGGGTAATTCTACAGAATACGGAGGTTGTGGAGGTACCTATGCTTTTGCTTCACTCAATAGTTCTTCAAATGAACTTGTAGTGCATGAGCTGGGGCACTCATTTGGTAATTTGGCCGATGAGTATTGGTTTCCCGGTTCGCTTGAATCCGCAAATAAAACACAGAATTCTAACCCATCAACGATCAAATGGAAAAACTGGGTAGGTACTAACAATGTAGGAATCTATCCCCATGCCGAAAGCCCGACATGGTTCAGACCCCATGAAAATTGCGAGATGAGGTATCTTGACCGGCAGTTCTGTTCCGTTTGTAAGGAGACAATTATTGAGAAGATTCACTCTTTAGTATCTCCTGTAGATTCATATACACCGGCAAACAATACTTCGTTAGATGCTACATCTGGTGTTACTTTCACAGTGAATGAAGTTCTTCCTATCCCAAATACATTAGTCAATACCTGGACTTTAAACGGAACAGTGCTGGGAGGATCAACAGGAAATTCCGTTACTATTACTCCGGGACAGCTCAACAACGGTAATAATACTTTGATGTTTTCTGTAGTGGATAACAGTCCGCTTGTGAGAGTAGATAATCACAGTACACTTCATGTTACCAATGTTACCTGGACACTCAGCAAAGGAACTCTTAACCTTTCAGATGTGAAAGCAGAGGAGCGACGTTTCAGTATTTATCCGAATCCTACAGAGGGGGAGTTTTTTATCAATGGAAAAAAGGATTTTTCAAAGGATGTTAATGTAGAAATTTATGATGCTTCCGGAAAGATGATTCCATCCAGATTTGAATTGAATAATTCTGTCATAAAGGTCGATATTAAAAACTATCCGGCGGGTACTTATCTGCTGAATGTAAAAGAAAACAAAAGCCTGATTCTTTCCCAGAAAGTCATTAAAGAATGATGAAAGAGATATAGTATTAACAATTTTGAAATATAAAGCAGGAGGTTCATAAACTGGTATTCCCAAACCAGAAAAATGAGTCTCTTGTTTTTTTATTCCTGAAAACCACAGTGTAATCTTTGAATAAAAGGAATTTAAGGAATAAATCCATAAAAATGTTGAAATTTGCATCAAATAAGAATTAATGAAGATTGTAGATATAGACAACTGGAACAGGAAAGAACACTTCGAATTTTTTTCTAACATGGCAAGTCCTTATTTTGGGTTTACAACGGAGGTAGACTGTACAAAAGCGTACGATACAGCAAAAGAGAAAGGATATTCATTTTTTGCCTATTATTATCACAAATCCATGGTGGCGGTTAATACAGTAGATGAATTAAAACTCAGAATCATTGATGGACAGGTAATACAGTTTGACAGAGTTCATGCCGGCAGTACAATTGGGAGACCGGATGGTACTTTCGGTTTTTCATTTACTCCTTTTTCAGAAGATTTTGAAACATTCAATGCTGCTCTACAGGAGGAGATAAAAGGAGTACATGAAAGTACAGGGTTGAGATTGAGCAATGAAAGGCTGGGGAAAGATCATGTAAGACATACTGCTATTCCTTGGAATTCTTTCAGTGCAATACTGCATCCTACTGATTTTAATACCACAGAATCGGTTCCTAAAATAGCCTTTGGAAGGTTCAATATTCGTGAAGGAAGAAAATATCTTCCGGTTTCTATTGAGGCACATCATGGGTTGGCAGACGGAATTCATATTGCTAAATATCTGGAAGAGTTTCAGAGACAGCTTGATCAGGAGTAAAAGCATAAAGACAATATTTTTAAAATGTCATATAACAAAAGCCGGGTTTCGATCCAGTCATGGTCGGAAGATTTTTCTTCCGACTTTTTGTTTTTAGATATTCAATATT
>NZ_JBMDJJ010000083.1:0-301 GCF_057809135.1 Chryseobacterium sp. FG46 | reverse complement strand
TCTATTCAGATTATCCAAACTTTTTGCTTAGCCCCCAACTTTTGCGCTTGATCCACTTTTGCGCTTGATCCCCTTTATGTTCTAATCTTAAATTTGGGCATAAAAAAATCCCGAAGAAAATTCGGGAAAATCGAGAGCCAACTACGGGACTTGAACCCGTGACCTCTTCCTTACCAAGGAAGCACTCTACCGCTGAGCTAAGTCGGCATCAACTAAAAAAATCACACTAAGTAGCGTGATTTTTCGTTGAGCGGAAGACGGGGGTCGAACCCGCGACATTCAGCTTGGAAGGCTGACGCTC
>NZ_JBMDJJ010000082.1:0-319 GCF_057809135.1 Chryseobacterium sp. FG46 | reverse complement strand
CTGCGACCTCCTGGTCCCAAACCAGGCGCGATGACCGGACTACGCTACGCCCCGAGGGTGTCATCAGTAACGAATTTTACTTCGTTTTTGCGGTTGCAAAGGTACAATACTTTTTGGAATAAAAAAATAAATTTAGGAATAAATTTTAATTATTTTTTTATGAACGTTCTTTGATGAGTTATACTTATTTAAAAATCACGTTCTTAGATTATTTTGTTATTCCTCACTACAATGGCTGTCTTTTACCCAAACCGGAGAAAAAACAAAAGACTCACTGTTTCCAGTAAGTCTTTAAGTGAGCGCGAAAGGATTCGAACCT
>NZ_JBMDJJ010000081.1:0-326 GCF_057809135.1 Chryseobacterium sp. FG46 | reverse complement strand
TCAAGAATAATAAATTATATGAAACTCTTTGAAAAATTGCATAACAATAACGACCTATTTTACGCGGCAGGGATATAAATATGTATAATCATAATTTTGCAGATTTATGGATAATTAATGTACATAATGGGATTAAAGAAAAGGATATTGCACCAATCAATATAGAAGATTTTAAAGCAATAAAAAAACATTTAGATTTCTTTTATCCTATGTTAGAAAAACGGCTAGATAAGGGAAGTACTCCATATAATTTGAGAAACTGCGCTTATATGGAGGATTTTTTTAGACATAAAATAGTATGGAAACGCGTAGGTTCAATACTAAGG
>NZ_JBMDJJ010000080.1:0-335 GCF_057809135.1 Chryseobacterium sp. FG46 | reverse complement strand
GAGCATCTGACTGTTAATCAGAGGGTCGCTGGTTCGAGCCCAGCAGGAGGAGCAAGAAGACTTACAGAAATGTAAGTCTTTTTTTGTGTCTTACTATGAACTATTTCATGGCAAGGACTCCAAATCTGAGAAATAACACACTTGTAATTTAAATATAACGCAAAGGATTAGTAGCTGGTACTTTATTTTTAAGGAAGCAAAGGCGGGAATCAACTTTGTTGATTCTTTCTAAGCGCAAACATAACCACTCAGCTTCATCAGCAACTCTGCCGCCTTCTTCGGGATCAAGCGCAAAAGTTGGGGACTAAGCAAAAAGTTTGGATAATCTGAATAGA
>NZ_JBMDJJ010000008.1:0-170021 GCF_057809135.1 Chryseobacterium sp. FG46 | reverse complement strand
TGATTATTGCGTAATAAAGACTTCGGATAGTTTTAAACGTTAGGTTCGCAAAGTATGTATAACTAAACTTTATTTTTGTTCGCAAAGATTTCTATATTAAGTTTTTTATTTTTTTGATATTTTTTAGTCTTGGTATTAAAAAATTTTCTACATTTGTCCCATGTTAAAAATGAACAACAATATTTGGTGGTGGCTTTCAAACTCTTCGTCGGGTCTGGAGGTATTGTCATGTTGTTAATCACAGCAGAAATAATCAAAAAACAATATATAGGCTTTGACGGATACCGTTAAAGCCTTTTTTTATTCCTTAATCTTACAAAAAACAATACAAAATGTTGACCAACACAATTACAATAAAAACTGTTTCGAAAAAAACACTGGGAGACCTTCACACTCCCATGAATATCTACCTTAAGATCAGGGATAAATTCCGTGATACCATTCTTCTGGAAAGCTCGGATTCAAAAAGTATTGATAATAATTTTTCCTTTATCGCCGTGAATGCCATTGCAGGAATTGAAGTGAAAAACCTCAGCGAATTTGAAATTAAGCTTCCCGCTTCAGCTCCTGTAAAACAATTGATTCATGATCAAAAGATTACAGATGTATTTGAAAACTTCAGAAATATTTTTAAATGTGAAAAAACGAATGATCCAATAGAGCAGACAGCTCAGAGCCTTTTTGGCTATACAAGCTTTGAAGCGGTACAGTTCTTTGAAAACATCAATCTTAAACCACAGAGCAAGGAAGTTGAAATTCCTGTTATGAGATACAGGTTATACCAATATGTAATTGCTATCAATCATTTTAATGATGAAATGCATATCATTGAAAATTTTATTAATGGGGTAAAATCTGAACTTCATCTTTTGGAAAATCTTATTAAAAATCAGAATACTCCGGTTTATCCTTTTGAAAAAACAAGCGAGGAAACCTCTAATATTACCAATGAAGAATATCTGGAACTGGTAAAAACGGCTCAGAAACACTGTATGCGCGGGGATGTCTTTCAGCTGGTTCTGAGCAGAAGATTTGAACAGAAATTCAAGGGAGATGAATTCAATGTATACCGTGCTTTGAGAAATATCAATCCTTCTCCTTACCTATTCTATTTTGATTACGGAAATTACAAACTATTCGGATCAAGTCCTGAAAGCCAGTTAATCATTAAAAATAATAAAGCAATTATTCACCCGATTGCAGGAACTTCCAGAAGAACGGGAAATTTTGAAGCGGATCTTGAGGCTATAGAAGTTTTAAAAGCTGATCCCAAAGAAAACGCAGAACATACCATGCTGGTGGACCTGGCAAGAAATGATCTTGGAAAACTTGGAAAAAATGTAACAGTTACCAAGCTTAAGGAGATTCAGCTGTTCTCTCACGTTATTCATATGGTAAGTGAAGTAACGGCAGATGTTGAAGATAGTATCAATCCTCTTGAGATGGTTTCCGCTACTTTCCCTCAGGGAACTCTGAGCGGTGCACCGAAACATAAAGCCCTTCAGCTGATCAATCAATACGAAAAAGATTCCCGCGGATATTACGGCGGCTGTATCGGAATCATCGGACTGAACGGAACCTGCAACCAGGCCATTATGATCAGAACTTTCTTAAGCAAAAACAACACATTATTTTATCAGGCAGGTGCCGGTCTTGTAGCAAAATCTGTCCCTGAAAGTGAACTGCAGGAAGTCAACAACAAACTGAACGCCCTGAAAAAAGCCGTTGAAAAAGCAGAAAAAATAGTTGAAAAATAAGCCCTACTATTAACCAGCAACTCCATAACAAAAAAGCAATGAACAACAATATAAACACTCAACAGCCCCAGCTTAAAGTTCTCGTTTTTGATAACTATGACAGCTTTACGTATAACCTTGTTCAGATTATTGAAAGAATTCTGAACCAAAGAGTAGATGTGGTAAGAAACGATGAAATTACCCTGGAAGAGATTGGTAAATATGATAAAATCATCCTTTCTCCAGGTCCCGGAATTCCCGAAGAAGCAGGTATTTTATTAGACCTTATTAAAGAATATGCTCCTACCAAAAGTATTCTTGGAGTATGCCTTGGCCAGCAGGCCATCGCTGAAGCTTTCGGAGGAAATCTGATCAACCTGACTGAGATCTTCCACGGAGTAGCAACCACTACTGAACTGGTAAAAGAAAATACCAAATTGTTCAAAGATTTAAGTTCAGGACTGGAAGTGGGAAGATACCACAGCTGGGCGGTAAATCCGGAAGGTTTCCCGCAAGAACTGGAAATTACGGCTGTAGATAAAGACGGAATGATCATGGCTTTGCAGCACAAAACGTATGATGTACACGGAGTACAGTTTCACCCTGAAAGCATTTTAACGCCGGAAGGAGAAGTAATCATGAAAAACTTTCTGTTGTCATGAAAATCTCAGAAAGTCCTTCAACAAACATAAAAACACCACAAATGAAAGAAATACTGCAATACCTGTTCAACCATAATACGCTGTCCAAATCTGAAGCTAAGGCTATGATGATTGAGATTGCACAGAATAAATTCAATGCTGCGGAAGTCACGGCTTTCATCAGCGTTTTCCTGATGCGAAGTATCACATTAACAGAACTGGAAGGCTTCAGAGAAGCTTTATTACAAATGGCCGTTTCTGTAGATATAGATACCGGTAATGCCATCGACATTGTAGGAACCGGAGGAGACGGAAAAGACACCATTAACATCTCAACGCTGGCCAGCTTTGTAGTAGCCGGAACCGGACAGAAGGTAACAAAACATGGAAATTACGGGGCTTCTACCACTACAGGTTCATCCAATGTGCTGGAAGAACTGGGATATCAGTTTAAAAGCAGTTCAGAACAATTGAATGAAGATCTGGAAAGAGCCAACATCTGCTTTTTGCATGCTCCTTATTTTCACCCCGCACTGCAATCGGTTGGTTTATTGAGAAAGTCTTTAGGATTGAGGACATTTTTTAATCTTTTGGGACCATTAGTAAATCCTGCAAAGCCCAAATATTCAATGATTGGAGTATACAACCTGGAAATAGCAAGAATTTATCAGTATCTGCTTCAGAAAGAGGAACGTGATTTTATTCTGGTCCATGGTCTTGACGGATATGATGAAATAAGCCTTACGGATGACAGCAAAATCATCACAAAAAACGGTGAAGAAATCTATTCTGCGGAAGATTTAGGCTTCAACCCGGTAACGCTGGAGGATATTAAAGCAGGAAACTCCATTCAGGAAACAGCAAAAATATTTATGAATATCCTGGAAGGAAAAGGTACGGAACAGCAGAACTCTGTGATTCTGGCCAATGCTTCAGTAGCCCTGTACAACACTCATCAATTCGGGACATATGATGACTGTCTTCTGCTCGCTCAGGAAAGTCTGCACAGCGGAAAAGCATTAAACAGTTTTAATCTTTTGATTAATTAAATTCATTATTCACTTGCGAAGCAAAATTCACCATTGACCAAAATTAAACACAAGAAATGACTATACTGGATAAAATTATTGAACGAAAAAAAGAGGAAGTTGCAGCAGCGAAATCGCGCATTTCTCTTGATCATTTAAAAAACACGGCTTTTTTTGGAAGACCAACCTGTTCTCTGAAAGAATCCATCAAAAATAAGAGCGGAATTATCGCTGAATTTAAAAGACAATCTCCTTCAAAAGGAATCATAAACAATGGTGTAAAGCCTTTGGAGGTAGTTTCAGCTTACGAAAAATTTGGAGCAAGCGGAATTTCTATCCTGACTGATCATGATTTTTTCGGAGGAAATTTAAATGATGTTCTGGATGTAAGAAATGAGATTACCATTCCGATTCTGCGAAAAGATTTTATGATTGACGAGTATCAGTTTTATGAAGCAAAAAGTATAGGAGCAGATGTTGTTCTGTTGATTGCTTCATGTCTTTCACCAGCTCAGGTACAGGAATTCACAGAGCTGGCTCATGAACTGAAAATGGAGGTTTTACTGGAAATTCATACGGAAGATGAACTGAAACATTTCAATTCGAAAATTGATTTAGCAGGAATTAATAACAGAAACCTTAAAGATTTCAAAGTAGATCTGCAGCATTCTGTCCAGCTGAAAAACCAGCTTCCAAAAGGCGTTTTATCCGTTGCAGAAAGTGGCATTTACAATCTTGAAAATTTTCAATTTTTAAAAGAAAAAGGATTTGACGGTTTCCTGATGGGCGAATATTTCATGAAAAATACAGATCCGGCCAACGCTTTTGAAGAATTTGCTTCTCAAATTTAAACTCAATACCAATGAACCTGCCACCTAAAACCTTTAACCTGCCACCTCAACTCAAAGTCTGCGGTCTTACAAAACCGGATCAGATTCAGGAATTGATTTCTATGAGTGTAGATTTTCTCGGTTTCATCTTCTATGAAAAATCCCCGAGATATGTTTTGAATCATCTGAGTATGGAAGAGATCTCAGCTATTGAGCATCGGGGAAAAACAGGTGTTTTTGTTAATGAAGAAACAGATCTCATTTTAAAAGCAGTTCAGCAGGCTGGATTGAATTTCGTTCAGCTTCATGGTGATGAAAGCAATCATTTCATTGCCGGATTAAGACAAAAACTAAATCCTGAGGTTGGAATCATTAAAGTCATCAGAATAGGAGATATTGATTCTGATAATAAAGATAAAATAGCACAAACGTTTACTTCCAATCTGCCACCTGTCACCTACTACCTATTCGATACTAACAGTAAAGCCTTCGGCGGAACGGGAAAACAATTCGACTGGAGTATTCTGAATGAATTCGACATTCCTCTGCCCTACTTTTTAAGTGGAGGCATTTCCGAGGAAAATATAGGGAATATTGATACATTGAAACAACAGCCTTTCGCTTTAGATATCAATTCAAAATTTGAAACAGAACCCGGCAGTAAAAATATCGACAGAATAAGAAAGTTTAAAACCCTGTTTCAGTAAAATAAATAACACATAAAAACACACAAGGATGAATATACATTTGCTAAAGAAGACATTTTATAAAACATTATTTCCGCCTAAATTCGGGAATGAGAAAATCCAGAATCTGTACCGCTTTGTTTCTGAGAACGACAGTAATACAGAACATTGGGAAGTGGGAGGATTATTGTCTGATTTCATTTGTATTATTAAAGATTTTAAAGAAAGTGATATCCAGTATTTTTTTGAAAGAATCAGCTTATGGAACAGCTATTATCTGGTCATTATTTCAGATAAATTTTTAGAAAATCATGTAAGATCAAGTGTAAAGTATGACCTGGGATTGATTTATGCTAAAATTTTTCTGTTGTATGAAGATTCCGATCCTTATTTTTTAATTGATAATCTGGAAATTGCCATTACCATGTATCAGTCGGAAATAGATAAGGCAACCTTAATTGATTTAACACATAAAATAGAATTGTTATATTATAAAAAGCTGATTACGAAACAACAGTACGATTACCACCGCACATTTATTAATAGCTTAAACCCATGAAATATCAAGTAAAAGAAACGAAAGATTTAACAGAAGCAGAAATAAAACACATTCTGGAGCTTTGGGATATTTCTGCCTGGAACACCATGAACTCATCCTATTTCCTGTCTTTTTTCAAAGATTCAGAATTTCATTTTCTGATGGATACGGATAAAAATACACTGGCCATTATGAGAGTGAATTTTGATTTCACCTTACAAATAGCAGATACAGATTACTCTTTTGCTGAGGCTGTAGGGCTGGTTTCTGCTCATAAAAAGAAAGGATATGGAGCTGCTTTGGTTCGTTATTTCAAAGAAAATGTTACTCAGAGAAATCTGGAAACAATTGGTTTCTGCCATTCGGATCTTCGCCTTTTTTATGAAAAGTGTGGTGTAGAAATTCTACATGACAAAGCCAAAATGATTAAAGAAAGTGTGGGTTCAGAGTGGGTGAATGCTGAAGATGATGATATTTTGATTTTTCATACAACACAGGAAAGAAAAGAACAGCTCAATCAGCTGAATTCACAAAACAACGCTTATTTAATGACTAAAGAATAAAAAAATGAATTATAAAAACCCCGACGAAAACGGATATTATGGAGAATTTGGAGGAGCTTTTATCCCCGAAATGCTTTATCCTAATGTAGAAGAACTGCAAAAAAACTATATTGAAATCATAGAATCTGAAGATTTTCAGGCTGAATATCAGGATTTGCTTAAAAACTATGTTGGGCGGGCTACCCCATTATATTTTGCTAAAAATCTTAGTAATAAATATAAGACTCAGATTTACTTAAAACGTGAAGACCTCAACCATACCGGAGCTCATAAAATCAATAATGCTCTGGGACAGGTTTTATTGGCAAAACGCCTCGGAAAAAACAGAATTATTGCTGAAACCGGAGCAGGACAGCATGGTGTCGCCACAGCTACAGCGTGTGCTTTGCTTGGTCTTGAGTGCATTGTTTATATGGGAGAAATTGATATCCAGAGACAAGCCCCCAACGTGGCAAGAATGAAAATGCTGGGTGCAGAAGTGGTAGCTGCCACTTCAGGTTCAAAAACGCTAAAAGATGCGGTAAATGAAGCGTTAAGAGACTGGATCAACAATCCTGTGACTACCCATTACGTGATTGGGAGTGTCGTGGGACCACACCCTTTTCCGGATTTGGTAGCCAGATTTCAAAGCATTATTTCAAAAGAAATCAAAGAGCAGCTTAAAGAAAAAACCGGTAGAGAAAATCCTGATTATGTGATCGCCTGTGTGGGTGGAGGAAGTAATGCTGCGGGAACTTTTTATCATTTTGTAGAAGAGAAAGAAGTAAAAATTATTGCTGCTGAAGCCGGAGGCCTGGGTGTAAATTCCGGAAAATCTGCTGCGACTACATTCTTAGGAACGCTTGGAGTTCTTCACGGAAGCAAAAGCCTTCTGATGCAGACGGAAGACGGACAGGTCATTGAGCCGCATTCTATTTCTGCAGGATTAGATTATCCGGGGATAGGACCTTTCCATGCGCATTTATTTAAAGAAAAAAGAGCTGAATTCTTTAGCATTAATGATGACGAGGCTTTGAAATGTGCCTTTGAGCTTACCAGACTGGAAGGTATTATTCCTGCATTGGAAAGTTCTCATGCACTGGCTGTTCTGGATAAGAAGAAATTTAATGAAAATGATGTTGTGGTGATTTGCCTGAGTGGCCGTGGAGACAAGGATATGGAAACGTATCTGAAGAATCTGTAAATACAAAAAAGAATAAAATGAAAAAACTAAATATATACTTCACAGCAGGAATTCCGCAACTGGAAGATACCGCTGATATTATACAACTGATTCAGGATTCCGGAGCAGATATGATAGAAATCGGGATGCCTTATTCTGATCCTGTGGCAGATGGCCCTGTGATCCAGAAAGCTCATGAACTGGCTTTACAAAACGGAATGACGATTGAAAAATTATTGTCACAACTAAAAGCAATCAAAGACGAAATCAAAATCCCGGTTATTCTGATGGGATATATCAATCCTGTTTTGAGCTTTGGATTTGAAAAATTCTGTGCTGCATGTGCGGAAAGCGGTGTTTCAGGATTGATCCTACCCGATCTTCCTCCTATTGAATTTGAGAAAAATTATCAGCATATTTTAAAACAGTATCATCTTAATTTCACTTTTCTTGTAACCCCGGAAACCTCTGATGAAAGGATGATCTATCTGGATTCTTTAAGTTCAGGCTTTCTGTATGCAGTAAGCTCTTCTTCTACCACCGGAAATGAAAATGCGGTTTTAAAAAATGAGGATTATCTTTCCAGACTCGCATCTCTTCCACTTAAAAACCCGGTAATGATAGGATTCGGAATTAAGTCTAAGGAAGATTTTGAAAATGTAACGGAAAAAGCGGATGGCGGTATTATCGGAACCGCTTTTGTGAATATTTTGCTTCAGGATAGAGACTGGAAGAAAAGTGCCATAGATTTTATCCATTCCATAAAAGGGTAAAATTCACTAAATTTGTATATCAAAAATTGAAATGAATACAAATCAAAATAAAGCAGTAGAATTTGAAGATTTAGGAGTCAAAGAATATCAGCCAGCCTGGGATTATCAGGAACAACTGATGAAAAACATCATTGATACCAAAATAAAAAACAGGGATCTTCCTGCAGAACAGCATAGTATTACTCCCAACCACCTTCTTTTCGTGGAACATCCTCACGTGTATACATTAGGAAAAAGCGGACACGAAGAAAATATGCTTGCCGGTATTGATAAGCTGAAAGAAATTGATGCTACATTTGTGAAAGTAAACCGTGGCGGAGATATTACCTATCATGGTTACGGACAGGTTGTAGGCTACCCTATTCTGGATCTTGAAAACTTTTTCACAGATATTCATCTATATATGAGGAATCTGGAGGAAGTGATCATCAGAACCATTGCCGAATATGGTATTAAAGGAGAACGTTCCCCGGGAGAGACCGGAGTTTGGCTGGATGTAGGAAAACCTTACGCCAGAAAAATGTGTGCTATGGGAGTGAAAGCTTCCCGATGGGTAACTCTTCATGGCTTTGCGCTGAATGTGAATACAGATATGCGTTATTTTGAATACATTATTCCATGTGGGATTAAGGATAAGCAGGTTACTTCTTTAAAAAGAGAGCTTGAAAGAGAACTCACACCGGAAGAAATGGAAGAACTGAAAGCAAAGATCAGAAAGCATTTCGCAGACGTTTTCCAGGCAGAATTGATTTACAAATAGTCAAGTTTACTTACAATAAAACAAGCCCGGTTTCAATAGTTGAAACCGGGCTTTTAGTTTTATGATAATGTTATTTTTATTCGCTTAGACTATCCACAACATTTGTCATTCCACAGGAATCCAGACACAGAAATCCTGTAATAATGAATGAGGATAAAATAAGAGTTTAGATTCCTACGGAATGACAAAGCGAGTAAAGAAAAGATATGTACTAAAAACATCCGTATTCTAGTGATAAATTATCCATCCAACTTGTCTATTCCGTAGGAATCCAAATCGTAAAAAACAACCGATTTCACCATTTTAAAAATTTTCTATTTCCATTGAATATCCCTATAAAAACGATCATTTTTTCATCTTTTTCAATATTATAAAATCAATAAAACAATAGAATAATGTATTTTTTTCAAAAAAAATATTGCATATATTTTAATTTTTACTACTTTTAATGTCACAAATAAGTGAACTATAATAATTAAAAAGTTCACTGAAAATTAATCACCAAAATATAAAAACTATGAAAAAATTTCTGTTATCCATGATGGTATTCGTGACGGTACTGTCATTTAATGCCTGCTCAGATTCAGCTGCCAATCAGGATCCGAATCTTGTTGCTAAAGAGTCTAATGACATTGCAATGAAAGATTTCGGCAAAACTGTTCCGGTAGGGATTGAAAAAGAAGATGGAAAGTTTAAAATCTCATTTATGGTTACTGCACAGCCGTACGAAATTGCGGACAGTAAAGAGAATGCAGGTTATATTTCCATGATCAGACAGGCTGTTGAAAACGAAACTCCTGTTCATGTTTTCCTTAAAGCCAATACCAATAAAATTGCGAAAGTAGAAAAAGCAACTGCTGATGACATCCGTTATTTCAAATCGGTATTCAACAAAGAAGAAAGAGGGGAAAGTAATAAGGCAGTAAGTGTCATTCCTAATCTTGCAACGTTAAACAGTCTTTTTGCTCAGATTAAAAATCAGGCTTGTGGAACTTCTACCGCCTCTTCACCATGTATCACCTTCAGATATCCTGTGGATGGCTGCTATGCAAGAGCGCACAAAATGAGACAAATCCTTTTGAATGCAGGTTACGATTGTGAAAAGCAATTCGTGTATGGTAACCTTAGAGCATCTACAGGAACATGCTGTGTTTCGTGGGTATATCACGTAGCCATTTTGGTAAGCTTCAAAAATGCTTCAGGAATTGTTGAAAAAAGAATCATTGACCCATCATTATTCTCCAGCGGACCTGTAACTGACGCTGCATGGAGAGCTGCATGTACCAATACAAGCTGTGGATCTGCCTCAGTATCTTCTTATGCCAATACAGCAGGAAATGTTTACTACAGAAGTCCAGCCGGTTCTTTACTGTATGACAACAACTATGTAAATACTAATTGTGTATTGAATAAATTCTCATCCCTTTCAGGATGTTCTCCTTCTCCAGCTCCTAGTGTAGCAAGCTGTGGATTTTAATTAATTTATAGAGAGCTCCTGCCTATATTTTGATATATTGCAGGAGCTTTTTACTTAATACTTTTTGCTATGAAAGCCTGGTCTTATTTACTATTACTATTTATTATGATTACATCCTGTTCCGGTAGTTCCACTCCGCAGAATTTAACGTGGTACAATAATGCCACCATTTCAAATATCATGGAAGATCCCGACAAGCCGAATGAAGTGGTACGTGTCGCTATTGGAATCAGTGCTCAGGTTTTTTATCTTTCCAAAAAATCACCGGAATACAAAAGCCTTATGGAAAAAGCAACCCAAAGCTTTAAAAAAGGTAAGACCTATAATATCGGTATTGAAAATAAAACCAATATCATCAAAGAAATTAAAGAAGTCAAATAATCCGGATTATCTGATCACAGAAATTCCTGCATCCACTTTTATCTCCGCTGCATGAATATAGGAAGCTTCTTCTGAAGCGAGAAACAGAACTACATTAGCTATTTCTGACGGTTCGCCCTGTCTTTTAAAAGGAATTGTCGGAATAATCTCATCAATAGCACTTTCAATCTGATCTCCGGTTAAGCCCGTATTATTAAAAATATTGGTTTTAATATGCCCGGGACTTACTCCATTGACACGAATGCCACGTTCTGTAAGTTCTAAAGCAAATGTTTTGATCAACGACTGCACCGCAGATTTTGCTGCAGAATACACTGAAAAATTAGCCATAGCAATATCTGTGGCCATTGAAGTATTGAAAATAACGCAGCTGCCGCTTTTCATTAATGGTAACACCTGCTGTACCGTAAAAAAAGGTCCTTTGACCAGCATATTGAACAGTTCATCAAAGTGATTTTCATCCACATATTCCACCGGAGCAAATCTTCCGTATCCCGCATTGGCAAAAACCAGATCAATCTGTTGTGTATATTTTCTGATTTCATGCTGCAGGTTCATCAGGTCTTTCATATTTCCGGCATTGGAAACAATTCCGAAAGCCTTTTCTCCAAGTTTCTCTAAAGCTCTATTCACCGTTTCTTCACTTCGTCCGGTGATTATCACTGATCCTCCTTCATCAATAAATTTCTGAGCGGTAGCCAACCCCATTCCATTGGTTCCTCCGGTAATTAAAGCGGTTTTGTTTCTAAATCTCTGCATTGTTTTAAGTTTAAATTCTATTGCAAAGATTGGAATACTACGACTTTGAAAAAATCCGAATCATGCGGAATTGACTGAATCGTGAAATACCATATTTACCTATAACTCTGAACTATTTTACCCTTTTGCTTTTACATTTTTAAAGTCCATCAATAATCGTCATCAATAAAATCTTTTAAAATTAAATTGCACACAATTTAATTGACCATATATTTGCAGTGTTAATTGAGTCAGATAATAAATCTGGCATTTAATCATCAACAAGTAGTTTAATTTAAAACAAAAATAAAAATGTCATTAATAGAAAATTTAAACTGGAGACATGCAGTAAAAGCTTATGATCCGACCAAAAAAGTATCACAGGAAGACCTTAATACTATTTTAGAATCAGCAAGACTAGCTCCTACTTCATCGGGATTGCAGCCCTTCAGAATTATTGTTGTGGAAAACCAGGAATTGAAAGAAAAAATGGTAGCAGGTGCTTTAAACCCTGAAGTAATGAGAGATTCTTCTCACGTTTTGGTCTTTGCGGCATGGGATAGTTATTCTAATGAAAAGATCGACAAAGTTTACGATTATCATACGGACGTAAGGGATCTTCCGAGAGGCCGCTTTGGAAGCTATACCGATAAAATCAAAGAAATATACGGTGCTCAGACTCCCGAAGAGCATTTTGCACACACTGCACGTCAGACTTATATCGCTTTAGGAATTGCCCTTGCGCAGGCTGCAGAGCTTAAAATAGACAGTACACCGGCAGAAGGATTCAGCAATGAGGTGGTAGATGAAGTACTGGGACTAAAAGAACTGGGATTAAAAAGTGTAAGCCTTTTATATCTTGGATATCGTGATGAAGCGAATGACTGGCTTTCTACTATGAAAAAAGTCAGAATTCCAATGGATGAATTTATCATAAAAAAGTAATACCTTCATCGAATCTTTCGTACTCAGAAATTATGGAAAATCCGAAAACACCCAAGCTGGAAAACCAGATTTGCTTTCCGCTATATGTCATTGCCAAAGAGATTACAGGGCTTTACCGTCCTTTTCTTGATGAACTGGGCATTACGTATCCTCAGTATCTCGTGATGATGATATTATGGGATGGTGACGGGCTTACGGTAACCCATATCGGAGAAAAACTGTTTCTGGACAGTGGTACTTTAACACCTCTCCTTAAAAGACTGGAGTCTAAAGGATTTATTATCCGGAAAAGAAAAAAAGAGGACGAAAGAGTGGTTGAAGTATTTTTAGACGAAGCCGGGAAAAAGCTTCAGCAGAAGGCTTGTGAGATTCCGGGAAAAATCCAGGAAAAACTGGGAATACAACCGGAAGAACTGTTGCATCTTAAAGACACTGTCTTAAAAATATTAAACAAAATAGAAAATAAATGAAAACGTTATATACAACTCAGGTCACTGCTCAAGGAGGAAGAAATGGCCATGTAAAAAGTGAAAACGGAGTGCTGGATCTTGATGTTAGAATGCCAAAAGCTTTAGGAGGAGCCAATGATGATTTTGCCAATCCTGAAATGCTTTTTGCAGCAGGATATTCCGCATGTTTCGACAGTGCTCTGAACAGAGTGATCAGTCTTTCTAAAGTAAAGACAGGAGAAACAACGGTAACCGCTCAGGTAAGCATAGGTCAGCTTGAGAATGGTGGTTTCGGACTGGCAGCAGAACTGGATGTGAACATTCCAGGAGTTTCTCTTGAAGAAGCGCAGGCTTTAACAGAAAAGGCACACCAGATCTGTCCTTATTCTAATGCTACCAGAAATAATATGGAGGTGAAACTTTCAGTTACCAACAACGATTAATCCAATTTTTTTAAGCATAGTTATAAAGAAAGGAGCTGTTTCCGTGGAAACAGCTCCTTTTTTTATTTTCCCACAGATTTCTCAGATGGGCACAGATGATTGAGAATTTTTTATGTATATAATGCTCAAGAATTTCACTCATCATTTATAACTCATCATTACCTTCTGTCTTTCATTACATCACTTTTCTGATAGGCATCTACCTTTTTATAAGAATCGTTTTTTTCTTTTTCCTTTTTATCGGAAATCAGGATTCCGAAAAGATGGTCGATTTCATGCTGGAAAATCACTGCTGTAAAACCTTCTACAATCTCTGAATACTTCTGCCCTTTCAAATCCACATATTCCAGTTGGATGACTTTGCTTCTGTAGAACTGATCTCTGAAATCAGGAATAGACAAATCGCCTTCAGGGCCAAGATTCTGCAAATCCGAGCGCCATACAATGACCGGATTAATAAAATACTCAAGCGGAGTTCCTTCTTTATCAAAACGCTGCACCCAGATGATTTTTCTGTTGATTCCCACCTGTGGAGCTGCAATTCCTACTCCTCCATCTGTTGACAGAAGGGATTCTTTCATTCTTTTTACCAGAACAGCTGTATTCGGGTCAAGAGGATCTGCTTCTGAAGAAATGTTCAGCAATGTTTGATGCTGATTATTATCTGTCGTCTGATAGATGGGTAAAGCCTTGTTTACATCTCCCTGATTGATGATGGAAAGTTCACTGGAGGTGAGTTTCTGAGCATTAAAAAATCCGGTAAAAAAGATCAGCAGGATGGGGATTTTTTTCATATGTTTTTGAATCTGATACAAAGGTAAATATTGTGGAGTAAAAATGATTAAAAGGTATTCAATAATTATGTTTAGGCTAAAGCCAATGGAAGTTGATATAAAAAATAAACGGGCTAAAGCCCGTTTCTATTGAATATTTTTCACTCTAACTGTTGAAAGTTTAAAAAGTCTTTGTCATATCCGCAGGGATAATAAGATTGAAATCTGTCGGGATATAATCTTTGGCAGGAACTTTCAGTTCAGAATCGTCTGATTCAAAAACGGAGATAACTGCCATTTTCAGATTGGGATTTTTCTGTTTGATGTACCAATAAATTCCACCAAATTCTTTGCTGTGATAGTTTCCGTTGTAATGGATGAAAGTTTTTCCGGCCTGGTAATTTTTCAGGATAGATTCCGCCATTGTAGCGTCTTTTGTAGCCTGAGCTGAAATGAAATTCATCACTTTTGTTCCTTCTGCATGATCTCCCATCATTTTTTTCATCTCAGGATATCCCGGAGTGTCTAACGTTACTTTAATTGGCAGCTGGGCAATGTAGGTTTTCTCTTTTTCGCTTAATTTATTTAAGGACTCAAGACCTTCTTTTGCAGTCTGAGAGGCATATCTCCTTGGAATATTGGTTGCAATGAAATTCAGTTTTTTATCCTTGGCAAAATCTACCAAAGGTTTGTAATCCGTTGCATAATTGTTCCATAAACGGGCAGAATCTTTGAATGTTTTAGCATCAAATTTCCCGTTTAAATACTGATCCAGCTGCGCCTGATTATCTCTCTCAAACATCTCTGCTCCTAAGATCAGCTGTCCGTTCTTTTTGGCAAACAGCGCTTCTGTAATTTTAAGCTGAAGCCAGTGATTGATAGAGCTGTTATGATTTTCTCCAAAAAAGACTACATCATAATCTGCCAGTTCTTTTACCAGCTTTTCTGTCTTTACTTCTTTTCCTTTTTTATCATAAAACTGATATGCTTTTAAGTCCTGTGCCTTCAATGCACAGACACCGGCAAGCAGTATCGCTATGAAAATATTTTTCATTTTATTTTATATTTAGTCACAAATTACACAAATATTCCGGCACTTGCAGATCGTTTCATAAAAAAGACCGCTTTGAATTTTACAAACAAAACGGTCTCATTCAAATCATCTAATTATTATTTCTCTAAAGCTGCTACAAGATCCTTCCATTCCTGAAGCTCAGGAATTCCAGGTTTTCTTTTTCCGAAGAACTGAACGATAAAGTCTCCTTCTTTGTTGAATACTTCGATGGCAGTTACTTCTCCGTCTTCAGTAGGTTTTTTAACGATCCATGCTTCTGCAATTTTCGTTACATCAAGGTGTAAGTTGAAATCAGGATCCATCACATTGAACCACTGCTGATGCCAAAGTGTTTTCTTCACATTTCCTGTGTGGATCTGGATAATTCCTCTATTTCCAACGAAAACCATGATCGGAGTATTCTTTTCAGAAGCATCTTCAAGGATGTTGACTACTTTAGCATTATCAATTTTCTTAGCAAATCCTTCCGGAGCCAATCGTAATGCCTGGGTTCTGCTTACGCCGTATTTTCTTGTCATCATGAAGAAATCATGAGTATCTTTCAATTCTGTCCATGCTTTTTTGAATCCTTCCACATCAATGTCTGAATCTTCTTTTTCCGCCTGCTTTGGAGCTACTGCTTCAAACGCAAGCACCTGATTCTGATCTTCTGCTCTGAATTTTTCTACGATCGCATTGAAAGCAGCTTCATTACTGTCTTTTGTTAAATAAATCTTGTGAAGTGCCAGTCCATCTTTTCCGAAAAACTGAAGACTTTTCTTATCACCTTCCAGTACTGCAAAAGCAAATTTCCAGTGGTTAAGGAAAATTCTGAGATCAATATCTTCCCCCACAAAAAGCTGTGCATGAGGACTGCTGAAGTCTCCGTTCAGGTAAGTCCCTTTTCTTTCATGAACACATTCATCATTACGGGTAAGCGCCATTACTTTTCCTAATTGCCCAGCTTCTGTAAGGATTCCCTGGAAATCCGGGTTCAGGACCGTAACGCCTTCTCCAATGCTTGTTGCCAATAATTCTGCCTCACTTACTTCCAGCTGTGCTGCAGCGTTTCTTATTCTGATATGTGGATTTTCTGCTTTCAGAGCTTCCCATTTTTCCTTTAAATCATTAACTAATGTGCTCATTACTTTACTTTTTTATGGTTAAAATTGTATACATTCTTCGTAGGGTTTCGTTTCCTGTTTTACTTTTTATTTCTTCTTCTCTTTCTGAAGTTTTCATTCTCTTAAAATGACTTTTGGAGATCAGTTCTTCCATTTCGCTGTTGCTGTACAAGGTAAAATCATATTCCGTAAACGGTAGTTTTTCCATGAATTCTTTTTGTCCGAATGTCAGAACGAATGTTCCGTTATCTTTTAGAACCCTGCAGATCTCGTTTAAGAATTCCGCTGGATTTTCCCAGAAATAGACTGTGTTTACAGTAAATATTTTATCAAAAGTTTCATCATGAAAAGGAAGCTTCTTCCCTTCATATAAAACAAATTCTGTCTGATTTTCAAATTCTTTATTGAGCCTTTTGGCTTCATTGTGCATGGTTTCAGAAATATCAATCCCTGTATAAGTGAGGTTTTTGGCAAGGCTCATGATACTTTTCAGGTGTGCGGCATTCCCGTGTCCTATTTCAAGGATTTGCTGGCCGTCATCTATCGAAAGTGTTCTGATAGTTTCTAATGTCATGCTGATATTCGTAGCATTCATCATTTCACCGATCTCAATGCCTTTTTCTCCCTGGGGATTGGCAAGATTCTGTGCGAGGATTTTAAGTTCTTCTTTTTCCATGGTTATCCAAAAATGATCATTGGGTTATTGGTAATTGGGTGTCCGCAGATGGTACAGGGAAAATTATAGGCATTGCTGATATTCTCTTCAGTAAAAACTTCCTGTGGAGTTCCATAGGCGGAAACCTGTCCTGATTTCATTAATAAAATCTTATCTGCAAACTGGGCAGCAAGGTTCAGATCATGTAAAACAACAATGGCACTGTTGGCTTCTTTTGTAAAATTTTTGATAATTTCAAGTGCCTTATATTGATGTTTTATATCTAAATTATTCAAAGGTTCATCCAGAAAAACCACCTTATGGGCGATATTATTTTCAAGTTGTGCCATAACTCTTGATAGATGTACACGCTGCTTTTCTCCTCCTGAAAGAGTGTTGTATTCCCTTTCCTTCAGATGAAAAATATCGGTTTCGTACATCATATTGTTCATGGCTTCCAGGTCTTGTTTTCCGGGCTGGGCATCGAAATACGGATACCTTCCCATCATGATCACATCTTTTACCTCAAGCGGAATATCGTTGCTGTTATGCTGTGAAAACTTGGCTTTGTGTTTTGAAAGTTCCTGGATATTCCATTCTTTAATAGGTTTATTTTTAAACAAAACCTTGTTATTGACAGATTTTACTTCATCTGCCAATACACTCAGAAGGCTTGATTTTCCTGCTCCGTTGGGTCCTACAATGACAAGAAATTCACCGTATTCCAGAGAGACATCTACTCCATCCAGAATCCTGAATTCTTTGTGTTGATAATTTATCTGGTGTGCCTTGATCATTACAGTGATTTTTTAAATTTAACCAAAATAGCGATAAAAATAGGACCGCCCATTAAGGCTGTTAAAATTCCGATCGGCAGTTCTGAAGGAGCTACAATACTTCTGCTGAAGGTATCTGCCGTCAATAACAAAATGCTTCCGCACATTGCTGATAAAGGCAAAATAAAAGCATAATTGGATTTGAATAAAAGCCTTAAAATATAAGGTACAATAAGACCTACAAAACCAATTGTTCCGGAGAATGCCACACAGGTTCCCACCATTAAAGCAACGGTGATAATGATCTGCTTTTTCAGTCTTTCCACATTAATTCCCAGATGTTGTGCATCTTTTTCTCCCAGCATCATTGCATTCAAAGCTTTTCCTTTTGGAAGTAAAATAATGTAAGCAATCACCGCAACAATAGCCAGAATAATATTTTTCGTCCATGTAGCAGCTGCCAGACTTCCTAAATTCCAGAAAGTAAGATCTCTGAGCTGCTCATCTTTTGAAATATAGATCAAAAATCCGGTTATTGAAAAACCAATAGCGGTTATAGCAACTCCGGTAAGCAGCATCATCACTACATTTGTTTTTCCTCCGCTTGTTGAAATTCTGTAGACCAGCATCATGGACAAAAAAGAACCGATAAAAGCGGCTATTCCTACCAGTGAAAATTGTACAGCTTCAGGAAGATATTCTTTGAAATATCCTCCTAAAACAATCGCAATGGCTGCCAGCAACGTTGCTCCTGATGTAAGTCCTATTAAATCTCCTGTTGCCAGAGGATTCCTGAAAAGCCCCTGAAGACTTGTTCCTGAAACCGACAACATGCTTCCTACTAAGATGGCCATGATAATTCTGGCTGCCCTTACATCCCAGATTACATATTGATCACTGAGTGACAAACCGGGATCTCCTTTTATCAATTGCCACAGTGCCGCGAACGGAGAGTTTTCTCCGAAATCATAGACTCCTGTATTAAGTGACAGTACTGCTATAATAGCCAGCAGTACCGCACTTATTATAAGATAAAAGTATAGTTTACTTGGTGCTTTCAATTAAAAGTTTGTTTAATCCTACTGCTGCTTCTCCTACTCTTGGCCCGAAACCTGATACTAAACCTCCGTCCATGGCAATGATTTTCTTATTTTTACCTGCATTGGTCTGAGATACTCCCGGCATTTTAAGTGCTCCTTCATTGCCTCCTGCACCCTGTAAACCAGTTTCGAAGAAAAATAGTACATCAGGATTAGCTTTTACAACGGCTTCCGGTGTTAATGGTTTGAAATCCTCAAAATCAGTCACTGCATTTTCTCCTCCTGCAAGGGCGATCAATGACGCCATTGGTGTGTTTTTACCGCTTACCATCAGCATGTTTCCTCTGGCATAGATGAACAATACTTTTGGCTTTTTAGCAATAGGCTGTACCTGTTTCAGGTCAGCATCAATTTTATCGTTTAATTTCTGATAATCTGTATTTCCGATCGCTTTTGCTACCTGCTCTATCAGTTTTTTAGTTCCTTCAACCGTGTATTCCTGTTTAAAAACTTCAGTTTTAATCCCTGAAGATTTAATTTTCCCCATTAATTCAGGGTTGATATCTTTATCAGAAGCCAGAATCAATGTTGGGTTTACCGCCATGATCGGTTCAATTGTCATGGATCTCATGTGACCTAAATCTTTCGCTGTAGCTTTTAATGAGGCAGGATAGGTGCTGGTAACATCAGTTCCCACGATTTCTTTTTCGTGGCCTAAAGCTGCTACGATTTCAGTAATTCCTCCGTTTAGTGTTACTATTTTATTATTGGTTTTCGGTGCTTCAGAAGCAGCCTCTGTAGTATTTTCTTTTGCTCCTGTTTCTGCTTTTTTGCAAGAATATACTGCTATAAGAACAGAAGCTGCAAGGATGAATTTTTTCATGATCTACTATTATTTGATTATTTATAAAGGTTCGAATTCAAAATTGGTGTACCCTCTTTCTCCTTTTGTGTTTTTCATGGTATTGAATCTCAGCTTGAAATAAAAACCTTCAGCATCTTTCAATACAAAGAAACGGTCTGCATACACGAAAGGGACAGGATTGGATGCTGTACCGGTAGTGGTTCTCCATTTATCACCAATCGCTCTCTGGTCATTGAAAACAAATTTTGCAGGTTCTACATCTTTCAGTTTAAATGCATTGTAAGCTGCATCAAGACTTCCTGTAACCGTCACCTGATAAGCACCTACTCCATTAAGGGTATTGGTTGTTACAAAATCTGCATAAAAATAGCTTCCTGCACTGGTTGCAGGTCCCATGAACACTTCATTGGTAAACGTTGTGAAGGCCAGATCCCATTTTTTCTTCTTAGGCTGAATTTTTACAGGTGTTCCTGTTTTCAGGTTGAAGAACGAGAAGCTGTATTCTGTATCTTTGGTAATGATATATTCTTTGACGTCTGCTTCTGCTGCATTCACGTCAGCATAACGTATTTTGTATCCATTCTGAGCTCTCAGTATCTGAATTTTTTTCCATCCTCTCGGATCTCCGGACAATGAAACTGAACCTGCCCCGATATTGGTAGCAGAAGGTATCTCTCTACCAAGATTGATCAGATACACAGGGTTATCCGCATCATTTTCTTGGATGGCATCAATCCCTGAAGTCTGATTTAAGAAATCTCCGTTCGGATTGTCAACATATTTCATATTGGCAGCATCAAATGTTCCTACCTGGGCAATATCTTTTAAACTTGAAATATCAGCTTCCTTTACTTTACTGATGTCTGATGCGTTGGGTATTTTGATCACCGTCATGGCAAGAGATCCGTTCATGATCACTCTGTAGGCATCGCCACTGTAAAAACCAAGATCCCAGTCTGTCCTGCTGTTGACAGCCGGATTGGTGTAGTCACTTAAATCGATCCAGACCTGATTGGGTTCTGTAGGACCTCCCACCGGCACACTTACTTCAGATCCCGTCATAGGAGGAACTGCAACCGGATCTTCATCAGCAGAAAGACAAGACTGTGTGGCAGCCATGATAGAAAGAACAGATACTATTTTTAAATACTTCATAATCGTAACTTATTATTTAAAATTGAAACATTAATCGGGCAAAATAGCTTCTGCCATAATATAAATTAACAAACCCATTCGCTGCTGTATGGGCTGAACCGGCCACTGCCGTAGAGTTTAACCTTGTGACATCAAATATGTTTTTCACTCCTGCAGAAATTTCAAAATGCTTATTCCAGAAAGGCTGGCTCACAATGAAATCCATCATGTGGAAGCTGTCTACTTTTCCCAGGCGGAAACCGCTTGCTCCGTCAGACACATATATTCTGTCCGGACCTGTGAATTTGTAGTAAAGGGCAAAATTGGTATCGGTACTTTTCAGTTTATAGGTTGCTGAAGCTCCCGCCTGTACCAAATACTGGAAATCTGTAGGGGAAGAAGATTTCAAATCATTCACGGATACCGATGTTCCGTTTACAGATCCCCTTAAAGAAAGAGCAAACTGATCTTTTCTGAAATCTATATTAGCGGAAAATAGTAGATTTTTATACGTATCAAGATTCATGTATTTGTAGGTAGAAGGTTCTTTTACCATCACCATTTCAATCCTGTCACGTACATCCAGATATAATGCATCTACTCCGTATGCGATTTTCCATCCGTTATCTGCGGAAAAATTCTGGTTCCAGAAAAGGCCTGCGGAAAAGCCTTTTTCAGGATGTAAATCCGGATTTCCCTGTACATCATGATTAAGGTTCACAAAATACGTGTACAGTTCATCATATTTCGGGAAACGGTTGGCTGATCCTGCAATTGCCCTGAGATTTGAATTTTCAGAAGTTTTATATCTTGCTGATAACGAATAGTTGTACTGATTATTAAAGTTTTCACTGAGGGAAAGTCTTACTCCAGGTCTTAAAGAGAATTTGTCTGAAACATTCCATTCTGCAGAAAGGAAATTGGAATAGGTAAAGATCTTTCTTTTTACCGCTTCACCAAAGAAGTCTCCGGCAATTAAAGCGGCATAACCATTGGTGTAGTCTAATTCATATCCCAACTGAAAATCAAAAACTTTACTATCCAGGAAGTTGCTGAACATTCCTCTGGAGTAGATAACATCGGTCTTATAATAAGACTTTTCGTCCTGTCGGTTCTTTATTTGTCTGTTCGGAATATCGTAATTATAGTCGTAATATTTTCTGTCCTGGTTCTGGTAGGAGAAATCCCCCATGTATCGGATATGTCCCAGATTAGTTTGAATATTGAACTGATGAATCCAACGGTCTGTGCTGTATCTTCTGTCTCTGCTTTCGTAGGCAACCCCGCCTAACCCGTCATTAAGAGGATTTCTGTTGACCTCCGGATTATAGAAATTGAATTTTTCATTCAGATAAGACAGTTTATAAAAGAATGTTGTTTTATTTTTGGTATATCTCAGCAATGCAGAAGCATCATACTGATCTTTCGGGTTCCATTCATACCCTCTCTGGTTATCCTGTCCGAAATATTTGTAACCTTTGCTTTCCCCTTCGTATCCCATAAACTGATTATGGTTGAAATTGATGCTGGCAAACCATTCATTGCTGATATTATAATCTACATTAAGGTTCTGAATATGTCTGCCATTTCCTTTTTTCTTAAGATCATAGTTGTCTCTCACTGTTTCTTCCTGCAATGAGCCTCTTACACTGATCTTCTTTGTATTGGTTTTTCTGGTAATAATGTTGATTACTCCGGCAACAGCTCCGTTTCCATATTCAACCCCCATGCTTCCTTTTACAATTTCAATTCTTTCGATATTGCTTAGGGTAATTTTGGTAAGGTCTATATTACTTCCCAGTCCTGTATCCCCTACTACCGGAATATTGTCTATAAGGATCTTTACATAATCACCGTTAAGTCCCATGATATTGGCCGTGGAATTTCCTGAACGCGTATCCGGAGTGATCTGTATATTAAGACTTTGATTTAAAACCTCAGCAACATTCGTTGCTGCCATATTTTTAATCTGCTCTGCATCAATAACATCAACCTTATAGATGGATTTGTTAATGGACTGCTGCATGTACTGTCCTGTAATAACAACTTCTTCAATTTTCTTTTGATAAAGAGAATCCTTTTCTTGTGCATTCATCCATAAGGCCACGGATAATGATAGAACGGAAAGCACTTTCTTCTTCATAAGGGTACAAATTTTCGACAAATATAAAACTTTATTTAGACTCATTAAAAATAATTATATATTTTTGTGGAATAATTCTAAATAAAAATAATCTCATGAAATTACAATTACTTTTAGGAGCTCTGATGTTTACAGCCTTAACGGCGAATGCTCAGGTATCTAACATCAATGAAAATTTCAACAATTTTACAGCGGGGAATACTACTTTCCCACAGTCTGGATGGTCTGCCATCGTTGCACCCATAACCGGTGAGTTTCCTCCTGTACCTCCAAGAATGATTGTAGCAGGAGATTCTAACAGATTTGTCCAGTCGTATGCAGGAAACAACGCAACAGGTTCTTCTTATCTGATTACTCCACAGATTGAAACTCCAACAGGAAATAAAACTTTAACTTTTGACACTACATTAGTATCTCCATCTCCTGGTCCTGGAAGCATTCAGGTAGGCGTAGCGTCTAATCCTGCTGATATGTCAACTTTCGTTCCTGTAGGAAACCCTGTTAATGTATCGGTTATTGGCACAGTTCAGAATATCAGTGTTAATATTCCGTCATCCACAGGTTCATACATTGTATTTAAATTCACGCCTACTGCTACTCACGTAGCCATTCAGGTAGATAATATAGTTTATAATACGACTGCTTCTTTAGGTGTATCAGACAACAATAAATCCACAGAAAATTTCAGGTTTGCCTTAAATTCTGATCAGTCAGCCTTAGAATTTATTATTAAAAAAGATCCTAAAAACATCCAAATCTATTCAGCAGCAGGACAAAAAGCAGCTGAAGGCAAACTGAGCGGACAAAGATTTGATATCAGCACCCTTCAAGCTGGTGTATATTACATGAATATTGAAACTGCTGAAGGAAAAACAATCCAGTCAAAATTCATCAAAAAATAAGGTTTATTAGACTATTATTTGCCTTTTTTTAAAGCTGGTAGGAAAATCTTACCGGCTTTTTCTTTACTCTAATTTTGTTATGCATTGGTATGATTAAAATAAAAACACGATAAAAATCATGTTTTTATTTAGACTGATTAAAAATAATTACATATTTTTGTGGAATCATTCTAAATAAGGATTTAAAAAATAAATTATGAAAACAAAACTATTATTGGCTTCAGTACTCGCAATGTCTGTTCAGCAGACTGTTTTGGCGCAGACTGATGCATTGGGATATTCACAGGTAAACATGACTATGGGAAGCGGATATCAAAACCGAGTGTTTGTAAACCTTGCAGATGGTAATATGATTTCTCAGCCAGCCAATACGTGGGATATTGCTTTTTACAGAAACTCAAACTACGCATTCGGATCCAGAATTAATGATGCTAAAGATATTGAAGTGTACACCGCCTCCACCAATTTAGCCGATTGGGATAATATCAGCATCAGCAATGAAGCTTCATGGGGAGCACCTCTTTATAATCCGGATCAGACCACTGACTGGAGCCAGGGAGCTTTCGAGCAGGGACCGGTGACCTCTCCAAATCCTAATATTCCTTCAACAGGATGGGGAGTTTACAACCCAATGAATCACCATATTCAGGGGAAAGCTATTTTTGTTTTAAAATATGCTTCAGGGACTTATATTAAATTTGCCATTGAAGATGCTTTTGCAGGATATACTTTCAAATACTCAAAATGGAACGGTACATCATGGGGAACTACAGAAACAAGAACAATTGCTAATGGAACAGATGATTCCTATTTCAATTACTTCTCCTTTGATACCGGAGAAAAAGTTCCAGGTCTGGAGCCATCCAGAACGGCATGGGATTTTGTATTTACCAAATATTATACATTCTATATGGGAGTACAGATGTACCCGCTTTCCGGTGCCATCCAAAGCCCGAACATAAAAGTGGCAATGGTACAGCCTGAAACACAGCAAACAGCAGCCTATTCTGTTCCTGCCAATACAAGTTTCTCATCAGCTATTACTACAGTAGGACATTCATGGAAAGGAATCGGGACGGTAAAAAATGATGTGGTATACTACGTAAAAAAAGGAAACGACTATTACAGAATGTATTTCACTACCAATGGTGGAGCCAGTACAGGAAATATGTATTTCAAATACAAGAAGATTACTGAAACATTAGGTATTACTGAAGTTGGGAAAAAGGCCTCTTTTGGTATTTATCCTAATCCTGCACCAGCTGATAAAAAAGTAACGGTTCTTTTTGATGTTAAAGAAAAAGCAGGCAACAAAGGGAATGTAGAAGTTTATGATCTTACCGGGAAAAAGGTATATACAGCTGAACTGGCTAATCAGGCAGGTTTCTACAAACAGGATTTGAATCTTTCTACGCTCCCTTCAGGAAATTATCTTGTAAAAATTACTTACGGTGGCTATTCGGAGACGAAAAAGCTTATCGTAAAATAAACTTTCTATTTTAATACTTTCTATTTTTTCTAATAAAAGGGCGGTTTCAGATTCTTGAAACCGCCTTTTATCTTTTCTCTATGTCTTAATATATTTTAAATCCTTTATAAACTTCCACTGAGCTTTCCATAATTTTGGATGCATCTTTACGGAAATCCAAAAGGTGATCCTGCCCGTTATGCCTGTTATGATGCTCAACACTTTCCCAAAGCTCGATCAGGAAGAAAGTCCCTTTATTATCTTTATCTTCAATAAGATCATACTGCAGACAGCCTTCCTCTTTTCTTGTTTCTTTCACAAGGTTCTGAAACAGCTCTACAGCGTCCATCAGATAATTTTCATTAAACTTAAAAAGTGCAATGATATGTAAATTCATGTTCTAATATTTAGTGATGTAAAAGTAAAATATTTTCAAAGCCGAATATCTTTTTAACCCTTTTATTTTTCCACACCATGCATAATTTTTAATTAAAAACTGATTTATAAATAGTTATAGAACTCATTACGATCACCAAAGTTCCGATAATCACAAACATTTTTTTGACGGGAAGCTTAGCGGTAAGCATTGCGGAAAAAGGAGCGGTAATGATTCCGCCAATCAAAAGTCCCAGAATGATATTCCAATGCTGGATGCCCAGGGTTAGGAAAAAAGTGATGGCAGCTGTTAAAGTAAGAATAAATTTAGCTACGGTAGAACTTCCTACGGCAAATCTTGGGGTAAATGCATTTTTAATCAATGTTCCGGTTACCAAAGGTCCCCAGCCTCCACCAGCAAAAGAATCTATAAAACCTCCTATCACGCCCAGTCTGGTCAGGTTGGTTATTCTTTTCAGGGCTTTACTCTGTTTTTCTTTAAATGCATTTGCTAAAATCTGGAACCCAAGGTATAAAGTGTAAAAAGCAATTAATGCTTTAGTTACTTTCGCATAATATTCTCCAAGATAAGTAAGGCATACAGCTCCAATTACAGCTCCAATTACAGCAGGAACGGCCAGCTTTTTCACCAGGCTTTTGCTTACATTCTTCAATTTGATGTGGCTGAGACTTCCTGCAGCAGTGGTGAAGCTTTCTGCAGAATGAATACTTGCACTTACAATATGCGGCGGAATATTGAGAAGCATAAGCGTTGTAGTACAGATGACACCATACCCCATTCCCATGGATCCAGCCACAATTTCTGCAAAAACACCTACCAGAAGCATCCAGTAAAAAATATAATGATCTTTAGCCAGAATACCCTGCAATTCTTCCAGATATCCCAGTTCGTACATTGAAAAAACAACAATGGACAGAATAGCAGCCGTCACAAAAAGGACATTCAACCTTACCTGAATTTTTCTTGAAATCACCATATCACAAAACCGTTTTAATCCATATTGTTTCATCATCAGCATGATTGACAACAAAGGCATGTAATGACAATCTGTTTTCTGTAGTTCTTTGCGAGGAAATTTTTCCGGATATAATACATGCAGCCACTGAATGCACTTCAGTAGTAGAGGGCATAAGCTTTTGTAATGGGTTTACCTCTTCTTTTGAAATCATAGTTTATTCATTTGAAGTAGTGCAAATATCTGACAAAATATTTATCCTACAAAATAAGTAGACTATTAATTCAAAAAAAAGGACCGGGTTAATCTACCAGATCCATTAAAGTTTTTTTCTCCAGAATATTCAGGGAAGCATCGCGAACCTCTATCAGCACATCATGAAGCCCACAGTGATCTTCATTGCAGTCATCACATTTTTCATAGAAATTCAAACTTACACAGGGAAGCATCGCAATAGGACCATTGACAAGACGAATGATTTTCGCCAGTTTCACATTTTCCGGATCTTCTTTGAAAAAGTATCCTCCACCCTTTCCTTTTTTACTGTCGAGGATGTCCGCTTTTTTCAATTCAAGAAGGATGTTTTCCAAAAACTTTAAAGGAATCTTTTTGTGTTCCGCAATTTCAGAAATAAGAATCGGACCTTCATTTCTTTTTTCTACAAGATATGAAAGCGCCTTAAACGCATATTGAGATTTTTTTGAAAGCATTAGAGCAAAAATACGAAAATTGTTTAATATTTGAAAAAGGACAGGAAATCTACATCATAAAAGGGTAAAAAGGTATGTTTGTTTATCCGTAATTTTACGGTTTTAGATACCACAATATTGCCTTTCTCCTATTAAATCATTATGTTTGCGATATGTTCAGTAAACAAGAAGCACAGCAACTAAAAAAGGAATTTTGGACAGCTTTTGGAAGATCATTCCCGAGGAAATGGATTCTTTACGATACCAAAATCAAGGACATGGCATTTAAATTTTCTGCCGACAACAAAAAAGCAGAAGTTTCTCTGGATATCGAAATGAAAGATGAAATCTTCCGAAACGCCTACTATGAAAAGATCTGGTCTCTGGAAGATATTTTAAAAGATTTTATCGGAGATTTTCAAAAAGAAGAATATTTTACTCTTGAAAACGGCAAGATAATCAGCAGAATATGGGTTGAAAAACATAATATCTCCATTTTTAATAAAAATACATGGCAAGAAATTTTTGAATTTTTTGTGAACAAAATGGATGGTTTCGAACGGTTTTACTACGAATACGAGGATTTTATAAAGGACATATAGAATACTTACGAAATAAATACTACTTCATACTTCAAGTTAAGATAAAAAGAAAACTTATCTTTGCCACACCACTTAAGCTAATAGATGAAATAAACTAACATGATTAAAAATGAGAAAAGTGTACAAAAACATTTTTGGAGAGATTATTTCCAAAAGTAAAGCTGTGAAGCTGAGCGAATATCATCTGTATTATTATGAGGAAGGTTCTGATTTCCTGAAAGAAATTGAATTCATCAACGAAGACAGTGTTTACAACATCAATTATTTTCTAAGTGACCAGGAAGACGAGGCAAAGGTAGTGGATTATCTTAAAGAAAAATCTGACTTTTTTGATATTGAAAAAAAAGAAACTGCCGACGGTTTTATTATTTCTACCAATAAATTATATTCTTTATCTGTAAATGATCTTCCCCTCATTTCTAAAACCGTTTTCAAAACAGACGATCCTGAAAACTTCATCTGTTCACAGGTAATTGATAATGAAACCCATCAGCCACAGCTTGAAAGAACCATAAAATGCTGGTATACCAACGACGAAAACGGAGAAAAATATGCCGCTATAGAATGCAGCTATCAGGAAGACGGAAAACTGGAACTGGCTGTAGACAAAACCCCTGATCCTGATCATGAAGAAAACTGGATTCATTATGATTATGATACTTTCCAGGATCTTCAGGCACAGATTCCTACCGATATCAGCTATTACAAAACAGCAGCCTTACTCCCGAAAGAAGCTTACCAGCAGTAATTTATTTACATGTTTTATACAACACTCATATCAAAATTATGAAATGGAAGAGCTTAATTTTTGCAGATGGCAATAATTGAATTCTGAATAAAGATCAAAAAAATAATAAAGACTGTTTCCGGGGCTGGAAACAGTCTTTCTCTTTTCTGTAACAAAACCAGTATCAGAATCATTTCCAAAATAGGTTTAAAACCTTGTTCCATTTTATTATATTTGTACAAAGACACAAATATAAAAGTCGTTATGGAAAAGCTAAAGAATCTAAGAAAGCAAAGAGGCTACACACAAGAATATATGTCTAAAATAATATCCACAGATGTCTCCAATTATTCCCGAAAAGAGAATGATGAAGTACGAATATATGATGATGAATGGGAAAAGCTTGCTAAAGCACTTGATGTTCCTGTAGAAGAGATCAAAGAAGAAAGAAAAACAGCTATTGTCCATAATAATCATGACAATACTACTTTTAACGATAATGCAGGTAGCTATTTCAATCATTTCCACAGTATTCCGGATTCTATTGTAGAAAATTTGCAGAGCTATATTAAAGTTTTGGAGGAGCAGGTGGAATCCTTAAAGGAAGAAAATAAAAAATTGAAGTTCAGATAGGTTTTTATTATTACTTTAATGTTAACAAAACTCCCGGAAGACTAGACTTTCTTCCGGGAGCTTTTTATATTATTTTATCCAAATTTCTTTTTCCTTAACCAGAAGAACAGTCCTCCTATAAGGCCGATAATGGCCAATGGAAGCAGTAAATTCAGCCACTGCCAGGTGGATTTCTCTTCGGTGATTCTTTGTCTGTCGAGAAGTCTTTCCTCGATGTTTCTGTTTCTCAGTTCCATCAGATTGCTGTCGTCTAACAGATAATCCAAAGCATTTCTAAGGAACTGTTCGTTTCCAAACTGTTCATTCGTCAACAAATCTACACCTAATGGAAGTGGTTTACCTTTGATCACTTTATTTCTTCCTACATCTCCGTCTGCAATAACGATCATTTTATTCTCCGGGCTGGATGTTTTGAACCCAGGGTAAGATTTTCTTTCAATTCTGGATGCATAGGCAGAATTAAACTTACCTTCCAATGCTACAGCGAAGATCTTCGGTGTACTTGGTTTTTCCATTTGTCCAAGACTGTCTACACTTGCAATTTCTTTCAGATCCACATAGTTCGGAACCTGTTTCAGTAATGTTCTTTCACTGGATTCGAAAAGAACTTTTGTTTTAATATTCTTTCTCCCTCCTAATGTATCGATGGAAGTCGGAAATTCAAATTTTACAGGGTTGATATTTTTGGTAACCGGATTATTATTTTCAGCAATTCCAAGCGGATAATAAGGCCAGGGTAAGCTTGTATATTGTGGATTTCCACTCACTTCTCCTGTAACCAGTCTTAACAGGGCAAACTTTTTAACATCTTTTACCAAAGCAGGATTGATTCTCAGTCCGTAATTGAAAAAGAAGTCGGTCATATTGATATCAACCGGGAAAGGCATTACTTTTTTGGATCTTGTTAAGGTATCCATTTCAGCATTTACTGCATCAATCATCCACAGAGTTTTTCCTCCGTTCATGATGTACTGGTCCAAAATTACTTTTTCATTATCGGTAAAAGCTTTTCTCGGTTTTGCAATCACCAAAGCACTCATCTGCTTTAATAACGGAACATCTTCTAATGAAAGCTCTGTCTGATTTTTAGGAATAATAGGTCCTGCATCATAGTTTTCCATGGCCAGCTGTACAAATCCCTGGAATTCATCCGGGTTCAGCTCATCATGGTTGACCAGAATCCCGATTTTCTTTCTCTTAGCAGCTGCAATATTTTTGATATTGGAGATAAGGTTGTATTCCAATCCTTCAATGGATCTCGTCAACTGCTGATCGGCATCAATTCCTGCCTGCTGAACCACCAACGGGATGGAAACTCCGTCATTTCCATGCTTAATTACAGCGTACGGGAAAAGAGTGATCTGTGAGATCTTTCCATCTTTTACATCCGGAAGAATAGACGGCTGCATTCCCATGGCCATCAAAGTATCCTGAGACATTTTTGTTTTAATAGGATCGATGAATTTAAAATCAATCTTCGGATTAATTTTTCTGAATTCTTCCAGCATGAATTTCGTTTCGCTTTGCAGCTGTTTGAAACTTGCCGGAAAGTCTCCTTCCAGATACACTTCAACCGTCAGAGGCTTTTTAACAGACTCCAATACTTTGATAGTGTTATCAGAAAGGGTATATCTTTTTTCTTTTGTTAAGTCTAATCTGATTCCCGAATAGGTCAGGATAATAACCAAAGGAACAATTGCAATTAAGAAAATTCCCAGTGGAGATTTAGCATTGAACTTCTTCATACTTCTACTTCTTTTTGTTAATAAAATGATTAGCCAATACTAATGAAGCGCCGATGACAAGTACAAAATACGCCACATCTTTAGCATCAATAAGCCCTCTTGTGAAGCCTAAGAAATGCTGATAGAAACCAAAATTCTGAAGGATAAAATCTGCCCCTCCCAATAGTTTATAACTTGCCAGCTGCTCGATTCCAAAATACATGATAAAGCACATGAAAACACCCAGCAGATAAGCCATAATCTGATTCTGAGATAGTGAAGAAGCCAGAATTCCCACTGCTGAAAATGCTGCGATTAAGATAATCAGTCCAATATAGCTTCCAAAGGTCATTCCAAGGTCAATATTTCCTGCAGGAACTCCCAAAACATATACCGTATAAAGGTAAATCAGGGAAGGAATAAGGCATAAAATCCCAACAATCCATACGGAAAGGAACTTACCTGTCACCAGTTCTGAAACTTTTAACGGCTGCGAGAAAAGCCAGTTTAATGTTCCGGTTTGCTGCTCTTCCGCAAAAGTTTTCATGGAAAGTGCCGGAATGATAAACATCAACAGCCATGGAACCAATACGAAATAGCTCTGCAGTGAGGCCATTCCGATCTCAAAAATATTAGAATCGTTGTCGAAAAAGAACAGAAAAAGAGTCGCTATCAAACTGAAGGCGGCAATGATCACCCATGCGCTCCAGTTTCCAAAGTAACTCCAAAGTTCTTTCTTTAAAATTGCAATCATAGTTTTTTTATAAGATGTAGAAAGGATGAATGTATTTGAAAATACGTCTACTCCACAATTATTTGTTTTTTTTATTTTTATTAACCAGTTTCACTGTCATCATAATCAGAAATACAAGAACGAAAAATCCTGCGATTAATTGCCACCAGTATTCAATTACCATCGATTTTAAAATAACGGTAAATACAACCAGAAACAGAATGAATGTTGCAATTTCATTAGCCTGTCTCAGTTTGATATTGGCAATAGGCAGTGTACTTCCATTCAGAACTTTTAAATGAAGCACTTTTTTCCAGCACCAGTAATGGTAAAGGGCAAGTCCGATAAGGAATGTCAGTTTTAAATGAAACCATCCCATCTTCATTAATCCCGGATTTAAAAAGATCATCACCAGTCCGCAAACTGCCATAATGACTCCCGCAGGAACTGTGATAATGTTCCAAAGCCTTCTGGCCATAAAAGTATACTGCTCTCTCAGAATTTTCTTTTTTTCCTCTGGAAATTCATCGGTATCCTTATAGTAAACGAAAATCCTTACGAGATAAAAAATTCCCGCAAAGTAGCTTACCATAAAAATAATGTGCAGCGCTTTGATTATTGTATAAAGCATTCAGAAAAAATTAACAGCAAAGATAAGCTTATTATATAATTGTTAAAAATAAATTTCTTTTGATCCGGAAAACCCAATCAAAAACAGATTTATATAAAAAATAGTTCGGCTCGGGGCAGCAAAGCTGCCCGAGCCGAACATTATATTTTCATTGTTGTAATCAATTCAATAATTAAGAGATCACTCCTAATTCTTTTCCAACCTTTTCAAAAGCAGCAATCGCTTTATCAAGATGTTCTCTGGTATGGGCAGCAGATAACTGTACTCTGATTCTTGCTTTTCCTTTCGGTACTACAGGATAGAAGAATCCGATTACGTAGATTCCTTCATCCATTAGCTTTTCAGCCATTTTCTGAGAAAGCGGTGCATCGTAAAGCATTACCGGAACAATAGCAGCATCACCTTCAGGAATATCGAAACCTTTCGCTTTCATTTCCGTTCTGAAGTATTCTGCATTTTCCATTACTTTATCACGAAGTGAAGTATCATCTGAAATCATATCCAGTACTCTTAATGCAGCTCCTACGATACCAGGCGCTAAAGAGTTAGAAAATAAATAGGGTCTTGAACGCTGTCTCAGCATATCAATGATTTCTTTTTTACCGGAAGTAAATCCTCCCAAAGCACCCCCTAAAGCTTTTCCTAATGTAGAAGTGATGATATCTACTCTACCCATTACTTCATTAGCTTCATGAGTTCCACGGCCCGTTTTTCCGATGAATCCTGTTGCGTGAGAATCATCTACCATCACCAAAGCATCATATTTATCAGCAAGATCACAAACTCCTTTTAAATCTGCAACAATACCGTCCATAGAAAATACTCCGTCTGTAACAATAATTTTAAAACGGTGGTTCTTTTCAGAAGCTGCAATCAACTGAGCTTCCAGATCTTCCATATTATTGTTTTTATATCTGTATCTGGCTGCTTTACAAAGACGAACACCATCAATGATTGATGCGTGGTTCAGTTCATCTGAAATAATAGCATCTTCTTCTGTAAACAGAGGTTCAAAAACTCCACCATTCGCATCAAATGCAGCAGCATAGAGGATAGTATCTTCAAGACCTAAGAAATCAGCGATTTTTTTCTCCAATTCTTTGTGAATATCCTGTGTTCCACAAATGAAACGAACAGAAGACATTCCATAACCATGAGACTGAATCATTTCCTGAGACGCTTTCATTACTTCCGGATGGTTGGATAATCCCAGATAATTATTGGCACAGAAGTTCAATAGCTTTTTTCCATTAGCTTCTATTTCTGCGCTCTGTTGGGAAGTGATGATTCTTTCTCTTTTGTAAAGTCCGTCATTCTCAATATTCTGAAGTTCGTTCTGTAAATGTTGAAGGTATTTTTCAGAGATCATTTTTAGTAATTTTTTAGATGTGCTAATTTACTAAAAAGGCAGTAAAATAAAACCTTTTATAAGTTTAAATCTAAAAAATTGATAAGGCTTCACTTTTTAACATTACTAGTCTACAAATTTAGTAGGATAATATTTATATTTGTTTAAAATTTTAATGTATGAGATTAAAGCAGGTGCAAAAAATAAAGACGACCAGTTCAGAAACCTTTATCAGTAATTACATGAAGCCAGGAGTTCCGGTTATTCTTGAAGATTTTGTGCATCCGGAAAGTCCCGCTTTCAAAAAGTGGAATTATGACTATTTCAAAGAAATTGCAGGAGATCATAAGGTCAATATATACGGCAGTGAGCTTGATTCTCTGGACAGAGTGGCCAGTGATCCTATTGCACAGACTACATTTTCAGAATATCTGGATTTGATTCAATCTACACCAACCGAACACAGACTTTTCTTATTTAATCTATTAAAAACAAAACCTGAATTGAAGAATGACCTCATCTACAATGATGTAACGAATGGCAAGATACTGAAATGGCTGCCCTTTATGTTTTTCGGAGGAGAAGGTTCTGTCACCAGAAATCATATTGATATTGATATGTCTCATGTTTTTATCACACAGTTTCAGGGAATCAAAAGAATCTGGCTCTTCCCGTGGGAACAGTCTGATTTTATGTATAAGCTGCCCTACAATTTCCACAGTCTGGCTCAGATTAAAAATCCTGACTACAGAAAATATCCGGCTCTTCTTTATTTAAATGGCTATGAAGCAATCATCCATCCTGGAGAAACCCTTTATATTCCTTCCGGGTGGTGGCATTATATTCAATATGATACGGAAGGATATTCCATATCAGTAAGGGCACTTCCCTCAAGTCCGCTTGAAAAATGGCGTGGCTTTAAAAACTTAGTCATTACCAGACATTTTGATAATTTCATGCGCAAAATATTCAAAGAAAAATGGTTCTCTTATAAGGTCAGACTGGCCAGAAAAAGAGGAGCCATAGCAGCAAGAAAACAAAGAAGCTTTCAAATCTGAAAGCTTCTTTTGTTATATTATGATTGATTTTGGTAAAAGTAATCATTCATACTTTACCGTTTGTCATTTTAATGTTTGATAAATTTAATATTCTTTTCATCAATCGTAATGAAATAAGCTCCAGGAACCAATTCTGCAATTCCAATCGCTTTACCTGGCTGATACGTTCCTTTTCCAACCAGCTTTCCGTCTATAGCATGAATTGTAAAATCTATAGCTTTGTTAATTCCTTTCAGATTAATTTCATTTTTTGCAGGATTCGGATACAAACCAAAACCTTCTTTCTCAACAGAAGAAACACTTAAAGTATTATCCTGAATCACCGTAGAGTTTTTCTCAAGAATCTGGTACTCATAATTAAACTGGACACTTGCAATCGGGAATGTTACCGACTGTAAAAAGCTTTGATTATTGGATGTATTATTAAGAACAAAATAAGCAGTCTGACCTGCAGTTCCGATTACTTTAATAGGTAAAGGCATTTCAAAAAAGCTAACGTTAGCACTGCTTTGCGTCTGAGAAACTTTAAATAAAGCCTGATTTCCACCCTGCATCCACTTAATGGTATACGTAGGATATCCTTCGCCATAGACCCAATCATTGAAAAATTCCGTAAAGTCTGTTCCGGTAGACTGAAGCAAAGAAGCATTAAAATCAGCTGTACGCACATAGTTGTACGCCAGATTCGGTCTTGCATGATAATCTTTAAGCGCCTGGTAAAATGCGGCATCACCTAAGATCCATTTCAGCATTCTCAATACATATCCTCCTTTGGCGTAAGACAATCTGCTGTCAAATATTCTATTGATGCTGGAAAGTCCGGAATCCGGAACATATACACTTCCTGTTGTACTTACGGTAATATAGTTGGACTGACCTTGTAAGTAATTCAGAAACTCTGTATTGGTCATCAATAGTTTTTCATTGGCAAGATGTTCTCCAAAAGTTGCAAAACCTTCATTCAGCCAGATATCATTCCATGCACCACAGGTTACTTTATCCCCAAACCACTGATGGGCAAGTTCATGGGCGATAAGCTGTCTGCCCCAACCTCCCATAGAAGACATGGTTTGATGTTCCATTCCTCCGCCAAACATAAATTCCATGTGTCCGTATTTTTCATTACGGAAAGGATAAGAGCCGAAATAGGTTTCAAAAGTATCCATTGCCTGCTTTGTCCAGTTAATATTGGCTATGCTGGTGGCATTTGAATTTGTGGAAGGATAAATATAGTTCACAAAAGGAAACGGAGGATTTCCGATGGTATCATTAAGCTTAACAAAATTGGTAATGGACAGCGCGATCAGATAAGCCGGTGTAGGATACATTGTTCTCCAGAACGTAAGTTTAGTGTTTCCTGTAGGAAAAGTTTCAGACATCAGCTTTCCATTGGCGGCCACGCTGTAGTTTGATGGAGTTGTAATTTTAAAATCAAATCTTTCAATTTTATCATTTAAACTTTGCTTTGTCGGAAACCAGTCCTGAGCGCCATAAGGTTCATTCAAAGTAGAAAGAACCGGAGTTCCGCTCTGAAGAGCAGTTTTGAATGCATCATTACTGGTGGACGGTGCTCCAGCATAATAAATGGTAAGAGAGTCCAGTGTATTGGCAGGAATAGAGGCAGGAAAATCAATCTTCAGTTCTTTTGAAGGAAGCTGCTGAAAGCTTGTAATGTTAGTTCCGTGGTATTTCACCTGAGAAACCGTTAACGAATTGGAAAGATCAAAATAAATGCTTCCCATACTTTGTGTAGGTTTGAAATGTGAAGTTACCGAACCTGAAATATTATACACTGCAGGATCAAGGCTGACGTCCATTCTCTGATACTGTAAATCGTAATTCAGGGTATTGGGATTGATATTCCCGATATTCATCTTTTGGGTGAAGGATTTTTTCTCTTTCTCGATTAATCCTTTCATATCCGTATTTTGCCTTTGCTTCTGGGCATAAAATTGTTGAGACAATAAAAATCCCAACACCAAAAGGTACAATTTTGTCATGTTTTGAAAAATTTAATCAAATATAAAAAAAACCTTTTAATCCATGATTAAAAGGCTGTTATAATATATAAAATAAAAAATTTTTAAAGATCCAGTGCAGGTTCAAGAATTTTTTCCATTCTTTTCTTCACCATATCTACTGATCCGGAATAGTTATTCACCATCAAAGAAAAAACCAGTGTCTTTCCTGAATTGGTTTTCAGATAACCAGCTAATGTTTTCACTTTGTTCAAAGTTCCTGTTTTAGCAAAAACCTGTCCGTTTCCTCCAATATTGAACATTCTTTTTAAAGTTCCGGATTGTCCTCCGATCGGTAAAGAAGTCAGATAAGATCTGTAGTATTTCTGATCCATCAGAGAAGTAAGAAACTTCACCTGAGAAATAGGAGTTACATTATTACTTCTTGAAAGTCCGCTCCCATCTATATAGTTGAGTCCGGTCATATCAAAACCGGCATCTTTAAGGTGATTAGTTACCACTATTCTTCCGGATTCTGAAGTCTGGTCACCCATTTTCTGATATCCTACTGTTCTCAGCAAAGCTTCTGCCAATGAATTATCACTGTGCTGATTGGTATAATAAATAATATCGTTTAAAGTAGGTGATTTATACGCTGAAAGCATTTTTCTGTTTTCCGGTGATGCATCTGTCATTTTGGGAGTAACTTTCCCGGTAACAGGGATTCCGCTTTTTACCAATGTTGTTCTGAAAGAGTTGGCAAGGTAAGCCGGTGCATCAGGAATTTTGGTTGTTAAAGCTCCGTTTCCTTCGTATTTATCCGCATATACCATCTGATGATTGTAAGGGGAGACATAGAAAAATTTCTTTTCTGTGGAGAAACCTCCTTTTTTGACAATCAGTTTTTCGTTCGCCGGGTTGATATCTCGGGTACTTCCTGCCGGTAAATAATAGTTATTGTTTTCCAACCATACAACATTTTCCGGAAGCATTGAAACATTGCCTTTGAAAAGCGCTGTCTGAATGATAATATCACCATTTACCTTTTTGATTCCCTCTCTTGAAACGCCGCCTACGAAATCTGAAATAATATCTCTATAAGATGCTGCACCTGCTTTGTTTGTTCCCAAAGAAGGGTCTCCGCTTCCTATCACATAAAGATTTCCATTCAAAACTCCGTTTTCATCTATCGTTCCTGAATACTCCAGCTGAGTCATCCAACGGTAGTTTTCACCCAGCATATTTAATGCGGTTTCCGTTGTCAGTAATTTGGTCGTAGAAGCAGGAACTAAGGGTGTATTTTCGTTGTACGAAGAGATAACCTTCTTCGTTTTCGGGTCGTACACTACGAATCCCCAGGTTGCATTTTTCAGCACAGGATCCGCCATCATTGTATTTACATTAATGTCTACCAATTCTTTTGCTGACAAAACAGTCTTCTCCACCATTGTAGTAACTGGTGAAGGCAGGTTCAAACTGCTTTTCTGATTGTCATAATTCTGAGAATAAAGAACGGTAGAAACGGTAGATTGAGCCAGGAAAAGACCAGAAGCCAACACCGCCGCACTTGAAATATATTTTCTGAAATTTACCATCTATCTTCTTTTTGTTCTATAGTTTTGACTCTATAAAAAACGAAAGGTTAAATCATTCATTAAAAGAGCCAAACACTTAATCAACGTCCAAAAGTAGAAATTATTGTTATATAAAGGACCACAGCTCCATTATAAAAGAGTGTAAAGTTTGTTAAAAATTGTTAAAAATCAACAAAAACATCTTTTTTAATGCTTTGATATGCAGTGATTTCATCAAATTCTTTCAAACTTATCAAAACCATGTTTTTGAATTTCTCATAGTTTTTCCCACGGGGAAGCTTCAGCATAATCTGGAACTGATAGAAGTTATTCAGTTTTGCAATCGGTGCTCTTTCCGGACCTAAAACACATTCTTCCGGAAGATACTTTCTGAGGATAGAACCCAGAAACTGGGATGCCCGGTCAGCTTTATCCTCTCTTCTGTGTTTCAACTCAATCATGATCAGCTTGGTGAAAGGCGGATAATGGAATTTCTGACGTTCTGTAAGAATATATTTATAGATCTTAGCAGGATTGTTCATCTTGATCAGCTGAAATACAGAATGATCAGGATTAAAGGTCTGAATAAGAACCCTTCCTTTTCCGGAAACCCTTCCGGCTCTTCCTGAAACCTGAGTGATCAGTTGATACGCTCTTTCTTCCGCTCTGAAATCCTGTACATATAATAAGGAATCCGCTTTTGGAATCGTAACCAGCTCAATATGATCAAAATCCAATCCCTTTGAAATCATCTGTGTTCCTACAATAATGTCCGTTTCCCGGTCTTCAATCTTCTCATACAATTTTTCATAGGCAAATTTCTTACGCATGGAATCTACATCCATTCTGTCTACTTCATTTTCAGGAAACAGCCTGGCAACTTCTTCGTGAATCTGCTCTACACCTACTCCTCTTTCGTTCAGCTTTTCAGAACTGCATTTCGGGCAGGTTTTCGGTTTTGAAGCTCTTTGTCCGCAATAGTGGCATTTCATTTCATTTGCCGCTTTGTGATAAGTCATTACCACATCACAATTTGAGCAGTAATTCACATAGCCGCAGTTTTCACATTCTATAACATTGGAATAGCCGCGACGGTTATGGAGAACAATCGCCTGATTCTTTTCATCTACTGTTTTCTTTATCTCCTCAATAAGCTTCAGAGAGAAATTTCCGGACACCTTTTTAGATTCCTGAGCTTCTTTGAAATTGATCAGTTCGTATTCCGGCAGATTGACATTCCCGAATCTTTCATTCAGAAAGACGTATTTCATTTTATCTTTTCTGGCACTGTAGTAGCTTTCGACAGAAGGGGTAGCAGATCCCAGAATAACTCCTGCCTTATACAGCCTGCCTAAAACCAGAGAAGCGTCTTTAGCATTAAAATAAGGTGAAACTTCCCTTGGTCTGTACGCAGAATCATGTTCCTCATCTACTACAATAAGTCCTAGATTCTGGTAAGGTAAAAATAATGCATTACGGGTTCCGATCAGAATACGGATGTCGTTCTGCTTAATTCTTCTCCATACTTCCACTCTTTCAAAATCAGTCAGTTTTTGATGATAAAAACCAAGCTGTCTGCCATATTTTTTCTCTAATCTTTGGGTAATCTGCTTGGTAAGGGAAATTTCCGGAAGCAAAAACAGAACATTCTTTCCTTCACGGATGCATTCATCTATTTTTTCTAAATAAATATGAGTTTTTCCTGATGAAGTAACGCCATGAAGCAGAACATTCTTCCCTTCTTCAAAAGCTTCATCAATTTCAGATTTTGCTGTTTTCTGCTGTTCGGAAAGTTCTTCAAGTTCCTCAATTTCTCCTTCATAACTTTCGATTCTGTCTTTCTGCACGAAGTATTCCTCCACAAGACCTTTGTCTGCCAAAGGTTTGAAATGGGAGCTTCCAAAATAACCATCCTCGAACAGTTCAGATTTTTTAATAGGAACATCAGGATTTTCCGTCTGCTTTTCAAGAATAAGAAGGAAAAGATCTTTCTGTTTCTTTGCCCTGTTAAGCTTTAAAAGAATGTCTGTAAGATTCTGATTGGCCAGTACCTCATCATTGATTCTTACATAAGCAACTTCCTTCGCTTTATACTTTTCGGCAATTTTCTCATCAATTTCAATGTACTGAAGATCAATAAGAGAATTGATGGTTTTTATGATATCTTTTTTAGGAATAAACGCTTCTATATCTGTCAGATTGATCAGCTGCCGTACTTCCAGAGCCTGAATCAGATACATTTCATTAACATCCAGGTTTTCAAAATCTATGATAGCTCCTGGTTTTAATTTTAAATAGGTCTCACTTTCCAATTTCAAAGAAGAAGGAAATGCAAACCTGTAAATTTCCCCCAGACTGCACAGATAATACTCCGAAAGCCAGTTCCAGAAATCAATCTGTCCCTGAGGCAGAATCGGTTGATCATCCAGCATACTGATAATTTCCTTGGCGACAAAGTTTTCAGGTATATTATCATGAAGCTCAAAAACGATTCCTGTATAGATTTTCTTTCCGCCAAACGGCACCAGAACACGCATTCCGGGCTGGATTTCAGACATCATTTCTTCAGGAACTTTATATGTGAAAGATCCTTTTAGATTCAGGGGTAAAACAATTTGAGCGTATTGCAAGGGAAATATTTAAAGTGTAAAATTAGATTTTTCCTGAGAGAACTGCAACTTTGTGGAGATTCTTTTGTACTCCTTTAACAGACATTTAAACGCTACATTCTCCGTTTTCATTATGTCATTCCGTAGGAATCTCAACATTTCAGTATGCAAAACCTTATTATCAAAAAAACTATATTATCAAACACCACAGATTGGATTCCTGCGGAATGACAAAGTGTGCGGATAAAAGAACAACACAAATTCAGAAAGGATCGAAGAAAGGATTCATGAATGACTAAAAAAGAAGTTCCGTAATCTGATACCAGAATGCAGAGGTAATAAATCCTACAATAATACTGACTCCGATGATAAGGTTGGTTAATTTTGTGTTCAGCCTGAACTGTTCTGCAATGATACTTGAGGTAACCAATGTTGGCATTGCTGCTTCAAATACTGTAATTTTTGCCACATTTCCTTTTATTCCCAATAATAAAGCCATTCCCAAAACAATTGCAGGTGCCAGAATCAATTTATAAAGCATCGACATCGACATCTGGGGAATCAGTTTTTTCCATCCGTTGAATTTCAACTGCAATCCAACTGAAAATAAGGCTAACGGGCTTACCGTAGCAGCTAGTTTATCAAAGAAAGGTTCTGCAACAGTAAAATCAATAAACTGTGACAACACCAAAGCGGAAATACATCCAATTAACGGAGGAAACGTAACCAACCTTTTTAAAATGAATATTGCACTTACTTTTCCGGATTTACTTCCTCCTTTTACTGCAGCAATAATTCCGAGGGTTGAAAGGGCAAAGAACATCGTCTGGTCACAGATAATCGCAATACTCAGAAGCCCTTCACCATAAAAGGCACTGATTAATGGAAATCCTATGAATGAAGTATTACTGTATCCGCTTGCCAATTCCAAAGTACTTCTGGACCGCCTTGAATATCCCCTGCTCTTACTGTAAAACATCATAAAGAAAAAGCAGAACACAGAAATTAAAAATGTAGCTGCAATGGGGAACAGCATCTCTGTTGTCCATTTTACTTTAGGCAGATATTTAAACGAAACTGCCGGAAGAGCAAGATAAAGAATCCAGGTATTGATACCCTTATGAGCATCGGGGTGGATAGATTTTGTTGCTTTGAATATCATTCCTGCAATGATACACACTGCAATCAGAACAAAATTTACCATAATTATAAAGAAATATAATGCAAATTTACGGCTGATTTTTGAGTTGGAAGGGTATAATTTATATTTTTTTCGGTAGAATTTCTAATGAAACTTTTCAGTATTAAACCTTATAGGTTTTGAAAACCTATAAGGTTTGGAGATCTACCTGCCGAAAATTTATAACTGCTTGAAATAATTTTTTCAGAATATATTTTACTTCTTTATCACCTCCCAAAGACTCATCACCTCTATATTTCCCAAAGGTTTTGAAAGGGTAATTCTTTTTGAAGTTCCTGGCAAGAGATCAAAGAAATTATCGCTGAAATGGGTATCACCAATCAAATAAATGTCCTTAGCCAGCATATCTGTTGAAATTTCAATTTCAGTGGGTGATATTTTTCTGATTTTAATCTCAGGTTTTAAAAGTTTCAGATCTTTTGGTTTATTAAAAAAGAACACCTTTTCAAATGTTATATCTTTTTCAGAACTGATCTTTAAAACAGCTTTAGACAAATCAAACTGAGCGAGTTCTGATTTACTGATACTGCGTATTTTCTTACTTACATCAGCCTTTATATTATCTGACTGATTGCTTTTCCAAAGTGTTTTTCCTTTAAAATCAATGAGTTCAAATTTTGTCTCTGTTTTCAGTTCTTTCAAGAGATCACTGATCAGATAAATATCATAACTTTTATCGGTTTCAGCAATTGATACCAACACAGGTTCAAAGCTTCTTTTCGCCTGATAATGGAAGGCTTTCCAGTTTCCCAGGTAATCAATTGAAGACCATGAAACCACCGGCCAGCAATCGTTAAGCTGCCAATACAGCGTTCCCATATTATAAGGTTTTGCACGGCGATGGGCTTCAATAGCGATCTGCATTCCTCTTGACTGCAAGAGCTGTGAAACATAGTTGTATTGTACAAAGTCCGTTGGAATTTTATAATCACGCTTCAGGTATTCATTAATGATATCCCAGCCACGGGCGTGCTTTTCATGGGCTTTTATGGTTGGATTCTGAAGGTTTAAATCCGGAATTCCGGAAAACATTGATTTTGTGGTTTCAAGAGTGGGTGTTCCCTGAAAGCCATATTCAGACATGAAACGGCCTACTTTTTCGTTGTAAATTTCGAATGGCTGTTCGCCCCACCAAACGCCCCAATAATGGGAATCTCCTTCTGTAAGGCTTTCTTTATGCCCCCAGCCAATGGATGGAGAACTTGGCCAGTATATATTTTTATCAGATGTCAGGTTTTCCGCCAATGCATTGGGAATGACTTCATGAAACAGCTTTTTATAGTCTTTCCAAACCTGCAGTGAATCGTTTTTTGAATAGTTAAACTGTTTCTGATATCCCCAGTTGACAATGGCTTCATCAATTTCATTATTCCCGCACCACAAAGCAATGGATGGATGATTCTGCAGCCTGTTGACCTGATCTTTTACTTCTTCTTTTACGTTGTTTAAAAAGGCTTCATCTGCCGGATAAAAGCTTCCTGCAAACATGAAATCCTGCCAGACTAAAATACCGTTTTCATCGCAGGCTTTGTAAAATTCATCATCTTCGTAAATACCGCCGCCCCAGATGCGGATCATATTCATATTGGCATCCTTTGTATCTTTGATAAGTCTCTGGTATTTTTCTTTGGTCATTCTGGGGGAAAAACTGTCTCCCGGAATCCAGTTGGTTCCTTTGATATACAATGGCTGTCCATTCACTTTAAAATAGAACGATTTTCCTTTTTCATCTTTTTCCTGAACCAATTCGACTGTTCTTAGACCTATCGTGATATTTTTAAAATCAATATTTTTCTGATCTTTGGAAAGTTTTATCTCGAAATCATAGAGATGGGCTTCACCACGCCCGTTCGGCTGCCAGAGCTTCATTCCTCTTGTTTCATAAGGAACCGATATTGTATTTTTCCCTTTTTTAAAAGATATTTTTTTGTGAATTTTATTAAGATCCAAAGTATAATCTCCGGCTTTCTGAGCATAAATTTCTACGTCAAAGCGCAAATCATTCGAAGTGTCAGAAACTTTCTTCTGAATATCTTTGACGGTAATAATTTTAGCATTATTCCAGAATTCCAGCTGAATGTCTTTCCATATTCCTGCAGTAACCAGTCTTGGTCCCCAATCCCAGCCAAACTGATATTGTGCTTTTCTTACAAAGCTTCTGGGTGATTCCGGCATCGTAAACGGAACTTTTTTCGCTAATTCCTTTCCGGTATTCACGGCAGATTTAAACTTAATCTGCAATGTATTATTACCCGATTTCAAATATGGCTTTACAGGAATTATCCATTTTCTGAACATATTGTCTGTTTTCTTCAGCAGCTGATCATTAAGATAGATTTCGGAAAATGTGTCTAATCCGTTAAAAACAAGATCAATATTATCGTTCTTTAATTCCTGAGAAGAAACTGTAAATGCTGCCTGATAATCCCAGTCTTCATTTTCAATCCACTGTACTTTCTTTTCATTTTCATCCTTAAAAGGATCAGGAATGATCTTATTATCCAATAAATCCAGATGAACGGTTCCCGGTACTTTCGCAGGAAACCATTTTTGATCTTTTGAATTTTTAAACTGCCAGTTCTCTGAAGACAAGCTTCTTTGTGAAAACTGTGCAAAAAGGAGATTCTGTGTGAAAAGGAAAGCAAAAAGGATCGTTCTATTCATCAATAAATTTGTTTGTATTGTTACCATACCAGTGATTTTGTCATTCCGAGGCACGAAGGAATCTCTATTTTATTGGTTTAGATTCCCGCTGCGCTTGGAATGACAAACTAAGTGCATATCATACTACCTACCCTTCAGAGCAGCCACTTCATCTGCATTAGCGAAAGCTCCACCATCCGTAATGGCTGAAGAATGGAAGTAAGAAGCATGGGTAACCGCTCTTATTTCTTCAATATTGGATGCGCGAAGTCCGCCTCCAACAAGTATTTCTATTCTTCCACCGGAGAGTGCAACCAGTTTCTTAAGGTTTTCTTTTCCTTCAGATACATTCGTTTTCTGGCCGGAAGTAAGAATGGTTGAAAAACCACATTCAATTACTTTTTCCAAAGATTCTTCCAAACTTGCAGCACGGTCAAAGGCACGATGAAAAGTACATGGAAGTGGCGCTGCCAATTCTACTAAAGCTTTATTCTGTTCTATATTAACCTCATCATTTTCATCCAGAATACCGAATACAAAACCATCTGCATGTAAGGATTTTAATTGAATCAAATCATTTTTCATCTGCTCAAATTCTGAATCTGAATACGTAAAATCACCACCTCTTGGGCGGATCATCACAAAAATCGGGATATTGATTTTTTCACGGAGTTTCTTCATGGTTTCGAAATCCGGAGTAGTTCCTCCTTCGCTGAGACCGTCACATAATTCTATTCTGTCTGCCCCATTTTCAAAAGCTATTACTGCTGATTCAGGATTAAAGCAAGCTATTTCTATTTTTGACATTGTATTATCTATTAAATTTTATTTTGGTTCGTCCTGCAGTACATCTGCAATCAGAAAAGAACCGTTTTCTTTTACTACTTTTATTACTGACGGATATTCTGCTTTAAAATTTTTGTCTGTCAGCACTACATTGAAGAGATATTCATCTGTTGAGGAGAGTTTTAAATCACAACTGCCGATTTCTATTGTATCCCAATCCTGTGCGGAAATAAGAAATCCTATACCGACTCCAGCCTTATCAGTATCAAACCTGGACTTCCATTTATTCTGAAACTCTTTATCTGTAAGACTTCCATCCACATCCATATCTACATTTGTTGCATCAGTTTTATATTCGAAATAGTCTTTTGTGGTGATCTTCTGCATATTCTTTTCTTCATTTCCGATGTCTGCTTTAAAATAATCGACGATGCTTTTTTCCAACCATTTTTGAGCAGCTTCAGCTTCATTGGATTCATTATGCAAAACTATTTTTTCTTCTGTCTGTGGTTGTGTGATATCTGTTTTAACTTCCTTTTTTTCTTCCTTACATGCAATAATCAGAAATAAGGAAGCGATCATCGTTCTTTTCATATTTATTTTATGTTTTGGCTAAAGCCAATAATTATCTTTGATGTGTTCAAATGGGCTAAAGCCCATTCCTACTGAATTTTTAAATTATTTCAAAGCAAATTCAGGTTTTTCGAGGCGGTTTCCTTTCTGATCATACACGGCAAAGTTGAATCCATCCTGAATACAGTAAGAACCATATTCTCCCTGTTTATTGATGGCAATAAACCCTACCTGAATATCTTTTAGATTTTTATTTCTTCGCTGATTAATTTTAACAATTCTCTCCACGGCTTCCTTACAGGCTTCCTGAGGATTTCTGCCCTGTCTCATCAGCTCTACCACAAGATGTGTTCCTACCGTTCTTATGACCTCTTCACCATGACCTGTTGCCGTAGCTGCTCCTACTTCGTTATCAACAAACAGACCTGCTCCGATAATTGGAGAATCTCCTACTCTGCCGTGCATTTTGTAAGCCATTCCACTGGTAGTACAGGCTCCTGAAAGATTTCCCTGTGCATCCAAAGCAATCATTCCTATGGTATCATGGTTTTCAATATTAGCAATAGGCTTGTATTGGCTGGTCTTTAACCATTCTTTCCATTCTTTTTCTGATTCAGAAGTAAGAAGATTTTCTTTTTTAAACCCCTGTGAAAGGGCAAACTGCAATGCACCGTCACCTACCAGCATCACGTGGGGTGTTTTTTCCATTACAGCTCTTGCAACCGAAATCGGGTTTTTAACATGTTCCAGACATGCCACGGAACCGATATTATAATTTTCATCCATGATACAGGCATCCAGCGTCACTCTTCCGTCTCTGTCCGGACGGCCTCCATATCCTACACTTCTTTCTTTCGGATCTAATTCTACGAGACGTACTCCTTTTTCTACGGCATCCAAAGCCCGTCCTCCTTTTCCAAGGATAGTCCATGCTTCTTCATTGGCTTTTAACCCGAAGTTCCAGGTGGAAAGTACGATAGGTTTATTGATATTTTTTTTATTTTCAGGCATTTCTCCGGCCATTAGCTCTAGAGGGCTAATGGTAAGTGCTGCAGTTGCAATTCCCAGTTTTTTGATAAAACTTCTTCGGTTATTGTTCATTGTACGTAAGAATTATTTAATACAAAGCAAATATCTTAAAAAAATCCATTGAAAATTGTATCGATTTCTCACTATTTTTCTTTGCTGTTTTTTACTATTTTTATAATGGTTATTTTAATTAATATGTATGTTTAAAACTTTTAGAAAAATGGATTGCTTTAAGGAATTATCGGATGAAGAAATCAAGGTCCTTGCAAGCATCAGTACTCCTAAACTTCTTCGAAAAAAAGAAAAACTGTTAGAACCAGGCCAGCCGTTTAATCAATTATTTATATTAACCAATGGCCTTCTGAGATTTTTCTTTGACGATGAAAACGGAGTTGAAATTAATACTTTTCTGCCCTCAGAGAAAGATGTGGCCTTTCTGGAGAGCCCGGAATCTTATTCTGCTGAAGGCACAAGAAAGTATACAATACAAGCTGTTATTGATTGTCAAATTTTTCTTTTTAATAAAGGGGAATTTGAACAGACTGCTTTTCAGTATAAAGGAATTTACAATTTGTATTTGAAGTCCTTAAAACAGATCATCAGCATTTTATCCGCACGTACAGAGCAGTTTTGCAGGAGTTCGCCGCTTTCCCGCTATGAAAATTTCCTGAACAGCCATCCGTTTGTCTGTCAAAATGCCAACAGAAAATATATTGCCAATTTTTTGGGCATCACCCCAAATTCCCTTTCCCGCATTACTGCCCGAGACAATAAAAAAAATAATTCAGGAAAAAAATAACTTAAGAATACTTTTAATTGTTCTGTTCAGTATAATTTTGTCCGGTCAAAAACTTGTTCTTCACACATAAAAAAAACCAAATGAAAAAAAATAGAATCATCTTCAAAGCATTCCATCTTATAGAATAGTCTTTACATCTAAAAGGATTAATATATGATTTTCCGGATATTCTTCCGGATTGAATCTGTATTTTCTTAAATCAACATTTTAATACCACTTTATATCTTTATGCAAAGAATAACCACCATTCTCTGCCTGTTATTAGCATGCAATTTTGTTCAGGCATCTACAGGCAATATTGAAGACAAAATAGCCGACGGAGCTTCCTGGCTAATACTATTTGTATTGCCTGCTGCCGGAATTTATCTCTTCTGGAAGGTTCATATTTATCCGGAAAAAGTAGCAGAAAAAAAGAAACATCCTCAACTGAACGCCATCAAAAGCATGTGCCTTCTTTCTCTGATCTTTGGAGGCCTTTTATGGCCGGTTGCGTTAATCTGGGCCAACTATAATTATGGAAACCAGACGACTTCTGAAAAAGAAACAGACAACACAGATTTACCTGAAGAAAAATTTGAACCCACCGAAAATTAAAAAAAATGCTGGAATCACTCATCGCCATATATGCCGGAATATGCTGGCTTCTTATTAAAAAATTAAAACTGATCCCGTGGACATTTACCACACAGGTTGTTGTTTACTCACTCCCTATTTTTGGATCCATAGCTTTAATATTAAGCCTGAACTACTTTTGTCCTATTACTTCAGATGTAAAGGTAGTAAACCGAAGTGTGGATATTACTACTCAGGTTTTAGGAAAGGTAAAGAAAGTATATGTAAAGACCAATCAGGAAGTAAAAAAGGGAGATACTTTATTTGTAATTGACAGAGAACCCTATTTGCAGGAAATTAAATCACTGGAAGCTAAGCTGAGCAGTATGAAAGCCACTGTACATTCTTATGATGCAGATATTTCGGCTTCCAGAAAAAATATTTCTGCATTACAATCACAGCTTGATCTGGCCAGCAAAAGGGTAGCTCAATATCAGGAGCTTGTACAGGCAGGAGCGGCCAACAAATTTGATCTTGAACAGGCTATAACCAATGTACGTGATCTGCAATCCAGAATCAGTGCGGCACAATCACAGCAACAGTCTTTGGAAACTAAATCCAATGCATCTTATGGTGGAGAAAATTCATCGGTGTCTGAGATTCAGGCTAAGCTGGACCAGGCAAAATGGAATCTTTCCCAAACCGTTGTTTTAGCCCCTACAGACGGCGTGATTCCCAATGTTCAACTGAATGAAGGAGCTATTATGGCGCCTTTCAAATCTGCATTTGTTCTGATTCAGAAACAGCAGTCGGTCATTGGATTTTTTGCTCAGAACGAGCTTGAATCAGTAAAAAATGGAAATGAGGTAGAGCTTGCTCTTAAAACAGAACCTGGAAAAGTGGTAAAGGCCAGACTTGAATACGTCATCGATGCTACCAGCCAGGGGATTATGAATAATGCAGGAGGAATGCTGGGCGGAAACGGTACTACTGCCGGACTTCCTGATACAGCAAGACAGTTACCGGAAACCGATGGAAAGCTTATTGCCAAGTTTGTACTGGAAGACACTCAGAAACAGCTTACTGTGGGAGCAAGAGGAACAGCGATTATTTATTCTGATCATATTAAACCTCTTCATCTTATCAGAAAAGTAATGGTTCGTATCAATAGTAAGATCAACTTCCTGATTCCTAAACTTCATTAACATGTATAAAAAGTTAATTTTAGTGAGCACACTTGCGGTAAGCTTAAGCTCGTGCATCGGTTATAAAGAAGCTACACAGGAAAATATAAAGGAGCTTAAGGAAAAGAGTGAAATTGCTTCTCATCTACAAATTCCGGATAACTGGATTTTTGACAGAAAAGCAGATTCAAAATCAATTTCCTACGACTGGATCAATGATCTTAAGACCTCACAGCTGGAAGCTCTTATTAATGAAGGAATGTTATATAATGCAGATCTGATTATTGCCAGAGAAAAGCTGAATCAGATTGAGCTGGCAATGGAAATTGCCGGAAGTGATTTGTATCCTAGTGTAAGTGCTGTTGCCAATACTTCCAATAATCTGGTCAGCGGCAGCCAGGTTCAGCGTCTTGCATTAAAAGCCAATTGGGAAATTGATCTTTGGGGTAAAAATAAATCTTCACAGATGGCGAGTACCAGCAGTTATTTTTCCGCAAAACACCAGAATACCCTGCTGCATCAGTCTATTGCAGGGATGATTGCCAAAGCATATTTTCTGAATATTGCAGGAAACATCCAGGAAGATAAGATTGAAAACTATATTCAGAAGACCAAAGATCTGGAAAAGCTTTATATCATTCAAAAGAAAGTAGGAACGGCAAATTCTCTGGATATTTCCAATATCTCTGCAGAAATTATTTCCCTGCAGGGTTATCTTGAAAAGATTAAAAATGCCAATATGCAGTCCAGAAGATCTCTGGAACTTCTCACCGGAAAATATCCGGAGGGAAAACTGGCAACCCAGAATTTCTTCAACCCTGTAAAAAGTAATATTCCTGAATCTTTCCCTCTTGAACTTCTTGAGAACAGATCAGACATACAGGCCAGTCATTTTCAGATAGAAAAAGCTTTTTATGAAGTACAGGAAGCTAAAGCGGCAAGACTGCCTTCATTAAGTATAAGCTCATCTCTTGGCAGTGCCGGAAGTAATGTGGAATCTATTAATTCTTTATTTTCCAATCCTTTATTAAACGTGGGCGGAGGATTAGTTTCTCCCTTATTCAACGGTGGAAAGCTTAAAAAGAATGTGGAAGTAAAAAACTCACAGCAGAAGCAGATTGTTGAAGAATATTCAAAAGCTGTTCTGAATGCATTGAACGAAGTGGAGTCTTCTTTAGCAAATCTCCGTTCCATTGAAAAACAGATGACTTATACAACCAACGCTGTCAATGAACTGAAAAACAATATTTCTCTTACTGAAAAACAAATAAAAGTTGGTACCAGCAACAGTTTTGTACTTATCCGTAAACAAAGAGACCTTTTAAAAAATGAAATGAACCTCATCAGTCTGGAACTTCAGTACAGAATAGAGCGCATTAATCTTTATATGGCTTTAGGTGCAGAGAACTTCATTTATTCATAATTTTTATACTTGGAAAGACTGCAGATTATTTTCTGCAGTCTTTTTTATAAGATAAGATATCAATGAGGCAGTTTATCTCTGAAATATCCATATACCCATGTTCCGGCCACAGCGCTCAGCAGGGTAACAGATACTGCAAAAGCTCCTGTTCCGATCTGAGCAAAAAGAGGACCCGGACAGGCTCCTGTAATCGCCCAGCCAAAGCCAAAAATCAATCCACCATAAATCTGACCTTTATTAAACTTTTTAGGGGTAAGTGTAATAGGTTCTCCATAAATTGTTTTTATATTGAATTTTTTAATCAGCCCTACTGAAATCATTCCTACCAATACGGCACTTCCAATGATTCCGTACATATGGAAAGACTGCAGACGGAACATTTCCTGTATTCTGAACCAGCTGATCACCTCTGCTTTCACGAAAATAATTCCGAAAATAATTCCTGCAGCAAGATATTTCAGGTTGTGATACCATTTGTGAGTAAGGGTACTTTCGTTTACACAAATAGTATCCTGGTGGCGTATATCGTGTTCTTTTTCTTTGATCATAATGTAATTCTCATTTTAAATTATACTTATAGCGAAAGTATGACAGGCAGGATAAAGTTTGCCATTAAAAATCCACCGGTCATGAAACAGACTGTCGCCACCAAAGACGGCCACTGTAAGTTGGAAAGTCCCATAATGGCATGGCCGCTGGTGCATCCGCCCGCATATCTTGTTCCGAAGCCAACCAAAAATCCTCCCACAACCATCAAGATAAATCCTCTAAGGGTCAACAGGTTTTCGAAATTCATTAGCTGTAACGGAACCAGATTGCTGTAATCTGTAATTCCGTAGCCTGCCAGTTCAGCTTTCAGATCGGGATTCACTGTTATTTCATTCGGGTTTACCAAAAAATGAGCAGTAATCATTCCTCCGAAGAAAATCCCAAGGACAAAAAACAGATTCCAGGCTTCTTTTTTCCAGTCGTATTTAAAAAAATTCACATTGGCAGGGACACAGGCGGCACAGATATGCCTCAGTGAGGAACTGATTCCAAATGATTTGTTTCCCATAATCAATAAGGCAGGCACAGTAAGCCCAATCAACGGGCCTGCAATATACCACGGCCAGGGTTCTTTTATAATCTCCAGCATTTTTTTAATCTAATGTATTTAAAATTTTAGTCTGACACACAAAATCACTTTTAGGAACATTTGTAGAGGCAATTGCATTAAATCCACCTTCAATTTCTGAAAAATTTCTGTATCCTCTTGCCTGCAGGATACTTGCTGCCATTGTACTTCTGTAGCCGCTTCCACAATGCATATAGAAATGTTCTGTTGGCTCTATCGTATGAATCCAATCATTGATATAGGCCAGAGGTTTTCTGTATGCGTCATGAATATGTTCTGCATTGTATTCACTTTCTCTTCTTATATCAATGATTTTTGCTTCTTTTTCTTTGATTTCAGTTTCAAACTGTTCTGCTGAGATACGGTTGACAAGGTCTGTTTCCTTTCCGCTCTTTTTCCAGCTTTCAAAACCTCCATCCAGGAAACCTAAAATATGATCAAATCCTACTCTGCTCAACCGCGTTACCGCTTCTTCTTCAGATCCTTTTTCAGTAACGAGCAGAATAGGCTGGTTGACATCAGCAATTAAGGCTCCCACCCAAGGGGCAAAATCACCGTCCAATCCTATATTAATGGACTGCGGGATAAAACTTTTGGCAAAATCACGGTTATTTCTTACATCTAATATCAAAGCACCTGAAGCTTCAGCAATTTCCTCAAATTGTTCTGGAGAAAGAGCGTGCAACCCTTTTGAAAGAACTTCATCAAAACTACTGTATCCTTTCTTATTCATCATCACATTCATTCCGAAATAAGCTGGCGGAGGTAAAAGTCCATCTGTCACTTCTTTTATAAAACTCTGTTTGTCCTTTTGATTCAGGGCATAATTGGTTCTTTTTTGATTTCCCAATGTATCTACGGTTTCTTTCTGCATATTTTTACCGCAGGCTGAACCGGCTCCATGAGCTGGATAAACAATGATATCATTATGTAAAGGTAAAATCTTATTGTATAAACTATCGTATAAAACCCCTGCCAGTTCTTCCTGAGTCATATTGGCTCCTTTCTGTGCCAGATCAGGACGGCCTACATCTCCGAGGAATAAGGTATCACCACTAAAAAGAGCCTTTTCATCACCATTCTCATCAATCAACAGATAGCATGAGCTTTCAAGGGTGTGTCCAGGTGTATGAAGAACTTTAATTTTACTATTTCCTATGGTAAATATTTGCTGATCTTCTGCAATGATGGCATCAAACTCGGGATGGGCTGTCGGGCCATAAACAATTGGCGCTCCGGTTTTATCACTTAAATCCAGGTGTCCGCTTACGAAATCTGCATGAAAATGAGTTTCAAAGATGTATTTCAATTCTACTCCATCTTCTTTCAGTCTGTTAATATAGGGCTGTGTTTCTCTTAAAGGATCAATAATTGCGGCTTCTCCTGATGAGGTAATATAGTAAGCCCCCTGAGCAAGGCATCCTGTATAAATCTGTTCTATTTTCATTATATTTTATTTTTTATTCTGTTATCTGATACAAATTTCCTGCTTTCCTTTTTCCTGTACAGCTACTTTTGTTACATAAGAACATTAAAGGAAGATTTCTTTCGTAATAATATAAATGCCCATGATCAGGATAAACCACCCGAATGCAGGTTTAAGCTTTTTACCGTCAATCTTTCTGGATAATTGTGAGCCTATTATAATTCCTGCTATGGCAATGGCTGTAATAGAAATCAGAAGTTTCCATTCTATTTTCATATGGTTTACAGAAGAAAAAAAGCCGATCAGAGAATTGAGAGAAATAATAACCAATGAAGTTCCTATTGCAATCTTCATGGGAATCTTTAAAAGATTGACTAATGCCGGAATAATCATAAAGCCGCCTCCCGCTCCTACCAATCCGGTCAGGACACCGACTACAGAACCCTGTCCGGCTGCCAGAAAAGCGTTATTATTATTCGGAATACTTTCTAAAGGTTCTTTTGAGGAATCTTTTTTTATCATTTTATAGGAAGCCAGAATCATCAAACCAGCAAAAACCAATAATAAAAAAATATTCCTGGTAACACTAAAATCCTGTATTCTAAACACTTCCTGAGGAATTAAAGGAAGAAGATATGTTCTGGTCAGAAAGATGGAAATAACAGATGGAATTCCAAATATCAACGCCATCTTAAAGTTGACCAATCCTTTTTTAAAGTACGACATAGAGCCTACCAAACTGCTAATTCCCACTACAAAGAGTGAATATTCTGTTGCCAGAAAAGCATCGATACCAAAAAGATAAACAAGGACGGGAACAGTGAGAATACTTCCTCCACCTCCTATTAAACCTAGAGAAATTCCAATTAAAATTGCGGCTGTATATCCTATAATTTCCATTTCTATTCAAATAATTCTGATGCAAAAATGGGAATGTGGGATGAAGCCTACAGCTACTTTTGTTACATAAGAAGATTGCTTCACCTTTGGTTCGCAATGACAGGTTGACCAGCTCATCAATTTTTTTTGAATTATTGCCAACTATCCGGGGGAGGAGAATATGTGTGTCTTTTATGTGATTGAGGAGAATATTATAGATTGAGGGTTTTCAAAAGAGTGATTTTATTTCTGCCCAATTTTAGTTTTCCGTCTTCTTCCAGCTGTTTGAGAAGTCTGGAAACCACTACCCTTGCCGTTCCCAGCTCGTTAGCCAGCTGTTCATGAGTGGTATTAATGGTTTCAGAACCTGTAAGTCCGGATTTTTTCTGCAGCAGATTGAGAAGTCTTTCGTCTACTTTTTTGAAAGCAATGGCATTGATAATATCCAGTAGTTCTTCAAATCTTTTATGGTACAATCTGAAAATGTAGTCCAGCCATTCCGGATGTTCCCTGATGAATAAAGATACTTTATCTATAGGTAAGAACAGTATTTCCGCGTCTTCTTCAATTTCCGCTTTTACGATACTTTTTTCATTGTGCATGCCCCCCAGAAAAGACATGATGCAGCTTTCTCCGGCCTTGATATAGTACAATAAAATTTCACGTCCGTCTTCTTCTGTTCTGATCACTTTCAGCATTCCTTTCATCACGATAGGAATGGAACGAATGGAAGCATTTTCATCTAAAATAATGTCTCCTTCATGGTAATTTTTGGTTGTACCATACTGATACAGCTTTTCTACCAGGTCTGGCGACGATGAGAATTCGGAAGAAAGTATAGTGTCGTCCTGCATTTTTTTATTCTAATTTACACCAATTTCATCAACAAACAACCATGCTTTGGAATCTGCTCCGGGATTTCCTGCCGGAATAATACCAGCATTTTCAATAGTTACTTTCAGGTATTTCGCATTTTGCGTTCCTACATTCACTTTAATTTTTCCATTGGCTTTCTGAATTTCAGAGGTTTCGATTTCTTTGATCAGTTTAAAATTCTTATTATCGTCAGAAACAAAAATTTTAGCAGATTTAGCCAGATGAATCCAGCTTCCTTTATTCTCAAGGGTATTGAAATACACTTCTGAAAAAGCTGTTTTCTGACCGAAATCTATGGTTGCCACTACATCTTTCCCCTGAAAGCCCAGCCATGTTTTACCCAGCTGTTTTACATTTCCTATAATTCCGTCTACTAAGGTGAAAGCTCCTCCAAAAGAATAGTTTTCACTCGGTTGCTGTTCTAGGGTTATGTTTTTTCCCGTTGTTTTTGAAATTATAAATTGCTGCGAAGAAACAGCACTCTTTAATTGTCCGTCTTGAAAATAGGCTGATTTAACTGTTAAAGAATTAGGAATCTGAACTGCCTTCTGATACGTCTCAGAATGGATAGAAGGGTTTGTTCCGTCCAGCGTATATCGGATACCGTTAGGATTTTGCGAAGTTGAAAGCTCATAAGCAATTCCGTTATTGGAAGGAATTACTTTTCCTGTAATATTATAAATGCTTCTCGCATAATTTACCTTCATATCATCCAGAACTTTAAACTGGCTGATCACTCTGTTTTCAAATTCTTTATAATTCTTGGGATCTGATGTTCCCCATCCCACTTCAGAAAGTGCCATTAATCTTGGGAAAATCATATATTGTACCTGTTTAAAATCTAGAATATATTCCGTCCACAGATTAGCCTGAACTCCCATAATATATTGTGCCTGCTCTGCATTCAGTTCGGAAGGGACAGGATTGTAGGAATAGACTTTTTCCAAAGGAGTAAATCCTCCAAAAGCATTAGGCTCAGACTGCGGATCTCCCTGATAGTGATCAAAATAACAGTAGGCACCAGGAGTCATTACGGCAAAGTGTTTTGCTTTTGCTGCTTCAATACCTCCGTTCACGCCTGTCCAGCTCATTACTGCTGCATTGGGAGCTAGCCCGCCTTCTAAAATTTCGTCCCAGCCAATAATTTTCCGGCCTTTGCTGTTAACATATTTTTCAATCCGATGAATAAAATAGCTTTGCAAGCCATGTTCATCTTTTAAATTATTTTTCTTAATCAGTTCCTGGCAGTGTGCACATTCCTTCCATCTTGTTTTCGGGCACTCATCACCACCAATATGAATATATCGTGAAGGGAATAATTTGATGACCTCATCCAAAACATTTTCCAGAAAGGCAAAGGTTTCATCTTTAGGGCAGAAAACATCATCAAAAACGCCCCATTTCGTAGCAGGTTCAAAAGGTCCTTTGGTACATGCCAGTTCAGGATATGCTGATAAAGCTGCCAATGCATGTCCCGGCATTTCAATTTCCGGAACAACGGTAATGTGTCTGTCCTGAGCGTATTTTACTACGTCTTTTATTTGTTCCTGTGTATAAAAATAAGGACCGTAAGGTTTTCCGTCAAAAGTATTATCCACATAAGCCCCAATCATGGATTCTTTACGTTTTGAGCCAATCTGAGTAAGTTTCGGATATTTTTTGATTTCAATTCTCCATCCCTGATCATCCGTTAAATGCCAGTGAAAAGTATTAAGCTTGTACATCGCCAGATAGTCAATATATTGTTTCACTTCGTCTACTGTGAAAAAGTGACGGCAGACATCCAGGTGCATTCCTCTCCATGCAAATTTCGGTTGGTCTTCAATCTTCATTGCCGGAATTTTCTTACTCTCTTTATATTGTTCGAAAATCTGAGCCAGCGTCTGTAGCGCCAGGAAATACCCTTGTTTAGTATAAGACTCAATATGAATTTGTTTTGGAGAAATTTCTATCGAGTAGTATTCTTTCTTCTGTTCAGCTTCTCCTCCCGCAACAAGAGGAATTATAGAATTCTTTAAATGAATATCATCACCCTTCTGAGCATATTGAAATTTTAACTGTGAGCCTATTCTTTTTTTGAAATAATCCGTTTCTTCTTTCGGAAGATTCCCATTTAATAAGAAGGCTTTGGGAATTAAAAATTCTCCCTGTAAAAGTTGAACTTTTTGAGGGTAAGGAATTACATTTAATTTATTTTGAGCAAAAATCACGTTTGAAATCAATACAAAAAACACTAAAAAAGTCCGTATCATTAGATGGGGTTAAGGTTTGAGCTAAGATAATTATTTTTCAAAACTCTTTGAACCTTTTTAAAAACAAATTAAATACTCTCAATTGTTTAGATTCATATAAAATGAATAATTTGCAGTTGTTCACCATTCTGTCTAGAAATTATTCTATTCAATACAGTGTATTATGGTGTGCTTTTTGATCAATTTAGTTGGCTTTAAAAAAATTAAAGGTTTAAATTTGTAAAAAAACAGGATGAAAAAAAACATTTTTCTGGCAGCCGCTTTATTATTTTCTTTCTCAGCTCAGGCACAAATTTTTGATATTATAAAATCTGCTGTTAAAGATAAAACCGGTGTAGATCTTAATGTTCCGGTAAAAAATAATGGTACAACAGTTCCTGCTAAAACTACCACTACAACTTCTGGTTCCAACCCTTCATCTTCCAACCTTGGAAACCTTACTTCCGGTCAGATTTCCTCAGGATTAAAAGAGGCTTTAAACATGGGTGTAACGGATGGAGTAAAAAAACTGGCCGTAACAGATGGTTTTTTCAAAAATGAAGCGGTAAAGATTTTAATGCCTGAAAAATTAAGAAAAATTGATACAACTCTACGTTCAATCGGAATGGGAAGCCTTGCTGATGAAGGGGTAAAATTATTAAACAGAGCAGCTGAAGATGCCGTAACAGAAGCTGCACCTATTTTTACAAACGCTATTACTTCTATGACCATTACAGATGCTAAAAACATCTTATTAGGAAGTAATAATGCAGCAACTAACTATCTGCAGGGAAAAACCCAGACTCAACTATTCAATGCCTTTCAACCCAAAGTAAAAGCTTCTTTAGGTAAAGTAGGTGCTGATACACTTTGGAAAAATCTGATTTCAAAATATAATACATTTACAGGGCAGGCTGTAACAACAGACCTTAACGAATATGTTACTACAGAAACCATAAACGGAGTTTTTAAAATGGTGGCAGACAAAGAGAGCGGAATCAGGAATACGCCCGCTATGAGAACTACGAGTATTCTGCAGAAGGTATTTGGGGCTCAGGACGGGAAATAAATGAGATGTTAGATTTGCATACTAACCGTTTAGATATAAAAGCTGTTTCAATGATGAAACAGCTTTTTTTGCTCTAATTTCTTTTGTCTTGAAATCGAAGATTCGACGTAGTCAAACAAAAGAAACAAAAGATCTCTTCGCTAAAAATAAATCCTGTTCTCTAAAAATTCTAAACTTGCACGAATTCTTTATTTCTTAATCGGTTCTGAATTGGTCTCGCGCTTCGGACAGGAGAATTTTCTTAACGTTCTTAGGAATTATTTTTTTAACGCTGCGAGTTCCTATGTTGGTTTAAAAAATTTCGGCCTCACAAAGTGAGGCCGAAATTTTTATATTTATTATCAGATTAGAACTGCATTTCAGGAATCTCTCCTTCAATAATCAGATCTGCTTCTGTTGCTTTGATAATATCTTCTACAGAAACGCCTGGTGCTCTTTCTAACAGCTTGAATCCTGCCGGAGTTACATCCAGAACAGCTAATTCAGTAACTACTTTTTTCACACAGTTTACGCCAGTTAAGGGAAGTGTACATTTTTTAAGGATTTTGCTTTCGCCGGCTTTATTTACGTGCATCATTGCAACAATAATATTTTCAGCAGAAGCTACAAGATCCATGGCACCCCCCATTCCTTTCACCATTTTCCCGGGAATTTTCCAGTTGGCAATATCTCCGTTTTCCGAAACTTCCATGGCACCAAGAATGGTAAGGTCTACTTTCTGACCACGAATCATCCCGAAACTGAAGGCAGAATCAAAGAATGAGCCTCCTTCCAGAATAGTAATAGTCTGTTTTCCGGCATTGATGATATCAGCATCTTCTTCTCCTTCGAAAGGGAAAGGTCCCATCCCCAAAACTCCATTCTCACTCTGGAATTCTACGGAAATACCTTCCGGAACATAGTTGGCAACCAAAGTAGGAATCCCAATTCCCAGGTTTACATAATAACGATCTTTGAGTTCTTTTGAAATTCTTTTGGCAATTTGTTCTTTTGTAAGCATAATAAAAACTTAGACTGCAATTTAATTATTTTCACTTGAATACAAAAGGGCTTTGTTGTATTCAACAATTAACACTGTTAGTTAAAATAATATCTGTAATTTTGTTCCATTATTTTTTAATAGAATGAAAATACTTTTTAGATATCTTAAACCCTATCAGTGGCTGATAATCATCTCTTTATTTTTGGCTACGATCAACCAGGTTTTTTCTTTATTTGCTCCGGCGATCACAGGAAATATCCTTGATCAGCTGGTTACTCATCCCAACTTTTTTGATAAAGAAAAGCTATTGCCCCGAAACCTGAATGAATATTTATACGGAAGTTCTGTATATCACGGAGCTTTTTATTTTTTGGGACTGCTTATCGGAACAGCAATGGTGAGCAGAATTGCCAAAGCCTTTCAGGATTATGTAGTCAGTGTGATCACTCAAAAGTTTGGAGCGAAAATATTTACAGACGGTTTAAAGCACTCTATGGCACTCCCTTATCAGGAGTTTGAAGATCAGAGAAGTGGTGAAACCTTATCCATTTTAACCAAAGTAAGAGAAGATACGGTCAAATTCATCACAAATTTCATCAATATATTCTTTGGAATTCTGGTGAGTATTATTTTCGTTTCCGTGTATGCGATCCGCTTACACTGGTCTATTATGCCGGTTTATATCTGTGGTATTTTCTTTATTGCCATTGTCACCAATTTATTGAGCAAGAGAATAAAAGTGATTCAGAAAAATATTGTGACTGAAACCACAGCTTTAGCCGGAAGTACTACTGAAAGCTTGAGAAACATTGAAATTGTTAAAAGTTTAGGATTAACCAATCAGGAAGTGATCCGTTTAAATAACAATACGTATAAGATTCTTGGCCTTGAACTGAGAAAGGTGAAAAGCATCCGTTCTCTGAGTTTTATTCAGGGAACCATGGTCAATTTTCTTCAGCAGTTGATTACACTGACCCTTTTATTTTTAATTTTTAAAAATATTGTCACGCCAGGTCAGTATTTATCTCTGATGTTTTACGGTTTCTTTATTTTCGGGCCTATGCAGGAAATTGGAAATATTATTATTTCTTATCGTGAGGCAGAAGCTTCTCTTCAGAATTTTGACCGTTTGATGAAAAAAGAGGTAGAAGAAAAACCTATTCATCCGAAACAAATCGGAGCTATTGAGGAACTGGAATTCAAACATGTTTCTTTCAAGCATCAGTCTGCTCAGTACAAAGCTTTAAATAACATTTCTTTTGATCTTAAAAACGGTGAGACCATTGCTTTTGTAGGACCGAGTGGTTCCGGTAAGAGTACTTTGGTGAAACTATTGGTTGGATTGTACAGGCCTCAGGAAGGGAATATTTTTTACAATGGAATCAATGGAAAGGAATTTGATTTTGATGAACTGAGAAACCAGATTGGTTTTGTAACACAGGATACCCAGTTATTTGCAGGAACTATTAAAGAAAACCTTCTTTTCGTTAATCCTTCAGCTACTGAGGAGGAACTGGCCATTGCTCTTCAAAAATCAAGCTGTACCGCATTGCTGGAAAGAGCCGAAAAAGGAATTGAAACCGTTATCGGTGAAGGTGGTCTGAAACTGAGCGGCGGTGAAAAACAAAGAATTGCCATTGCCAGAGCTCTTTTAAGAAAACCTCATCTGTTAATTTTTGATGAAGCTACTTCTGCTCTGGACAGTATTACGGAAGAAGAAATTACCACAACCATTAAGGATATTTCGAAAGAAAAGGAACAGATCACCGTCCTCATTGCCCACCGTTTAAGTACGATTATGCATGCGGATAAAATCTATGTTCTTGAACGCGGGCAGGTTGTAGAAACCGGTTCTCACGCCAGTCTTATTGATGAAAAAGGACTTTACTACGCCATGTGGAGACAACAGATCGGAGAAAGAAAAACACTTACTCCTCAAGCATAAAAAAAGCGCTGATGAAATATTCAGCGCTTTTATTTTTATGGTTTGAGCTTATTCTTTAGTTCTTACGGTTCTCTGCTCAATTCTTTTTTCAAATTTTTCTCCCTGGAAGATTCTCTGAATCATAATTCCCGGAATATGAATTTCGTTCGGATCTAATTGTCCCGGTTCTACCAATTCTTCTACTTCAGCAATGGTAATTTTTGCAGCACCTGCCATCGGATGGTTGAAGTTTCTTGCAGATCCCTTGAAGATAAGATTTCCTGCATGATCACCTTTCCAGGCTTTTACGATAGAAAAATCTGCATCGTAAGCATGCTCCAGAATATGAGGTTTTCCTTTGAATTCTTTTACCTCTTTACCTTCCGCTACTTCAGTTCCGTAACCTGCCGGTGTGTAAAATGCCGGAATTCCCGCCTGAGCAGCTCTGCATTTTTCAGCTAAAGTTCCCTGCGGAGTAAGTTCTACATCCAATTCACCTGAAAGCATCTGTCTTTCAAACTCAGCATTTTCTCCTACATAAGAAGAGATCATTTTCTTAATCTGTCTTTTGTGAAGCAGTAATCCTAATCCGAAATCATCCACTCCTGCATTGTTTGAAATACAGGTAAGATCTTTCACATCACTTTCTACCAAAGCATTGATTGAGTTTTCAGGAATTCCGCAAAGTCCGAATCCGCCAAGCATCAGTGTCATTCCATCATTAATTCCTTCGATGGCTTCCTTTGCATTTTTTACTCTTTTATCTATCATGAAATATTAGATTTTTCTGTTGGCTAAATTTAATAAATTTTCCTGTATATCTGATGAATGTAAACAGTACTGAATTTCATGCTTTTTGGAGACCGTATTTTCAAATATTTAAAAACATCATAATCAAAAAGTTACAACAAAAACCGAACAAGTCTGTTCATTTTTTATTTTATTTCTCGTCAATTCGATTTATATTTGAAACCTCAAAGACGAAAATACAGTATGTTTTATTGTATTTGGATGCAATTTAAACACAATTTTAATGTAAAAATTATTCAATGCTAAATCATTACAATTTCTTTCACACTATTTAATCTTCTATAGACATACCATCACATTAATTATAATATAAATCAATTTCAACAAAAGCATGAAAAAATTATTCACCTCAGCATTACTTGCCTTGGTTCTAAGTGTCAACGTATATGCACAGGAAAAAACGTATTTCGATGAAAACTGGGAAAAAACCACTGCAGACAACATGGAGTATTATCGTGAAACGACTCCTAAAGGAAAACTTACCTTTATCAAAGATTTCTATAAGGACGGAAAACTTCAAATGGAAGGATTGGCTTCAGACACTACCCCTAACAGTGAAGTTTTCGAAGGAAAAGTAACCTGGTATACTTCTGAAGGAAAGGTTCAGAATTTCGCCACCTATTCCAACGGTCAACAGGTTGGCCCGGCTCAGACTTATGATACGAAAGGCAGGCTGACAGAAGATTTGGTATATAAAGCTGATGGAAATTTTTCAGGAAAGATGTTCAGCTATAAAGATGCTGAAGACGGAATGGATTTTAATATTCTGGTTGATTACGAAAACTCAACGCCTGTAAAAACAACCGTTTATGATGATGACATTAAAGACATCAGAAATGAAACCATCATTGATAAGGACGGTAATACCGAAACAAAATATTACGGTGAAAAAGGAAAATATCTTGGCAGCAGCACTACCTCCGGTTCGGGTGAAAATATGATGGTAGATTACTATTCCAGTCCAATGAGAATCTCTAAGATAGAAAAATACAGAAAGGACGGCAGTGTAAAGGAAGGTATAATCTACAGCAAAAGCGGAAAGATTTTACAGGAACAGAAAATGAATAAAAAAGATGGCTATAAAACCACTTATGATGAGTCGGGTAAAAAAATAGGCCATCTGGTATACCAATATGATAAGGAAAATGATGTTTATAATCCAATGGACGGGGACGATTATCATCTGGCTTATGAATATTCACAGATTTCCTCTATTGATACTTATGAAAAAGGCTCAAAGATAACCAGTAAATATTTTGATGAAGATGGAAAGCTATCCTCCGAGCAATTTTTAAAAGATGATCTTATCCAGGAAATTAAATATTATTCCCCGGATGGAAAGCTGAAATCTACATTAACATACAAAGATGGCATCCCTTATAATGGTACTACTTATCAAAGCTTTAATGAAACAGTCTATAAGGAAGGTATTGTTGTAAATATCAAAAACTTTTTTGAAGGTGATAATACGAAGCTGAGTTTTGAAAAAAAGCTGAACGCTAAAAAAACAGGCTATGATGCAACCGTTTATGATACCAAGGGCACTATTTTATATACATTCACACAACCGATCAGTGAAGACGGGGAAGAGTATTCCTTCACAGCACAAATCACACAGTATATAAAAGGGAAGCCTGCCAATAAGTCTTCTGTAAAAGCAGGTGTTATTCAAAGCGGAAAAATCAGAATAAAAACATGGGATGGAGCTAAAGAACTTGAACGCAGCGGGAAATGGATTCTGTTAAAACTTTATAATATGGATGGAAAGCTCATTCAGGAAACTAAAACGCTGGCCGATACTCAGGATGAAAATGCTTCTGCTGAAAACCAGACGCTGCTTAACGAGGATGATCTGTACTATCCATTTGACTAATTAACACAACTATATATTGAAGGCGGTTTCATTTTTTGGAATCGCTTTTTTGTTTAACAACCAATGGGCAGAGGTTTTCACAGATGTTTCTAGTTTAATATACCCTATTTTTAACATTTAAGAAAATCAAAGATTTTTAAAGATTTTTAAAGACTTTTGTGACTTTTGTGGTTTGTTTTTGACCACAGATGGCACAGATTTTCACAGATGTTTCTAGTTTAATATACCCTATTTTCAACATTTAAGAAAATCAAAGATTTTTAAAGACTTTTGTGACTTTTGTGGTTTGTTTTTGACCACAGATGACACAGATTTTCACAGATGATTATGAAGAATCATATTTATTTACATCAATAAAAAAGAGGCTATCATTTCTGACAGCCTCTTGATTATAATTGTGTGTTTTAGTTTAACCTACTGAATAATCAATTTTAAAGTAAACAGTTTTCTTCCGTGTACTTTTACATAATAAACGCCTGCCGGAAGATTCTCATTCACCAAAGAAAAACGTTGGTTATTGATATTTTTCGAAACGTACAATAATTCTCCCGAAGCTGAAACCAGTTCTATTTTTTCAATCGGGTAATCGCTTTTAATAAAAGTAGGCTGTCCCGGTTTGGTTGGGTTTGGATACAATACTACATTTTTTTCTGTACTTCTGGTTTCTTCAGTGCCTAAAGTAGGTGAAGCTACCTGGAACTGTACTCTGTTTGAAACTTCTGTATAGGAATCATTCGTAAACATTACCATGTAGTAATTTCCTGGTGTTGCAGGTACCGCTGTTCCCTGAATGGTTTTTGTTCCCTGAGTTATTCCGTCAAAATAGGTATAAGAAACAAAATTATCATCCGGTGTCTGAACACTTTGAGGATAGATTCCCAGCCAGTCTTTAATGATTCCCGGAGAATCCGTCCATGAAGCCGTAATATTTTCACCCAATGTATATACCGGTTTGTTGATCCAAAGATCTGTAACGATATCTCCTACTTTGAAGAATACCTTCTCCCCGATTCCGTTATATCCGTCCTCCAATAAGTACTGAGCATAATAATATCCTTTCGGAAGTCCTGTGAAATTAAGAGTTCCTGATGCCGTTGTTACATAACTCCATTTGATAGAAGCAGTCGTTCCCGGAGTCTGTCCCATTTTATAAATTCCGATCCAGTCTTTCTGTAAATTGGGTCCATCTATAAAATTGATTGTAACCGTTCCTCCTACCGGATACGTATCAGCGGTAGTCTGCAACTGTACTTTCGGTCCTACATAGAAATTTTTTCTTGGAGTGATTTCTGTATATCCTCCATTGGCAAAGAATCCTGCAAAATACTGACCTTTAGTAGCCAGACCATTATTGAACGTTACTGTTCCCGCAGTCTGTCCATTTGTATAAATATAACCCTGTGAAGTGGTAGAAGCCGGAGTTTGTCCCTTTTTATAGATTCCAACCCAATCCTGCTGATTTCCCGGACCTCCGGTAAATGTAGCGGTGATAGCTTCATTTTGGGCATATTCTGTTTTGTTTAAAGTAAATGTAGGATTTGAAACCACACTTCCTGTAATTTCGAACTGCTTCACATCACTCCAGTCACTCCACTCAAGGTTTCTGTCTCTGTAACGTGTTTTTACGTAATAGATTCCGTTGGGAATAGAATTCGCAGCCAGTGTTGCTTTTGTGATGTCTACTCCATCATTCAGGTTTTTCGTTTTATCAGGAGTTCCGTTTCCGTCTTTTCCGAACCAGTTTTCAAAATCGCGGTAGAATTCCTTTTCAATCACAGAGAAATTCGAGGCTTTACTGATCTGGAACTGTGTTGTATTTAAAAGTTCTCCGTTAGAAGATGAAAATGCACTTCCATTCAATGTTAAAGGTAATGTAATTGGACCTGAGAAAGTATTTGTAATGGATGGTTTTGCAGGTTTAGGCTGATTTTTATATCTGTGGAAAGAATCTACCAACACATTGTTTTTCTTGTTGTAAACTCCACCGATTGAATAGCATTCGATATCTACTTTTCCGGTTGGGACATCTACTTCTACAATCTGATAGGTCCAATCTGTCAAAGTTTTCTGAACATCATCAAAATCCTGCTCATTAGACATTCCCCAATACTGATCCCATGCTGTTCCTCCGGAAATAATCTGATAATTCGGTGTATTTTTAAGCTGTCCTCTGTGATACAGATGGTGATGTGCTCCTACATGCATTAGATATTTGTCAGAAGTTACCAGAAGCGGTACAGCATTTTCTCTTACCCATGTAGAAATATCGCCTACATACTGCTCAGCCTGATACGGTCTGTGGCTTAAAGAAATAATCCAGTCTACTGTAGAATCATTGTTGGCCGCCGTTAAGATCTGCTGAAGCCATGTCTGTTGAGCTGATCCGGTATGTTCAGAACTTAAACTTACAAACAATACATTTCCTGCCTGCTGGGCATAATAATTCTCATTTCCTGAGCTTATCCCTTTATAACTGATTTCATCAATATAAAAATGGGCATAGTAAGAATTCATTCCCATCGTTCCGTAGGTTTCATGGTTTCCTACTGTTGTCTGAATAGGCAGATAAGGTGATAATTTGATATTCTTTTTAAAGTGGACATTTTCATAGTGGTCCAATGTACCTACGTCTACCTGGTCACCTACCATAAAAGTAAGCGCAATATTATCTGACGGATCTGAAGTTGCTCCGAATTTTTCTTTTAATTTTTTATAGGCATTCAAAGTAAGCGTATCATATCTTGGCTCTGCTTTGATCTGATTGTCTCCCATAATAAGGAAACGGATCTTTCCATTGGCAGTTACAGCCTGTCCGGGTAAAGGAAGTGTTCTGAAATTGTAAACAGCAGACTCACTGCTTCCTGTTTTAATCTTATAATAATATTTAGTATTCGGCTGAAGATTAGCAATCTTTGCTGTGTGATAATAGTAATTGTTGTTGTATCCCGTATCTGAGAAGATATTGGTAGTTCCCGTTACGGTTACGTTCAGATTCGTTGGAGAATCTCCGTAGATTACGGTTGTTTCATTATTGGAAGCTGTTTTCCAATTGACGATCATAGAATTCGGAGTCGGGTTTTGCAAATAAGGATACAAAGCCTGCCCGAAAGCCATCTGGACCGCGAAACAAAAAAAGAAGAAATAATGTTTCATAATAGCTTTAGTTTTAAAATAACATATAGTTTTAAGTTGTGAATCAGGAATTTAAAAAACCGTTATCCGGATTTTTTACTTCGGGCAAAAGTAGAATTCCCATATAAACTCTGTCTGATGGAATTTTAAAGAAACCGTTAATTTTTTAGCAAAACCGGAATGAAAAAATTATAGTTTTTAGTACATTAAATATTTGGCGTATTCAAAAACTATTTTGTACATTTGCAACCTGTTATTCAACCTCTGACGAAGAACGTGTAAGTTGCTTAGCTTTAACATTTTATTTTATTAATAATGGATTTATTAAAGTACGTACAAGACAAGTACATTGCGAAAAAAGAATTCCCTGAATTCAAAGCAGGTGATACAATTACGGTGTATTACGAAATTAAGGAAGGACAAAAAACCAGAACTCAGTTCTTCAAAGGAACAGTTATCCAATTAAGAGGTACTGGTTCTACAAAAACTTTCACTATCAGAAAAATGAGTGGTGATGTAGGTGTAGAAAGAGTATTCCCTATTAACATGCCTGCACTTCAAAAAATCGAAGTTGATAGAAGAGGTAGAGTTAGAAGAGCTAGAATTTACTACTTCAGAGACCTTAGAGGTAAAAAAGCAAGAATCAAAGACGCTGCTTACAAGAAGAAATAATTCAGACAACAATACATACAAAAAGAGGCTGTTTACTTGTAAACAGTCTCTTTTTTTGTTTCAATATTTTTTACTTTTTATAGGGAGTTCCTTCTCCGGTTTCCAGAAACTTTTTCAGACTGCCAAGAAATTGCAGCCAGCCACCCGAGCAGATCTCATAACACTCAATATCCGGATTCAGGCCGATATGAGTAAGTTTTATCTGAATAATTTCTTTCTTTTCCTCTATTTCCCAGACAATTGTTGTCCCGATCCATTCTGTCTGGTTGTTTAATTCGGGAAGGGCAATCAATGAGTCTTCAACCAACCAGACAATTCCTGTATTGGCGGTTAATTCTTTCACACGCATTGTTTTATGGATGTTATCTCCAAATCTTATGGTAAAAAGATTTCCTGCCTCAGAAGATGAACCTTCAAACAATTCAGTCCACCAAAGAGGAATTTCATAAGTGAAAGCATAATATACTTTATCTGCAGTAGTGTTGACCTCAAGTATATGCATGTAGTTCTCAACACCATTTGTATTAATCGTTTTCATAAAATTATTGTATTGGTAGTACAATTTTATTAAATTTACTATGAATCAAGCTTTTCATAGGACAAGAAACATTGTATGACACCAACCATGTCAAGGTTTACAATCGTACTTTTTATCAGCTGCAAAAAGATTATTCATTCTTCATAAGATATTGCAAAGGTGTTGAGCCTGTCTGTTTTTTGAAAAACTCAATAAAAGCACTGTCTGATGAAAAGTCCAGGATATACGATACCTCTCCTATTGAATTTCCTTCCACCAAAAGCTCAATAGACCTTTGTAACCTCCATTGCTGCCTCCAATCCTGGTAAGACAGCCCGGTTTCTTTTTTAAAAATACGGCTGATCGTTTTCTCCACTGCTCCAGTTTTTTCTGCAAGATCTTTCAGCATTGGCGGCAAAGAATCACGTTGTGTCCATTCTTCAACTGTTTTTTTAAAACGCCTGTCCTGTGGCATTGTAAGTGTCAGTTTTTCTTCCGGAGCCCTTTGCATTTCATCCCAGAATACTTTTAAAAGATTGGTTTGATCGTTTTTGAGAGCTGACCATTCCCAAAAACAAATCCTTTCTATAATTTCTTTTAACAAGGCATTGACATGAAGAACTTTCAGATCCGGTTTTATATACTTTTTGGAATAATCTTCATCAAAATAAATAGATCTGTAGGCCACAATATTTCTGAAATTCACTCGATGAACTTCACGGGCAGGAATCCAAAGCATCCTGAACGGAGGAAGAACCAGCTGTCTGTCAGAAGTTCTAGCCGTCATACAGCCGGATGGCGCATATAACAACTGAGACTTTGTTTTATGAAAATGAAAACCGGAATCATGCAGGACCATGTCAGAAGCTATTCCAATTACTTTTTCCGGGATTGAATCTGCATCAAAGTATTGATTTTGTTTCAGCACAGCCATGTCTTATTTCTGATACTTTTTGTTTTTATATCATTATAAATATACAGCGTTTTTTTGGAAACTTTGCAGGAAAAAAAATGAAAAAGACAAATCCTATCTGGCTGCTGACGGTTCTTGTGATGCTTCCGCAGTTTGTAGAAACCATTTACAGTCCTGTTTTGCCTATGGTACAGGAACAGTTTGGAGTACATGAAGAAGCAGTTACCTTAACAATCAGTTTATATTTTATAGCATTTGCGCTGGGTGTGGCATTCTGGGGAGTTCAATGTGACAGGATCGGAAGGAAAAAATCATTGGAATACGGACTCATCACCTATGGAATCGGAACTTTGACTGCTGTTTTTGCTCCTGATTTTATAATCCTTCTTGGAGCGAGAATTATTTCTGCATTTGGAATTTCAGTGGGTTCCATTGTGACACAGACCATTTTAAGAGACACTTTTGACAAAGATAATCTCAATAAAGTATTTTCATGGATCGGAATCGGCTTATCAATAAGTCCTGTAATAGGAATGATTACAGGTTCAATACTGGCTTCCTCCGGCGGACATCAAGGTGTATTTATTACATTGTTTATCATAAGTATACTTTTTTTAATACTTTCCAGAAAAAAAATTTCAGAAACTCATCATTTCACAAAGGAAATTAACCTGAGTGTTTTGGGGAGCTTACTTATGCGAATGTTTCGGGACCAGGAAATTATCAGGTGCTGCCTGCTGATCATGAGCTTTAATGTTCTGTTATTTTCATACTATTCACTCGGTCCATTTATTTTTAAAGAAAATCATTATTCCTCTTATGTTTTTGGATACAGCAGCATAATACTGGCTTGCGGCACCTTTGCGGGAGCAAAGCTAAATAGATTTCTATTACTGAAGAATATACAACCTGAATATTTAATTAAAGTGAGTACATTTTCCACATTGGCTGCTTCTGTTTTTGTCTGGATTCTGGCAGGTACAGGAATTTATTTTATTATTCCCTATTTCTTCATTGTGATGGCATTCAGCATTGCGATTCCTAATATTTTAAGCACTGCATTGATTCATTATAAGAACGAAACAGGGAGTGCCGGTGCTTTATTAGGATTAATTTATTATGTTCTGATAGGCTTAGGATTGGTAAGTATTGGATTTATACAGAATCTGGGAATTTCCTGTGTGCTGTTTTCAGGAATTGGAGTTTGTACTTTATTCTTCTTTGAAAATAAGAAACATTAAGTTTAACTATTTTTTATTAAACTTAATGTTTCAAATATTTTTATTTTTTTACTGTATAAAACTATACAGTGCTTCAAAAAATTTCGGGTATACTTCTATATGAGGAAGGTGTCCCACGTTATCAATCTCTACCAGCTTTGAACCTGCAATTTCACGTTGGGTTTTCTTTCCCAATTCCTGATATTGACCCATTTTCGGCTGAAGTTCTTTAGGCGCTCTGTCCTTTCCTATTGCTGTTCTGTCTCTTGTTCCGATAATAAGCAATGTGGGAACTTTAATATTTTTAAATTCATAACATACCGGCTGATTGTAAATCATATCCGAAGTAAGTGCTGCGTCCCAGGCTACCTGAGGATACTCTTTATGAAGTGTCCATCCTGCAATTAAGTCAAGCCAGGGTTGATATTCTTCTTTCCATTTGTTGTCATAATAGAATTTCAGCTGATAATTTTTATAGGTTTCCGCTGTATTTTTAAGTTCATACTGATAGGCCTGATCAATGGTCTGGTAGGCTGCAAAAGTCTTATAGTCTTCCAATCCGATTGGGTTTTCCAGAATCAGTTTCTGTACTTTTTCAGGATATAATAATGTAAATCTGGTCGCTATCATTCCTCCCATTGAATGCCCCAGTACTATGGTTTTATCTATTTTCAATTCATCCAGAACTGCTTTTGTATTTTCTGCCAGCTGCGAAAATGAAAACTGGTATGCATGAGGTTTTGAGGATTTTCCAAATCCTATCTGATCAGGAATCACTACCCGGAATCCTTTAGCAGAAAGGTCTTTAGCCGTTCTCTCCCAGTACGCTCCATTAAAGTTTTTGCCGTGGAGAAGCATGACCGTTTTTCCGTTGGGTTTTTGTGGCTTTACATCCATATAAGCCATTTTCAAATCTTCGCCCTGAGACCTGAAACTAAAAAAATGAACTTCGTAAGGATATTGAAAATCAGAAAGCATTGCATCCAGAGGCTTTACCTGTGAAAATATAAAACCAGAGACCGACAAAGCAAAAGCGGTCATTATATTTCTGAAATGTTTCATGAAACTTTATTTTAGGGATTAAAATTAAAAAAACCGTTCCTTTTGGAGCGGTTTCAACTGTTATTTTTAGTTAAATATTTTTTATATAATTATGCCATTGAAACATCTTTTTCTTTTTTTGAAGGCAAATTCATCAAAACAATCGCAAAAAGAATCAGGACAATTCCTACCCACTGGATGAAAAATACTTTTTCTCCCAGCAAAACAAAAGCCATGGTAACGGAAACCGGAAGTTCCAGTGATGAAACGATACTTCCAAGTCCCAATCCTGCATTGGGAAACCCAACATTAAATAAGATGGGTGGAATAATAGTTCCAAAAAGCGCCAGTACAAATCCATACGTGAGAAATATTGAATAATTAAAAGGATGAATATGTTCTGTATTATCTGTAAAATTCAGGTATAAGGATTTTAAACCATCAAAATACATGGGTCCTATCTGAGCAAAGAATAAAAATGCAAATACCACTACTGAACCTCCTGCCAGCATAATAATACTCTTCCTGAAAACCGGAAGATGAGTAGCCAGCGTATTGGAGGTGAACATCGTCAAAGTATATGAAGCGGCTGCCATCAGCCCCCAGAATACTCCGTGCCAGTCCAGTTCTATTTCCATATTAATAAGATTGGTTGCCAGAACAGTTCCCAACAAAACGATAACCACAGAAACCACTTTTCTTGCGTTGGGTAATTTTTTTGTAAGGATACTTTCTACCACTACACTGAACCATACCGACTGCATCAGTAATACAATAGCAATAGAAACATTGATATATTGCACCGCAATATAGTAGAATAAACTTGTTCCCCCCAAGGAAGTTCCTGCAAGCAAGAGCAATCTTACTTCTTTAGAACTTGGCAGCGATAATTTCTGCTTTGAGGTTAGGGTCTGAATAAAGTTAAGGATCAAAAGTCCTGTCAAACCTAATACGAATTGGGAAGTAGTTACTTCTGAGGTTGTAAAACCATCGTGATAAGCCATTTTTACAAAAGTGGCCAACATACCGTATATACTAGCTCCAATTCCTACAAATAAAACACCTTTTAGTATATTTTTCTTCTTCATAATTTTTTAACAGCCTGCAAAGGTACGACATATAAATTAAACCTATCTGAAGTGTTATGGTGATAGATAAATAAAATCGCCACAAGCAAGCTTGTGGCGATTTTGAGATTAATTATAAAAGTAAATTATTTTTTAACCATTACTTTGGAAGCTGCTTCGAAACCTAGTCCTTTGATTTTAACCATATAAGTTCCGTTAACAAGATTACTTGTAGAAATTGCTTTCTTGGCATCCGGTGAGATTTTATCTTCTGAAGAAACCAGTTTACCAGACATATCATACAATTCTACACTTACTTTTCCAAGAGTATTGCTTGGGAATTTAATGTAGAATTCATCCTTGGCAGGGTTTGGATAGATAGAAATGTTATTGTTCTTATCTGCCTTTACATCATTGGTAGCCAATAAACATGCTTCCGGAACGTTAAAGTCCTGAACCTGGTCATTGATATTATTTTTAGCGCCTGCAGATGCATTCACTCCTAAACCTCTTCTTGCAAAAACTCCCCAGATCATACATTTATCCTGTCCCTGAGTAGTTGCCATCTCAGCTGCCAATATTGCATTTCTTCCATCAATAAAGCTAGGATTACAGCCCTGAAGTTTAAGAGCATCTGTTACTAACTGTAGTACTTTTGTGCTTCCGTTAGGGGTTGTTGACAGCACATCTGAAGCATAACCATATTTTTCAACATATTTCCAGTGAAGATCCCATAACATTGTTGCCCAGACAAAACCAATTGAGTGTACATCCGGAACAATTGCTGATCCGTTATTGTATTCCATTCCGTTGGTATTTCCGTATGTAAATCCGTTAACCGTTAAATTTGTAGAATATTTTGCAGGTCTGATACCGCCACCTGTAATAGGCTGACCTATTGCATAAGTACCAGTACCTCTCGCTACTGTTGCATCGTCTCCAGCTTTGTTAGTCAGCATTAAAGCAAAGAAATCAGACCATCCTTCTCCCATCTGTTCTTTACTTACTCCTGAATTCAGACAGTTGTATCCGGTACCTGTCATTCTGTTGGATATTCCGTGACCATATTCATGGGTTACGATTCCGTTATCAAAGCTTCCGTCAGGAGTCATATTTCCTTTTAAGGTAACATTTACTGTGGTACTTGCCGCAAGCTGAGTTTTGATATATTCTCCTTCTGCATTGTTAATAAGTACCGAAGGAATCGTAATTGTCGGATCATTACCGGCCATATTTCCTATAGTAGCACCATTTGCAACGTTATTATATACAATAGCCGCTTTAGCTCCCGCATCCTGAAGATTTTTTACTTTAATAGCAAAGGAACATGTTCCTCTTTCAACCAGTCCTATTTTATTAGTCAATGAACTTGCAGGTAAAGCCGTACATCCATCTAAAACTGATGAAAGTGCTACATCTCCTGTTAATCCGTTCATAGGTAATGGATTACCGAACTGTGCAGTTCCGGCTCCCGGTGTACGAGTTACAGCCGCACTTGGTGCATTATAGAAAAAAACTCTTCCTACCGGAGACCAAAGATACATTTGCATTCTTCCATTATAACCATCCTGCCCTGAAGAGAAGTTCGCATTATTTAATCCGCTTCCATCCTGCGCCTCTGCATATACAGAATCATCATCTCCTCCAACAGGTCCGTTACCAAAATTGTTCTGCTGGAAATTTCTGGCAGATTCTGTAAATCCAAATTTATAGAAAATGTCATGAATTCTGTTATTCAGATAAAATAAATTTGTAATGGCAGCATTTCTGTTATTTAACGGAGTTTCATTGATGTTAAAAGGGAAATCAAAATTTCTTGTTGCCCCTCCGTCTGCCGGAGTTCCTGTAAGATAATCAGGTGCTGTTAAAGCTGTTCCGGCCGAATCTTCATAGGCAAAAACATTATTTCCTCTTGTAATAGTGTAATGATTGGTTCCGTCAGAATGCCATCCTTCAGGAGAAGCACTCAGTATCCAAGGGTTGGTAATAATTGATCTTGAACCAAAAGTTGGTGCCTCAATAGGCAATGGAAACACATTATATGAAGCATTATCAGGTAAAAGCAACGGAATATTATTATTCTGAGCTATATTATTCTGAGGTCCCACCAAGGTATTTTCAAAATGATCGGCGTGAGTATATTCTGCATCGGATGAATAAGCATCGTGATGAAAATTACAAGATAATGTAAGATTATTTTTCAATAGGATATTTCCATTATTGGCATCTATTACAATATTCCAGTAATTAGGCGATTTTGGCTCCATTAAGGTATATTCATATGCCAAACGCAGGTTTCCGCTCTCATCAGTTGCATATACCAGTCTTTGATTCGCTGAAGTAGCTTTTTTCTGAGTTTTTTCAAGATACTCAAGAATAGTGAAATTCGCAATATCAGGATTCTTCAGATCTTCAGCAATCTTTTGAAGTGCTGTACTTTTACTGATAGCAGCTGTACCTGATGTAGATGCAGTATAATCTTTTACAAAATTATCTGTGTAGTAAACAATTTTATTGTCCTGAATCAATGCTGTTCCTACAGAACTGTATACCGGCAAACCGTTATAAGTCTGTAAAAATTTAACAACATTACCATTCAATGATTTTGAAGGATCTACATTATCAACAATAATATTATTCAGATCAGATTTTTTATATTCCCTTATCTTATTTTGAGAAATATAATCTTTTATCAGTTTTTCATTATTCTGTCCGAACAATATTGCCGGAAATACAGAAAATACCGCAAATAAAATAGGTAGAGCTTTGTTTTTCATATCCATTATTAAAGTCGCTAATCTACAAATAATTCACATAACTTTAATAATTTTCATAGTAAAAATTAAACCATAAATACATAAAAATAAAAAAAATAACTATAAAATTAATTTACATATTTCTCAATAGCGAGAACTTTGAATTATATTTATGCCTACCACCTTATGTTTGCCATATTATTTATTTTTTTTCATACAAACATTTTCTATTTATAAGTCATTTTAATGAATATAAATTTTCGACACCAACAGAAATCAGTTTTTACTATTTTACCTTATAGCTTTTGTTTTTGAAGGTCATATTACATTTTACACTCCCTTGCCCTATGCGCATAAAAAAAGCCGCTCAAATGAGCGGCTCCTTATTTATCAATGGTTCAAAGATTATTTACCTTCTTCCATTTTTCTTTTCAACTCTGCTAATGCATCGATGTCTCCAAGAGTAGATCTTTCTTCGTTGTTAGAAGAAGAAGTTACGTTTCTAGAAGAAGATTCTTTTACGTTTTTCTTTTCTTCGTCTCTGAAGATACCTGTGTGAGATACTACTACTCTCTTGAATTCTTTGTTGAATTCGATTACTTTGAATTGAGCATCTTCACCTTTTTTGATTTTAGATCCATCTTCTTTCTCTAATAATCTTGAAGGGCAGAATGCTTCAACCTCAGCATCTTCGAATTGAACAGAAGCTCCTTTATCGTGAACTTCTACAGCTTTACCAGCGTGGATAGTTCCTTCAGCATATTTAGTTTCGAATTTATCCCATGGGTTTTCAGTCAATTGCTTGTGACCTAGAGATAATCTTCTAGCCTGGATATCTAATTCAAGAACTACAACGTCTAATTTATCACCTACTGCGCAGAACTCAGATGGATGCTTGATTTTCTTAGTCCAAGAAAGATCAGAGATGTAGATTAATCCGTCGATACCTTCTTCTAACTCTACGAATACACCAAAGTTAGTGAAGTTTCTTACCGTTCCTACATGCTGAGATCCTACAGGATACTTAGCTTCGATGTTTTCCCATGGATCTTTAGACAATTGCTTGATACCAAGAGAAATTTTTCTTTCTTCTCTATCTAAAGTTAATACTTCAGCTTCTACTTCATCACCTACTTTTACGAAATCTCCGGCAGATCTTAAGTGAGTAGACCAAGACATTTCAGAAACGTGGATTAATCCTTCAACACCTGGAGCGATTTCTACGAATGCACCATAGTCAGCAAGAACTACTACTTTTCCTTTTACTTTGTCTCCTACTTTCAAGTCAGCAGAAAGAGCATCCCAAGGATGAGCTTCTAATTGCTTCATACCTAATTGGATTCTTGTTTTCTCATCATCGAAATCAAGGATAACCACTTTTACAGTTTGTCCGTCCTCAAGGATTTCAGATGGGTGGTTCACTCTAGACCAAGAAAGGTCTGTAATGTGGATCAATCCATCAACACCTCCTAAGTCAATGAATACACCGTAAGAAGTGATGTTCTTAACAGTTCCTTCAAGAACCTGACCTTTTTCAAGCTGAGCGATGATTTCTTTTTTCTGACCTTCGATATCTGCTTCGATCAATGCTTTGTGAGATACTACTACGTTTTTGAACTCAGGGTTGATTTTCACAACTTTGAACTCCATAGTTTTTCCTACGAACTGATCGTAATCTTTAATTGGCTTAACGTCAATTTGAGAACCAGGTAAGAATGCTTCGATTCCGTGAACGTCAACGATCATACCACCTTTAGTTCTTGATTTAACAAAACCGTTAACGATTTCTCCAGTTTCGTGAAGTTCGTTTACTTTATCCCAAGCTTTAAGCGTTCTAGCTTTTCTGTGAGATAACTGTAATTGTCCGGTTTTGTCTTCTCTCTTGTCAACCATTACTTCTACCTCGTCACCTACTTTAAGGCCTTGGTTGTAACGGAATTCGTTAAGAGAGATAACACCTTCAGATTTGAAGTTGATGTCTACGATAGCTTCTTTATCAGTTAATCTTACAACTTTACCAACTAAAACGTCATTATCGTCTAGGTTGTTTAATGATCCGTTGTAGATTTCTTCTAAATCGCTTTTTTCTTTTCTCGCATCTGCATCAAGACCTGATTCGAATGAATCCCAATCAAATTGTTCTGGTGCTACGTTTTGGTTTAATAAAACCTCTGCTGAATTTGTCTCTTTTGACATTTTCTAATAAAATTTGTATTCCTTCTTTTTTAACGGTTTGAATAAATGCAGATTAAAAAATACGGAAGTAATTAATTGTAAGTAATTTACCCTTCAAACCTTTTCGCCACAAAAGTGGGTGCAAAGATATGAATTTTATTTAAAATAAACAATAGATTCCAGCACGCTGATATTTAACTTATATATTTAAAAATCAACACCTTGATTAAAAGAATGCTTTGGATGAGCTCAGCATGACATTCTAATATTAACTGTCTTAAATTCAGAATGAAGCAATATCCGCTGTCACGCTGAGCATACACTGAAAGTTTACGAACGTAGTTCATGAGTATATATAATAAGTAAAAGACAAAATGAGATTCTTCATTTCGCTTCGCTTCATTCAGAATGACGGCGACATACAATTAAAGAAGAGCAACACTTTCCTCTCCCTCTCAAACTCTCTTACCCTAAAACCCTACCACTCTCAAACCCTCAAACTCCAAAATTCACTACCTTTGCACCATGGAATTACAGCCGATCTATCAAAAACTGCAGATTCAGGATATGAATCAAATGCAGAAATCTACTTATAAAGCGTCTGAAAACAATACAGACATTGTTTTACTTTCTCCCACAGGATCCGGGAAAACTCTGGCCTTTTTATTTCCTGTTCTCAGGAATCTGAAAAAAAATGTTCAGGGTGTTCAGGCATTGATATTGGTTCCGGCCAGGGAACTTGCCTTACAGATTGAGCAGGTTTTTAAATCCATGGGGACAGATTTTAAAGTTTCTGTCTGCTATGGTGGGCATGACAAAAAAATTGAGGTTAATAATCTGATTGAAGCTCCTGCTGTATTGATTGGAACTCCGGGAAGAGTTGTTTATCACTTAAGAAATAACAATTTTGATCCGAAAACGATTAAAACGCTGGTTCTTGATGAATTCGACAAAGCTCTGGAACTGGGTTTTCATGATGATATGGAATTCATTTCCAATTCTCTAAAGGGCCTTTCTCAAAGAATTTTAACGTCTGCCACAGCAATGGATGAAATTCCGGCTTTTACAGGATTAAAAGATGAAAAAGTAATCAGCTTCCTTAAAGAAAATGATGTAAAACCGGATCTCCAGCTGAGAAAAGTAATGACTATTCCTGAGGAGAAACTGGATACGCTTTTCAATCTGGTTTGTAAAATCGGAAATAAAAGAACTTTGATCTTCTGCAATCACCGTGAGGCCGTAGACCGTATCTCTGAGCTTCTTCATCAAATGGGAATCGACAGAGAAACTTTCCATGGCGGGATGGAACAGGATGAAAGAGAACGTGCATTGCTGAAATTCCGTAATGATTCTGCGAGAATCCTTATCACTACAGATCTTGCTGCCCGCGGACTTGATATTCCTGAGGTAGAATCTATTGTTCATTACCAGCTTCCTCCAAAAGAAGATGCCTTCATCCACAGAAACGGACGTACCGCAAGAATGAACGCCAAAGGTTTTGTCTACCTGATCATGACTGAAGAGGAAAATTTCCCTTTCATTAAAAATGATACTCCTGAAGAAAGTGTTGCCGGATTTACCAGAGTTCCGCAAAAAACACCTTTCCAGACTGTTTACATCAGTGCAGGAAAAAAAGATAAAGTGAACAAAGTAGACATTGTAGGATATCTGCTAAAGAAGGGAGAGCTTCAGAAAGAAGATGTAGGAATTATTGAAGTAAAGGACACCACATCTTATGTTGCCGTTGCCAGAAATAAAGTAAATGCTCTTTTAAGAAAACTTCAGAATGAAAAACTGAAAGGTAAGAAAGTGAAAATGGAGATTGCTTATTAGACTTTCCACTAAATTGTCATTGCGAACGAAGTGAAGCAATCTCATCTGTAATAAAAAGAGGTTGCTTCGTCGCTATGGCACAAAATTATTTAATCCCTCTCACCCTTGTAGGGAAAGTATATACAGACTTTGAGGCAGTAATGAACAGAATATCATTATTTTTTCCTCCAAAAGCCACGTTGGATGTCCATTTCTCAGGGATAGAAATATGATAGATTTTCTTTCCCAAACGGCTAAAAACATGTACACCGTCTCCTGTCAGGTAAAGATTTCCATGTTTATCAAGCTCCATTCCGTCTGAACCCATTTTGCAGAACAGTTTTTTCTCAGACAATTTTCCTTCTCCCAGTATATCATATACATAAGTTTGCCCGGCGTCAATATCAGAAATATATAATTTTTTTAATTTTTCACTTCCTACAATTCCATTGGGCTGTGTGAATGTATCCAGTTTAGTGACTTTTCCTGTCCTATCCCTGTAATAAAGGCTTTTATGCTGGATTTCCTGTTTGAAGCCTATCCAGTAGTCTCTTTCATACAAAGGGTCTGTAAAATACATTCCTCCAAATTCATCATTCCAGACATCATTGGGACCGTTCAGTCTTTTCCCTTCAAAACCTTTTAGCAGAATTTCTACTTTTTTATCTTTGGATATCTTCCAGATCTCACCCTGATCGTCCGAGCAGGTAATCAAATATCCATCTTTGTCAAAATGGGTTCCGTTAGCTCTTCCTGTTTTATCTAAAAACTCTATCACCTTATTGCTTTTCCAATCCCAATAATAAATCTTATCATTAGGCTGATCGGTAAAGTAAACATTCCCTTCTTTATCTGCTGATGGTCCTTCTGTGAAACTGAACTTGTCGGAAACCATTTCCGGCTGTACTCCTTCATAAAACATTTTACTATAATTTACTGATTGACAGTTTACCAATACGAAAACCAAACCAATCATACTTATTTTAAAGATATTCTTCATACTTCATTTTTAATGCTGCAATTTACGATATGGACTAAAAGTATCAAAATATTTTCTCATTTTGATACAATGAAAACAACAGAGATACAATGTCTCAATTGTCCTATTTTGGAAGTAGATCATATTAGTAATAAAAAGATATAATCCGGAGCTTTGCAATACCAGAATCGATCATTTTTTCATAGAAACATCAATCTGAAAATAAGACCGATCAGGATGAAAATTGTACCAAAATACTTTATAGCATAAACAATGAGCGCAGAGTCCAACAATATCAAGTCTTTGGAAATTGAAAATGAAGATTTCAGAAATTCCGTAGGAACCATGGATGAAACCGGGAAAAGAAAATGGATTTTCCCCAGAAAACCTAAAGGAAAGTATACCAACTACAGGAATTACACCAGCTATCTTCTTCTTGCTATTTTCTTTGGGCTGCCTTTTGTAAAGATCAATAATAATCCTTTTCTTCTCATTAACGTGATCGACAGAAAGTTTTTTATCCTTGGACAGCCCTTTTATCTGCAGGATTTTTTTATCCTGGCTTTAGGCGCTGTAACTTCTGTCATTTTCGTGATGTTGTTTACGGTCGTTTTCGGAAGAATATTCTGTGGCTGGCTGTGTCCTCAGACTCTTTTTATGGAAATGGTTTTCCGCAAAATCGAATACTGGATTGAAGGTGACCGAAATAAGCAGATGAAGCTGGACAGACAGGAATGGGATGCAGAGAAAATACGAAAAAGACTGACGAAATGGTCTGTTTTCCTTTTAATTTCATTGGTTATTTCCCACTTTATGTTCATGTATATTGTAGGATACGAAGAGGTTTTCCGCATTATGAGTGAAGGACCTGAAGGCAACTCACTGAAGTTTATGGTTATGATCTTCTTTACGCTGGCGTTCTATTTTGTTTTCGCATGGCTTCGTGAGCAGGTTTGTACGCTGGTTTGCCCTTACGGAAGACTGCAAGGAGTATTGATTGACAAGCAGACCATCAATGTATATTATGATTTTAAAAGAGGTGAAGGCCGCGCAAAATGGAGAAATAACGAAGATAGAAAAGCGGCAGGAAAAGGAGATTGTATAGACTGTAACCAATGCGTTGTGGTATGCCCTACAGGAATTGATATCAGAAACGGACAGCAACTGGAATGCGTCAACTGTACAGCCTGCATCGATGCCTGTGATGAAGTCATGGAGAAAGTTGGTTTACCTAAAGGGCTGGTACGTTATGCCACAGAAGCTGAGATTGAAAATCGTGATAAATTCAGATTCACTCCAAGAATGAAGGCAACTACCGTTATCCTTGCATTGCTAATTGGATTCCTTGGATTTTTAATGTACGACCGTGGTTCTATGGAAGCCAAATTCATCAAACCGGCAGGTTCTACATTCTTTGTTAAAAACGGTAAAATCACCAACACTTTTATTTATACCCTTCTGAATAAATCCAACGAGAAAAAGACCCTTACCATTAAAGTGATCACGCCCACGAATGCAGAAATAACCTACTTCGGTTCTGAAAAAATCATATTGAAAGGCGATCAGATCCTGAAAGGAAACATCAATATTTCCTTCCCTGAAGACGAAATTAAATTCTCAAAACAAAACATGGTCATCGGAGTATTTGATGAAAAAGGACAGCTGGTAGATTCGTTTGAAACTACTTTTGAAGGACCGTTTAAGTTGGCTCTTTAGGCTGCAGGTGATAGATGATAGGTTGCAGGGATTAGAAAAAGTAGTTGATATTTCCCTAATTCCCTTCCTCTGGAGGGGTGGCGAAAATTCAAAGAATTTTTGACGGGGTGGTTCACAATAATCCCACTCTCCTCCTCCTTCTATTACTTTAATCCATAAACCTTGAGCTTTACACTCATTAAGCCTTATATTTCCTCATAAACTGCGTAGGAGTCATTCCGGAACTTTTCCGGAATACTCTTACAAAGTAGGAATATTCTTCATATCCTAAACGGAAAGCAATTTCTACGAGGCTTTCATCCAGATACATGAGCATTCTTTTGGCTTCCAGCACTACCCTTTCTGTAATTACATCAGTAGCCGTTTTCTGAACAACAGTTTGCACAATCCTGTTCAGATGTTTGGATGAGATACCTAATAAAGAAGCATAATAGGTAATGGATTTATGTTTTGTGAAATTTTGCTCAATCAGATTTTCAAAATCCTGATAATGTTTAAAATAAGAAAGCCCTGCAGCAGAATCCATTGTATCAAAATCCTTTGAAAACAACCTGGCAGCATTGATGAAAATCTGAGACATCAATGATAAAATCAGACCTTCTTTCATGATACTTTTAGTCTGATGTTCTTCTCCCAATTCCTGAAATAAACTGATATTTTTCTTTAGTTCCGGAAAATCCAATTGTAGTTTTCGTGGAAAAGACACGGATCCGAAGAAAGGAAAATTTCTGAGTTTCTGATTTACATAATGCATTTCATAAAACTCCTGGGAACAAAAGAAAATATACCCGTCAATATCCTCCGAAAGCTCCCAGCTGTGAATCTGCCCCGGCGACAGAAAGAAAAGGCTGCCTTCCGAAACTTCATACCTTTGAAAGTCTATCTCATGTACGCCTGTTCCTTTGGTAAAAAGAACCGCAGCATAGAAATCATGTCTGTGAGGCTTTTCTATATGACGATGTCCTACCACCAAATGATTCTTCATTGTGTTAAAATAAAAATCTGAAGTATTTTTACCCGCCTGAAAAAGATCGATATGAAGAACAGAAATCGGATTCATTTATATGTATATATCGTAAGCATTCACAAATTTAGACAAAAAAGAACCAGTTTATCATGATCCTTTATATCTGCGACAACAAACATTGTTTCTGAATGATAAATTTAACCCCATAAATACCTTTGAAACAAAGTATAACCGCACTTTTTACAATATATTTTGGATTAAACTTTAAAAAATTTTTATCTTTGAAGTTTAGGAGTTGTAAAATGAAAATAAATTTACCTGATAAGCTGTATTATTCTATAGGAGAAGTTGCGAAAGCATTCGATGTAAACACTTCATTAATACGTTACTGGGAACAGGAATTCCCTATTATCAAGCCTAAAAAAAACAGAAAAGGAAACCGGTATTTCACTCCTGAAGACATCAAAAATCTTCAGATGATTTACCATCTGGTAAAAGAAAAAGGATACACGCTGGACGGTGCCCGCATCGCTCTGACCACCAACAGTAAAATTTCCGAAACCATCACTCTGATTGACCGCCTGGAGTTTGTAAAAGCTGAACTCATCAAGCTGAAAGAATCTTTAGGAGAAAGAGAGGAAGAATAAATGGTTTGAAAATATAAAAAACCTCCGCTGCAATGAATTGCAGCGGAGGTTTTATGTAAAATCTATCAGAAAATACAATTGAAAGCACTTCCGAACCTGTTGAAGACATTTGATACACCAGCTCCCGGCACTTTTACAGGTATAACAGGATATTTTACCGGATATTTTTTAACCTTTACTTTACAGAATGTATTATCTTTGAATCTTCACAAATTGATTAAAGAATGGACTACAAAATACATCAGGGAAGAAATGTAAAACGTTTCAGAGAAATGCTGGGAATAAAGCAGGAAGCATTGGCGCTTGATCTGGGCGATGACTGGAACCAAAAGAAGATTTCTTTACTTGAACAAAAGGAAACCATTGAGAACCAGCTGCTCGAAAAAATATCCGAAGTACTGAAAATTCCTGTAGAAGCTTTTCAGAATTTTGATGAGGAACAGGCTGTGAATATTATAGCGAATACTTTTCAAGATGATGCTGTTGCCTATGCTGAGCAATACAAATGTAACATCAACCCAATGGACAAAATTATCCAACTTCACGAAGAAAAAATTGCGTTGTATGAGCGTATGCTGAAGGAAAAGGATGAAATGATGGCTAGACTGGAAAAGCTGCTTGAGAAGTAAGAGATAAAAGATAAAAACCACTGTTGGAGCAGTGGTTTTATAATTATAACTTCACCACACGATGTAATCGTGCGGTAGCGGGGGAACTTTCTAAGTGACTGGAAACGGTTTATTAAATGGTTAGCAGGATTTCAGGTTTCTGGGCCAAAAATAAAACCCACCGCAATTGCAGTGGGTTTATCTTTATCTACCACACGAAAGGATTCGTGCGGGAGCGAGGAGGTTTAAAAGCCTGATTTCCAAAGAAGATCATTGATAGCTATTTCGCTTATATCAAAATCATCGGGATGCAGAATAAATCCATTTTGTTTTTTCAATTTTTCTATTGCTTTTTCAGCCATCTCTTCTGAAGAAAAAACACCTATAAATCTTTCATCATCTAAATATCTATTAATAGTGTAGCTATGGTTAATACTAATAATTGAATCCAAATTCAACTCTTTTACAGATAAATCACCATCATCTATTAAATCACTTTCTAAAAGATAATCTCTTCCAATCTCCCCAATAGAACTTTCGAATCCATTTTCCCAATGTACTTTATTAATGATAAATTTATTAATGACAAAATTATTGGGATAGAGATTAAACCCAGATAGTTTTAGAGCTTCTGATTTTAGTTTTTCAACATTTTCTATGGTATCACAAAATCCCAAAATTTTAGTATCCTTCAGTGAATCATCTGAATAAGTATGATCAAGGATATATATAAAATATTGCATAATCATTATTTTTTCTTTACTTCAAATCCTCTATCTCCCCATTTCTTAATTTTGTTAAATTCAGAACCAGGTCCTTTACTTGCTTTTCCTTTATTCCATTCCCCTTTACCATACTGTCCATTTAACAACCTTTCCGCAAAAGTTTTTCCGTCCTCATCTACATAAGGAGCTTCTCCTTGTTCTTTAGCCCAAGACGGAACGTCCTTTGCAGCCTCTTTTCCTGTTTTTCCACTAACAGGTACTTTTTTCTCTTTAGGTACATCCTGACCATTCACATCTTTATCTTCATCAGATTCTGTATTCATTGTTTGAGGAGAATACATCATCGGATCAATTTGTATTCCATGCTGAATTGGCAAAGGAGTATTAAAAATATCATCAATAATTAACTTTGAAAATACAGCTAATAAAATAAATAATCCTACACCAGATTCAGATGATCCTGCTCCTATTGTAATCGCTGCTGCATTAATGCCTGAATTACCTCTTGTTGCTACTTCATCAATATCAGTAAATTTATTTCCTCCATCTAAAAGCTGTACAGTAGCCCCATCAATTCTATAGCTTCCTGTCTTTCCTACATATGTCCAACCATCAGGTGTATTTCCTGGGCCTGTAACATTTGGATCCCACTTATAACCACCGTTTTTATCCTTTATCCAGTCTAAGATCTCACCTTGCATCCCTGTAGGATCTGCAAACTTAATGGGATTATTCCATACGTAACTATAAGCTTCATGAGTATATTGACTTCTAGGATCTACTGTTCCAAAACGCCCTGTATCTGGCATATAAAATCTTGCACCATAATCATACACTCCTGTCTCTTGCAGTTCCTTTCCATTATACTTGTATTTATACGCTGAATTTCCGGTTAATACATTATATCCTTCATGCTTCAATCCGAACGGGTAATAATTATTTTCTTCAATGATCTCTGTTCCTGCTCCACTTTTAGCGTAGCTCAATCTGGTATTTCCAAGGTGGTCCGAATAATTATACACATACTTTCCGGTTTCAACATTAAAATATCCTTCTGCTGTTGGGAAAAACTTTAATACCGAATTCGTATACTGAAAACCATCCAGATAATCGGTTGCTTCTGTTCCGAAAACCTTTCTTACTTTTACTCCGTCTGCTCTGTAAATATAATCTGTTACTTTAGAGTTTTGGGTAATCTTTCCTGGTAAATTTAGATAATTATATTGGATGAGAAGTATAATTATTAGAACTTATTTATATAACTATGGGACACGAGCGAGACACTTGCACCAGCAGAGGGAGGGTTTATTTTTTATCTGCGCAAAGTTATAAACTTTGCGTAGCGGAGTTACACTTGATTATCTCGTAAAAGACGGACAATACGAACAGATTTACGACGACACGCTGAAAAAACTAAAAGCAATACAAGAACTCGACAGCGATACAAAAGCTCATATTTTTGCAACCATCGATGCTTTTATCAAAGCTTCTAAACTTAAAAATATTGTAGCACTTTAGTTCTGTTTCCTAATACAAAACAAGAAAACCACCGCCAGAGCGGTGGTTCTATTATTGTCATCATAGCATAAGCTCGACGCTTGCTCCAGCAATGAGGAGGGGAAATTTATAAAACTTTGACATCGGAATCTAAAATATCAGATTTATAAAATTCTAATCTTACTGATTTTACATTTATAACCCCTGGCTCTAGATTTTCAGGGTATTCGTGTAACTCTGTTCCTAATGTTAAGTGTATATGATCTTCACTTTGCTTAACAAATTTTAAATATTCTATTAATTCCTCTATTCCTTGTTTATCAACAATAACCTCTAATTGTTCAGGAACACCTTTGTAATTTATAAATGATATCATATTAATCTTCTTTTGTTGGTAATTTTTTCTTAGGTGGCATGTTTTTAGGCTTAGGATTTGGATAGTTAACATCAATATGTGCAGGCTCTACTTTTTTTCCCGTTTTTCCTGATTTTCCAGTATCTACATTATATGAATAACCAGATTTCTTATTTTTATAAGAAGTTGAACCACTTTTAGGGTCTGTATAAACTTTATCTAATTTCCCTTTGTTAACTTGTTTTTCCATTGCATTATTTACCTGCGAAGTCATTTTTGTTTTGAACTGATTTCCTAAGCCAGGATCTTTAGCATTTCTTATACCTTTAATTCCTCTTCCCAACCCATCTGTAGCCGCAACAATAATAACTTCTGCTGCTTTTTCCCCTGTTGTTTTCCCTGCTGTTTTAGAATCTCCTTGTATCAGTGCTCCTGCTGTTTTAGCCGTTCCATAAATACCAAATGTCATAGAATTAGCCACACTATCACCATAATCACTCCAAGTGTAATTGTTAACTGCATTTTTTGTTCGATCAATAGGATGAGCTATGAAATTTCCAATTCCTTTGAATGTTCCGACAAAACCCTCTTTTACCCCAGTAAAAAATTCATTACAACAATCATCATCTCCACCATCATCTGGAACTCTTCCATCAGGATCCATTAAACTTATCGGATTATTATAAACATAGGCATAAGGATCTTCTGTATTTTCAACTAATGGATCTAACTGCGTCCAACGCCCCACATCAGGCATGTAATTTCTCCAGCCATAATCATACATACCACTTTCCTGAAGCTCCTTGCCATTGTACTTGTACTTATACGCTGGATTTCCTGTTAATACATTATACCCCTCATGCTTCAATCCAAACGGGTAATAATTACTCTCTTCAATGATCTCTGTTCCTGCTCCACTTTTAGCGTAGCTCAATCTGGTATTTCCAAGGTGGTCCGTATAATTATACACATACTTTCCGGTTTCAACATTAAAATACCCTCCTGCTGTAGGGAAAAACTTTAATACTGAGTTAGTATATTGGAAGCCATCCAGATAATCGGTGGTTTCTGTACCGAAAATCTTGTTTAGTTTCACTTCGTCTGCTCTGTAAATATAATCCGTTATCTTAGAGTTTTGGGTAATCTTTCCAGATAAATTTAGATAATTATATTGGATGGAAATATAATTAATAGAACCTTATTTATAAACAACCCTTGCCATATTTGCAAGGGTTGTTATTTATCCTACCTTGAAAACCAGAGGGTAAGTTTATTTAAAAGCTCAAAGTCTGGAGACTTTGCGCAGTGGGGGCTTTATCTGCCATACAATAAAATCGGTAGCAGGATATTATTTTCTCATTAATATTTGAGAATCACTTAAAAATACTATTTTTTTGTAAGGTAGATTTCTGCTCTAGCTCTTTGTTTTGTCATTTTTCCATTAACAATTCTAAATAGAATAGGGCTTTTCATCATCATTCTATCTCTGTCAATCTTAAATATATAATAAGTTGTATTAAGTGTATCTAAATTTTTAAATTTGTATGTTCCAACTGTTTTATATTTGTCTGCTATTGCTTTATTTTCAAGATTAAACACACCCTGCTCACTAACAGTCACGATTTCATTAACTGCAATTTTATTGAAAGTTCTTCGGTTATCATCAAAATAAACCACATTGGTTAATTCCCATTTACCAAAGGCTTCTTTCTGTCGTTCTTCTGACAAATTTACTCCTTCATTTCCTGCTTTATAAACTACAGAATTAGTAATCTGATCATTTTTAATAGTTTCATTTTTTTTACAACAGAATAATGATAGAAGAGCAAAAAAACTAATAACTATTTTTTTGTTGCTGTATTGTTTTAACATCGATTGCTTCATATTTTTTTTGTCCAAATTGTATTTTAGATTGATCTTGTTGTCGGTATAAAGTAGCTCCTTGTAAGCTTCCATAAGCTCTCCCAAATCCTTTATTATAATTCATAATTTCTTGTAATGAACCTTTTGCTGGCGAAGAATCAAAACCAAAATAACTACTCCAAACAACACCGCCATTTTTTTTGCCAGTTGCTTCTATCATATGACCATCCCATAACAATATATCTCCAACTTTAAAATTTTTACCTGCTGCTTGAGATGACTTATAGCCAGAATCTAATAAGAATCCTCTTATATTTTCTATGCTGTCATCTACAAAAAAATATCCATTAGTTAAAACATATCCATAACAATTTGTAACATTTTGGGCATTTTCATTTAAGAAGTTAGTTCTATTCCAAGGCATCCATCCATACTCTTTATCCCATTGTCCAGCAGTTTGCTTAACATTTAACGTAGCGTTACCGTTTACAGATTTTAAAGTTCCTACTCTCGCTCTTACATTTGCTTGATAAAATTCGACAGTATCTTCAAAATTCCAGTTATTAATAAAACCTGACCAACTAACACCTCCCCAAGAACCTTTTGGACCTGGCCCTGAATCACTTGCAGTATTTCCATTTCCATCAGAAAAATTTCCATTTCCATCATTTGTCCAAGTAGTATTATTTCCCGATTTATTCCACAACTCATCCATAAAAGATTGAGATAATCTTCCATCGGGGTCAATATGACTAATAGGATTATTTAAAACGTAATTATATGGTGACCATCTTCTAGAAACTTCAGCCAAAGGATCTATCACTCCCCATCTGCCCAGATCCGGCATATAAAATCTTGCTCCATAATCATACATCCCCATCTCCTGCAATTCCTTTCCGTTATACTTGTATTTATATGCAAGATTTCCTGTTAATACATTATATCCTTCATGCTTCAATCCAAACGGGTAATAGTTACTCTCTTCAATGATCTCTAATCCTGCTCCATTCTTGGCATAACTTACTCTAACATTTCCAAGGTGATCTGTATAATTATATACATATTTTCCGGTTTCAACATTAAAGTATCCTTCTGCTGTTGGAAAGAATTTCAATACAGAATTTTCATATTGAAAACCATCCAGATAATCGGTTGTTTCTGTTCCAAAAACCTTTTTTAATTTCACTCCGTCTGCTCTGTAAATATAATCTGTTACTTTGGAGTTTTGGGTAACTTTTTCAGGTAAATTTAGATAATTATATTGAATGGAGGAAATTCCTTTATCCAATTGAGTTTTCATATTTCCGTTTAGATCATAAGTAATAGTACTTCCTGTACTTCCTGATGCTAACGGATATCCACTGATGGCGTTTCCGGTGCCTATTTCTTTAAGGTAAGATAGCTTATTACTTTGTTCCCCATTTTCATAATGGTATTCCAGATTGTCCATTACTTCAGGGGCGGTATATCCCGGAAGCTGTCTTCCTCTTCTTAAAAGGCTTTTTATATTTCCGTTAAGGTCATAGATCAACTGCTCGTGGTATTCTCCTCTTTCTAAATTCATGGCATCCCAGAAACGGCCTTCTTTAAGTCGGTTAAGCCCATCATACTCGTAGGAGTAATTTCTCAATACTGCATCATTTTGAGTAATCCATGACATCTGGGAAATGTTTCCATTATATCTTGCAGAACCTGAAAACTGATTATTTGGGTTGCTGTAACGCAATTCGTAGGCAAACAGTTTATTCTGTAAATTAGCAGGATCATTCACTTTTGTCATCCAGCCTCTGATATTGTAGGCATACTTTACACTCTGTAGTGGACTGCCTGTGGTATTTCCTACATTTTTAGTCCGCAGCTGCCCCAGATCATTATACAGATTTTCTGCCAAAAGTTCCTGAGCACCTCCGTTTACCTGATTCCAGTGTCTTACGAGTCTTTCCTGGTGATCATATTCAAAGGTTTCTTTGATATTTACTTTGGTATCGTTTGCAGACCTTTTATGTTCAACAAGGCTATACTCCGGTACTCCTGAAAATTTCAGGAAGCTTTCGGTCTTGGTATATCCTCCTAAATGATTCAAAGAATGGGTTGCGATTGTTCTTCCTTTTTTATCATAGTAGGTAAATGATTTTGTCCAGCCGTCATTTTCGATATTCTTAACATAAGAAGCCGTGGCAAGACTCTTAGTACTTACCGTAGAATTCTGTGTGGTCTGCGGCAATACTTCCTGTCCTAAAACAGCAGTCACTGCCGGAGCTTCTTGAGGATAGGTATCATAATAATTGACGGTTAGAAGCTTATCAACTGCTGTAGGATAAGAAGTGTTTCCGTATTCAATACTAACTCCATTCAGCGTAAAGCTTCCCCCACGGGTTTCAAAAGTATCTGCAGGTTGATTATCAATCGTATTCTGTATGCTATTTCTTGAATTGGTATCCCGGGTAATTCCTGTATAGACTACTCTTCCGAAACGGTCATATTTGGTAAACAACCATGACTGATCCGCTGAAAAATTGGCAATTCCATTTTTAAGAACGGTATCTCTGGAGAGAATAATCTGATCTTTTTTATTGTAAACCATCTGTTCCCAGCCTTTTCCCGGAAGTTTCTTTTCTACCAGTCTTTTTTTGCCATCATATTTATACTGATAACAAAGATGTTCCAATGCTGAAGCGGAAACTGCTGCTGAAGCCGAAGCCAAAGGAGGTATCACAAATGCCAGCTGGTCATATTCATTGTAAACGTAATAAGTATCGGCATTTTCTGAAGCACTGACAATCTTTCTTACCAAAAGCGTCTGACCTCTGCCATTTTTAAATTCTACAGTTTTATTATTATCCTCATCGGTTACCGTATTTTTATACAGCTGGGCATCGCCGTATGTGCCGGATAATACAAGCTGAGAAGAAGTAGCTCCATCCACCCATGCGGTAACAGTGGTAAATTTTTTAACTTCACCTGCCACATTGGCTTCATATCCAAAAACAACAGGTTTGTTTTGCCAGTCAGTTCCCGGGTTTTTCTGGTTCAACACTCTGTCAAGTGGAGAGTTTTCCAGTGTTTTATGGCTAAAAGGAAAAGAATCATTAATGCCGTTAGACTGATAGTAGCTATTGGCACTGCCTTCTACATTGGTCTGGATATTCCCACTCAATGAGTTCATAGGAACCGGAAGCCAGCTGTCTACCTGTCTTCCGAAATTATCATAAGGAATATGCGTTACCAGATCTTTTCCGCCAGGAGTAGATTTAATACTCACAGTCTGCTTAGGTCTTCCCAACCCGTCAAAAAACTGTATACCCTGTATCTGCTGAAGAGATCCGTCTGAAACCGTGGTCGGAACTAAATACTGTCTGGTATAGACATAATTTTCCGCCGTTGGAAGGCTAGACGAATAATTGACTGTAATGGGAGTATAAGTTTCTCCATTGCCAGATGATGATCCTCCAATGTAAGCCCGAAAAGTTCCGTTAACGGAGCTGAACTTGAATCCCGGAAGCATTCGTATACTCTGAGGGTCGGCCACTTCAGTATTCGGAGCGGGAGGAGATGATAAAACCACCTGTCCAAAGTGGTGAAGACTCAACAGCAACCCAATGCTTAAATATATTTTTTTATACACTTCTATATATTAATGGGTTGCATTGGACTTCATCATAAGGAATTGCTCTTTCAATTGCTTAATTTCGGAAACAGCGTTTTTCAGTTCGGAATTCTCTCCTTCTAATTTCTGTATTTTTTCCTGCTGATCCTTTAACTGTCTTTCCTGTTGAATAGCATAAAGGGTAAGCTCTTCAATTTTCTGTAATAATTTGATCTGAAATTCACCAACGTTTACTCCTTCTTTTTCCATCACCTTCGCAGATGCAATTTCAGGAAGGTGCTTTTTTTCTTTAATATGTTTGGCTACTTCTTCCAGCTTTGGAAGGTGGTAGTTTTCTTCGAATACGAAGTCGGCAGTTGGAGTCAGCGTTACTTTTATCTCTTTAGCTTCCAGCTTGCCTTGCAGTAAGGCATTTCCCGCAGAAGAAATTCTCATGATTTCAGGCATCGAAACGGGTGAATCTATAGCTACTTGCTGGGAGGAGGATGCCAATAATCTGAAACCTTCATTATCAAGCGTAAGGGCTGTTTTTACAAAGTTTCCTTCCCCACTGCTTGAAAGCCATCCTACATTTGTACCATTAGCTTTTACTCCATAACCCATATAAGAGGAACCTGTGCTTCGTAATGCTCCCCAGTTATTCATGGAACCACTAGCGTAAGGGATGGAAAAAGCATTAATTCCGGTCACAGAATCACCAGCTCCCGCCATAATAGTTCCTGCTACATGTAGCTTACTTAAAGGAGTTACTGTACCTATTCCCACATATCCGTTACTGTCATTAATAACAAGTTTGGGGTTTGTATAATCTCCTTTGGAAACAATCCACTGGCTGCCATGCAGATCACCAAAAAACCAGCCATTAGTTCCGTTAAGGTATTGAGTTTGAATCCCACGGATAAATCCTCCATCATTGGTACTTCTTTTTAAATATAAGATAGGAGAAGAATTTTGAATGGTTACTTCAGAAAACGCTCCTTGTTGAGCAAATGATAATTGAGCACCTAAAATTCCTGCAATGAATAGTATTTTTTTCATAATTTGAGTTTTTATTGTTTATAGTTATATTTGAATTCTTTTAATAAGTTGCCTGTCTGGCTGTTTTCTCTGATTTCCTTAAGCCTGTTTGCTGAATCATAAAGATATACTTCCCTGATTCCTGACGGCGGAGTGATACTTCGTACACCAATTAATGGATCATAAGTATACGTTGTAATCTGATAATTTGGCAGACTGTTTCTGAAGGTATTAAATACTGATAAAATGGAAGTTTCATCATTATTAGCTGCAGCTACTGCATCTGTATTGGAAGCTGTAACAATAGAATCTATTAATGACTGTGAAATATCTGTTAATTTGGCGCCTTCTATCTTAGCAATGGGCTGGGTTTGGTTATAGCCCCAGATAATTGTTACAGGAATACCAACTCCTAGAGGATCAGGATTTATTGTATATTGAACAAGATTACCGACTCCATCATATTTATTATAGATGACATTTTTTTCCATAACATCAGATTGCAGATTTTTACTAAGTCCTTCATAAGGGAGAGGAAGGCTTGAAGTTTTTAAGTCTGCCTCAGCCTGAGATAATGGATATTTTATTTCAACTTTGGAAATTGTATTACCGTTATTTTTTACTTCAGTTTCTAGCGGAAGTCCAGTAATTCCTTTACTAAATAAATAAGGATTATTACCTCCTTCAGAATATTTATAACTTGTAATTATAGTCTGGTCAGGATTTATTGCTTCATGTTTTTGGACCGAACCAAGGGTATTATAAGTGAAGTGTTCCTTGGTTTCAATAATTTTATTGCCAAAATATCGCTGTGTTATTATAGAATCAATTTTATGAGACTCCGCCATCATAGGTGTAATATAAAAATGATATTTTGTAATACCATCATAGTCCCCCGTTGAGGCTATCATAGGATCTTTTCCATCCGATAAAAACTTCTTTTCAGCCCTAACACTATAGAATTGATTAAATGGTAATAAATTCTTATATTTATATGTAACAGATTCTATAATATTATTATCTGCATCTTTGATCATTTTTTGGTCTAAAAGTCCATTATGCTGATTTTTAATTACAGGAAAATAGTCTGCTACAGTATTTTCTACATTCCAATAATAATATTCTGTTTTTCCTTTTATTTGTAAGGGATTATTAATATCCGCTGTGCTTTCTGTAACTTTACCATATCCCACTGCATCATACTCACCAGAAGAGATCTGATCGGTAATCGACCAAAAACTGTTATAGGAATAGAAGCCAGAACAGTTAGTTGCCTGTCCACAATTAAAACAATAATAATCCTTTTGCCTTAAAGGGCTTATTTTATTTTGAAGAACACCACTTTCATATTCATATTTTTTCCATTCTGCTAAAGTTCCCTGGCTGGAATAATTTTTTAAAGATTTTATTCTGGGACCGTGGCCATAAGAAGTAAAATTACTGCCTATATCTGGTTTTTTAACGATAGTAAAAGAGACTCTTATCCCTGCAGAATGATAAATATCTGCAGCTTGATACATACTGTTATCAATATTTAAAACCACTCTATTTTGAATTGTGGGATCATTATAATTGATAAAGTTGAATACCCCGTCCATCTGAAAATTATAATTCTGGCTGAAATCAGTATTATTGGTAAGTTCTCCAAATTTCCATTCTTTAATAACTTCCAATACAGTTTCCCCGCCACCTGCATTCTTTTTAATTTTTAGCAGTTTAATACTGGCATTAGCATTAGCCATCTGATAGTAGTTATATCTTTTAGACTGTGGACCAGTAGGACCGCCATCAAATCCGCCTGAAAATTCAGCATGAAAGTTCAAAGAACCTGCTTTGTCGTATGGAAAATCATATATATTGTTTAAAGGGCTATATCCCCCAATACCATTATTATTAAGGTGGATAGTCTCGCTGAGGTTGAATATCTGGTCATGACTAGGGATAAACTGATTCTTAAAGGAATTAAGCTCATATTCATAATCAGTATAGCCCTTAGTAGGATACTCAATTCTCTTAAGCATATAAGTGCTGACAAAGTCTTTATTAGAATATCTATTATTCCCTTCATAATATACTGGCACTCCCATAGCAGGAGTGAGATAAAAGCTCAAATCAGGTAATAAATTATTATTATAGTGTCCGTTGTAATATCCCCAGAAATCTTTAGCAAAAGAAACTTTTGGAGGTAAGGTAGCGGAAAGATCATAGTCAAACTTAAATTCTTCATTGCTATTGATCTTGTTACCGCTATTATCATAAGTAAAAAAAGAAACTTTATCCAGCTTTAATCTTTTACCAAATGCATCTTTCATATGAGTAAAGTTCTGAAGCTCAGTAATGGAAGATGGAAAATCATCCCGATAAGGGAAATAAGTGTAAATAAAATCTAAAGATTTAAATTTTTTGTTATTTCTTATATTTATAAAGTCAATAGATTCAAGTCTTTTAAGATTGTTCCAACTGTATAGATTAATATCCTGCCTATCTCCAAGGTTAAAAATGATTTCCAGATCATCGGTTTTAATTTTTTTCAAAATTTTCACATTACTATTATTTAATGTTGCTTTTGCAGGCTCAAACTGATAATTTATTTTTCCATAACACATATCAGTGGGTCCTAAACTATAAGCTGAAGTTCTGATATTTCTCTGTTGGGAAAAAGAATAAAAATTATAATTCGCATCCTGATACACAAAAGAGATCTGCTTCGTATTGGGAAATACTATTTTACTGATTTTATAGCTTCTACTTGAAAATTCTTCTGATAAAGGTGTTCCATTGTAACTGGAAAATATTTCTTTTTGTCCAAAATAATATTTTATTCCATTATCATCAGTAGCTATGATCTGATCATAAAAGACTTCAAATTTTATATTTTCACTTTTCTCCAACTGAATAATCTCACGGGTCTGAAGATTAATGAAAAAGCTTCCGCTATGTCCAAAGAAGTTAAATCTGAAAATGTCAACCTCAGCATTTTTTCCATACACAATCTCATTTACCACTGTGCTTCCATCGGATCCGATTGGTGATGATGGCGCGAAGCATCCAGGATTTTGCTGATTGCCGATAATACACCAATTATAATCGACAAATCCTCGTTGTTTTACCACTTTAAATCTTCCTGCTCCTCCTGGATATAATTCGAGTCTGTTATAAAACGGGATATATTCGTTTGGAGTAGCATAACTTACATCATTCTGATCCGCCTTTCCTTTAACATCTTGGTAAATTACACCTTCAGGCATCAGGTCCCAGCCTAACCCCACCCATGTAGCCTGGTCATCCAGTTTAATACCGGAGGCGTTATAATTCAAGGAAATAGGCAGTTCTAGTCCTGCTTCACGGATTGTATGGATAGGAACATTAGTTTGTGCTACACCTGTATATGTACCGACTGGAATATCTCCAAATCTTTTAAACATTGCTACTTCAGGTGAAGTGGGAAAGTTTGCATTTATTTGATTTTGTGAATACAGCCAACTGCAAAACAGCAAGAGGCACATAATTTGATATTTTTTCATCGTGTTTATTTCTTAATTAATTTAGCACTTGCCGTTTTATTGGTATCGGTTTTTATGGTAATTAAGTAAGCCCCCTGAACCAAACTCTGAGTATTAATCTTAGTCACTTTATTTCTTGTTTTCAGGTTCTGTAATTGTCTACCTGACATATCATAGAGTAAAATCTCTGCCTCTTTGAAATCAAAGCCGATTTCAACATACGCATAATCAGAAACAGGATTCGGATAGATTTTGATGTCATATTTTTCAATTAACTGATCAACCTGCTTATCTCCCAGTTTTACAATCTTCCAGTTTTCTTTGCCTAGTTCTTCTGCACTGGTTCCGGCCAGAACAATAGAGCCGTCTCTGTTCAGTTTTAAATCAGAAAGTCTCTCTTCTTTTTTTCTGGATTCTCCGGTGATATGCTTTCTCCACTGTTCACTGCCGTTTTGATCCAGGTACAGCATCCAGAAAGTTTCGTCATCGGTTTCTATTCTTCCTTCAGCCTGAGTATAACCTCCCAATAAGATTCCTTTAGAAGATTTGTCATCCGCAGAATGAAGTACGCTCATACTCATCAGGATGTCTCTGTTTTTAAAATTGTAAGACTTCTGCCACTGTTCATCACCTCTTTCATTTAAAGCAATCAGCCAAAGATCTGTTCCTTCCTCTAAGCCTACAGTTTTGTTTCCTGACCTTTCTGATCTGGATTCTCCACCAATGATAAAACCATTTGAAGTTAATGCCAGAGTTCTCAAATGATCATCACCTTTCCCTCCAAAATTCTTTTCCCATTCTACTTTTCCGTTTTTGTCCAATTTGACAATCCAGTAGTCGCCTTCACCGAAGTTGCGGCTGACTTTGGAATAAGAGTCGATCTTCACACCACTTCCAGCCTCCAGCTTCCCGCTTCCAGCCTTTACTTCAGAACTCCTTGAGTAAATTCCCAATAAAGCACCGCCATCTCTGGTTGGAATCATCTTCTCTATTTCATCTAAGCCTTTTCCTCCTAAAATGAATTGGGAAAGTTCTTTTCCGTCTTTATCTAATCTAATGATCAAAACATCTTTTGAGCCGTAACCTTTAGAGGAGTTTTGTACATTGCCAGCTACAATAAATCCCTGATCTATAGTCTGAATCACGGCTCTTGCTTCTTCATCCGAAGATGTCCCTAATGTTTTCTGCCACAATTGGTCTCCAAATTCATTGATTCTGATCATCCAGATGTCTGAGCCTCCCTTAGAGTCATCCTTTTTATCAAGACCTTTTCCTGAATATGATGTTCCGGAAATCAAAAAACCACCGTCCTGAGTAGTGAGAGCTGAAGATAGATAGTCATGATTGTTTCCTGAAAAGTATTTTTCAAAAACCTGTTCTCCCTGCTGATTTAATTTTATCAGGCGAAAATCATAACCGTTGTTTTGTTTGCTGTTCTGTTGAAGTTTATCGCTTTGAATGGAACTTCCTGAGACAAGATACTGTCCGTCAATGGTTGTAGTGACCTGGCTTAGAAAATCCTGGGTAGAGGATTGGATATCTTTCTGCCATACCACTTCCTGAGCAGATATGCCCAATATAGTACATAAGGTAAATGCACCGAGATAGATTTTTTTCATTCTATGTTTTCTGAGTTAGTTATTAAAACGCAGCGAATTTAATATTTTTCAATACATGTAAATAGTTATATTTCAATACACTATAAATTCTACTATTAATAATTAAATTTTCTTTATGTTGTATTATAATTTCTCTTATTATGATGCAAAAATATCTACCAACAACGACAGGACTTGCCGTGTTAAAAATAAAAATAAGATCAGAGTATTTCAGTATCAATTACGAAATTATATCACCTAAAAAGCAAGATTCATATTAGCTTTTAAAGAATAAAAATACAATCTCTATACAATCTTTAACCATTTCATTATCAACTATTGTCGAGCTTTATTTTTATCTATAAGTTTACTGCATAATGAGAAAAAGCTATTACCAGAAATTGGCATTGATGGTCACTTTGCTGACTGTTTTATTGGTATATCAGAAATATACCAGCCGGGAAAAAGAACCTTTTCCTGAAGTTACCTTTATCAAAGATGTTTCAATATCAGCAAATCTATCAGATTTTGATCCTAATACACTTGACAAAGAACAGTGGCTGAAACTTGGATTTTCAGAGAAGCAAACGGCTACCATTCTTAAGTATAAAGATATCTTAGGGGGGAAATTTAGTTCAAAAGAACAGTTGAAAAAATGTTATGCTATTTCTGAAGAGAAGTTTAGTGAACTGGCCTCTTTCATTTTACTTCCTGAAACAGCAGAAAAAGAAAATTCCAAAAGATTTACTCCATACGGAAAGAAAGAAATTCTGATATCTGGAAAATTCAATCCTGATCAGTTTTCTTCCCACGACTGGGTTAAGATGGGCTTTAGTGAAAAGCAGGCAGAAGCCATTATAAAGTATAAAAATTATCTCGGAGGAAGTTTTATAAGTAAGGAAAAGTTTAAAGAATGTTTTATCATTTCTCCGGAAAATTACAGCAAACTTGAACCTTATCTTTTACTGCCCGCAAAAACTCCGGAAAACTTCAGAAATTTTACGAAGAATAATACTGTAAAATCCGGAATTCAATATCATCCATTTGATCCTAATCAGTTGGACTTAGAAGGTTGGAAAACACTTGGATTTTCAGAAAAACAAGCAGTCACAATCATTAATTATCGGGACCGGAATTTACGGGGAAGCTTTAAAAGTCTGGATGACCTGCAGAAATGTTTTGTAATTTCCGCAGAGAAATTTCAGGAAATGAAACCGTATGTCAAATTTCAGGAAAAGCAACAGGAAAAAACAGATTTTTCAAAAACAGATCTTAATACCATTACTTTTAAACAGCTTATTGAATTCGGACTGGATGAAAGAAGTGCTGGTTCAGTGATTGGTTTCAGAAAGAAACTGGGTGGCTTTATGAATAAACAACAAATTCTAAGCACTTACAACATCGATCAGGATCTGGTTCAAAAACTGATTTCCATAGCTCCATTGAATACGTCAAATGTTCCCCGATATTCATTAGTAGAAGCACCCGAGGAATGGCTTAAAAATCATCCTTATTTCAAATATTCGGCAGATAAGATCATATTCTACCGGATAAGCAATCCTGATGATAAAAAAATATGGAAACTTTTAAAACTGAAACCTGAATATGAAGAAAGAATGAGATTATATACAAAATAATAAAAATCTTATCAATATGGATTTAAGCTCAATTGATTTCTAAGAAAGAGGCTTGTCTCAAAAGCCAAATAATTTGGCTTTTGTCATTAATTTCGTCGAATCTTCAATTTCTGACGAAGGAGGAATCTTGTTATTAGTCAAACACATAACATTTTTCACTCCATTTCTGAATTGCGTTCGCATACTTCCCCTACTGTGTTCAGAATGACATTTCTTGAGACAGCCTCTTTATCATTTGAAACCTTATTTTAAGTTCTAATGATGCATATAATTGCTGGGACCATTAGTTCCTTCAATGGATTCCGGCAGTATTCCATATCGGGTTCGCAAATCCACTGTCCCTAATTTTTTTCCTGTATTAATATCAATTATACTAATGGTTCCTGAATTTAAGTTAGGAAGATCCAATAAATTATTTTGTACTGCGACAACATCCTTTCCTGATTTGGTTTTAAAGAAAGCCATATGATGCGCTCCTTTATCTGCATCAAAAGTCTTCAAAAGCTTTAATTGAGGAAGATTATTGATATCAAATACAAGTACTTTTCCAGGTTCTGCGAAACTAACATAGAGTTTGTTGGAATCATCAATATACATTTCAAGTGCCCAGCCTAAACCTTTTGTACTTCCATCAAAAACCTTAGTAAAAGCATCATATTTTTGGGTCGTAGTATTATATGGAGCCATCCAGATATCACCTCCAAGCATTGTGGTAGCAAGGGCGTATTGTGGAAATTTTCCACGAAGCAGTAAAACTTCAACAGGAGCGGACATATCTGTTGGAGAATCTGCTACCTGATACGTCTCCTTTATTTCATAGGTATTCAGATCTAATAAAGTACAGGTATTGCCCATTCCGGTAGTAAGATCAGGATGAATGGTGGATGATACCATCATTAATCCCTTTTCCTCATTAATTGAAATACCATGCGGATACATTATAAATTGGTTGGGATTAGTTTGAATTGGAGCTTTAATTGTTTTGATAAGCTGATTATTATTGGCATTAAAGACCCCAATACTCCCATCTTTTGGACCTCCTGCTCCACCCATAAAGGTCATAAAATATCTGCCATCATTAGTGAAAAATAAATTTTCGCCTACCGTATTCTCCCCAGTATCAATAGGAGTTGCACTGATCAATTGAGGCTGTCCATTCTGATCTTCTCCTGTTTTTATTTCATAAAGATAGCTGCCACCTAAAGCAGTTGTGTACATTTTTTTTGCATTCTGATTGTAATAGATATGATGCGGCAATACACCAATACCTAATTCAAGTCTGTTGCTGATATTTCCAAAATTCGGAGCTTCAGGATCGAGTTCAATGACGGCAATTCCATCTGGTAATCCTTTCAGACTTCTGTAATCAATGTAAAACGAAGAATCATGAGGGTAATCCTGATTATGATTATCATTTTGACAACTCAAAAATATTACTAAAGCAACAAACAATAGAACTGAATTTAATTTTAGTTTCATAATTTACTGATTATGGTTATTAGTATTATAAATATAAAACATTTTCAATGAAATATAAAATATATTACACTAATATGTGAGAAATAATTAATTACTTCTCAAATTGTTTATATCAGAAAAAATGAAATTGCTAAAGTATATTAGATATTTTAATCAAAGGTTTTACTGGAATCTGCCAGCAAAGAGTTGAGCATGTTAAGTTCTTCATCGGTCATATCTCTCCATTTCCCGATTGGCAAATCAAGTTTGATATTCATGATACGGATTCGTTTCAGTTTTTTTACTTCATATCCAAGATATTCACACATTCTTCGGATCTGTCTGTTGAGTCCCTGAGTAAGGATAATTCTGAAATTCATTTCATCAATCTTCTCTACCTCACATTTCTTAGTCACAGTATCAAGGATAGGAACACCATTTCTCATTTTTTCCACAAATCTTGGAGTGATAGGTTTGTCTACACGAACAATATATTCTTTTTCGTGATTATTGCGCGCGCGCAGAATTTTATTGACGATATCACCGTCACTCGTTAAGAAAATAAGTCCTTCACTTGGTTTATCCAACCTTCCGATAGGAAAAATTCTTTTCGGGTGGTTGATATAATCTACAATATTATTTTTTTCACGTTTGGTATCTGTAGTACAAACAATTCCTACCGGCTTATTAAAAACGATATACACAGGTTTTTCCTGAGGTTCTCTGATGGGTTTTCCGTCTACTTCTACAAGATCTTCATCAGAAACTTTGGTTCCCATTTCAGGAACTTTCCCGTTTATCTTAATTCTGCCCTCCTCCAATAGCTTATCTGCTGCTCTTCTGGAACAGTATCCTGCTTCTGATAAATATTTATTAATACGTGTCTTTTCCATTAGTCTTTTCCGTAACCGGTATCATTTTTATTGCTGAAATAGTACTTCCATAGTTTAAGCTTATGAAAAACCATCATCTACGTTTTCTGTGTATATAATTCAAAAACAATCCCTCTTTCCTTGGTCAATCCTTTTTGAATAGGAACTTACATTCTCTGTCTTTCCTACTGCAAAGTTAGGAAGAAAATTATATTCTTAAAATGTATTGAGAACTGTTGGTTTGATTATTACAGACCCTCAAACCTGTACTCATTATTCAGGAACTGATCTGTAGCATCTTCAATGGCATAATCACCAATTTTGGTACGTCTTAATTGTGTAAGATAGGCTCCTACTCCCAATTCCTGGCCGATATCATGGGCAAGACTTCTGATATAAGTTCCTTTTGAACACCCTACCATAAAACTTACTAAAGGAAAATCGATTTTAATATCTTTGATGTAGTGAATCGTTGTTCTTCTTGCTTTCATTTCCACTTCTTCACCAGCTCTGGCAAGGTTATACGCCCTTTCGCCATCAATTTTAATCGCTGAATAAACAGGTGGCTTCTGTTCAATTTCTCCAACAAATTTTTCCAGAACTTCCTTTACCTGTTCTTCAGTAATATGAGAGATATCCTGTTGAAGGATTTCAGGTTTTTCGGTATCATAGGATTCCGTCTGTACTCCAATTTTGATCTCTGTCCAATATTCTTTAGGAGCATCCTGAATTTCAGGAATTTTCTTAGTAAATTTTCCACAGCAGACAATAAGAAGCCCGGTTGCTCTGGGATCTAAAGTTCCGGCATGTCCGATTTTAAATTTCTTGGGAAGATCAAATTCCCTTTTAAGTTTATATTTCATTTTATTGACAGCCTGGAAGGAAGTCCAGTCCAAAGGCTTATCCAATAAAAAAATGTATCCTGATTTCAGTTCTTCAGCAGTCATGAATGGGTATAAAAGATTTCTTATTTAAAGAAATAAAAATAAATCAACAAGGCAATTCCTACAAAAATACGGTACCAGCCCCAAGGTTTAAATCCATATTTATTAAGCACTCCAATGAATGCTTTGATCGCAATAAGTGCTACAATAAATGCTACAATATTTCCTACAACAAAGATCATAATGTGATCCTGTGAAGACATGATCATTTCATATCCTTTCTGCGGATTTGCGGTTTCTTTTCCCCAGGTTTTAACAAAAACTGAGTACACTGTTACGGCCAGCATCGTAGGTACAGCAAGGAAGAAAGAGAATTCAGCAGCTGCTTTTCTGGTAAGGCCTTGAGTCATTCCCCCGATAATAGAGGCTGCACTACGGCTTGTACCCGGCATCATGGCAAGACACTGCCAGAAACCGATGGTAATGGCTTTTCTTATGGTAATTCCTTTCTCATCATCAATTCTGGGATTCTTGAACCATTGATCAGCAAACAGTAAAACAACACCACCTAAAACCAATACGGAAGAAATGGCAATCTGATTTCCAAGAACGGCTTCAATTTTATCATCGAATAAATATCCCAGTACCAAAGCCGGAACTACGGCAAACGCAAGTTTAAAATAAAACTGAATATTATTTAAATCAAAAAACTTTTTCCAGTAGGCTACTACCACAGATAGGATAGCTCCAAACTGAATAGACACCTGAAACATTTTTAAAAATTCTGTTTCCTCCAACCCCATAAGATTTGCAGTAAATCCCATATGTGCTGTAGAGGAAATCGGAAGATATTCTGTCAGTCCTTCTACAATGGCAATAATAATTGCTTTGATTAAATCCATATTCTTTTAAAAAATTAAAAGATTAAGAGATCCGGAAATTCAGAATATAATTCTCAATTTCTTAATCTCTTAATCTCAAAAATGTAAAAATTTATTTATTTTCTTTTTAAGATCGCGTACACTTCTATGGCAAATCCTATAACAACAAATAAAGGTGCTATTCTGATTCTTCTGATAGAAAAGATACCGTCATTCCATGAGTCAGGATCAAATTTTCCATCTACCGTATTGGCATCCGGTCCCATCATCAGTAGAAATCCTACTACAATAAATGCTAATCCTATCAGCATCCATTTGAAATTCTGCTGTCCGAAATAGAAAGCGTTTTCCTGTGGCACTTCAGCTTCATGTCCAAAGTCTGAAGCGGAAAATTTATTTGTTTTTTTGCTCATTATTAAGAGTAATATAAATCGTCAACGTTTGATTTTAAGAATCTCCATGTAGCGAAAATCGTACTTAAGACAGAAATAAAAATTCCAACACCAAGTACGAGGATTACTAACCAGAAGTACTGGTTGTTGTCCTGTACGAAAGCAGAGCCAATCTGACTTGTGAAATAATACCAGACTCCGCCCAAAGCAAGAAGACCTATTACAGAACCGATAGCTCCTAAAATAATAGCCTCCACAATGAAAGGTTTAAGGATAAATCTTCTTTTCGCTCCTACCAGCTGCATTGTTTTAATAATAAATCTCTTCGAGAATATTTTAAGACGGATAGAATTATTGATCAATACAACCGCTAATATCAGGAACAGAATTGAAAATCCTAAAATCCATTTCAGAATTCTGCTCAGGTTATTGTAAACATCCACCATCAAAGTACTGTCATTTTTAACATCGATAATCCCCGGAACGGATTTGATCTCTTTGATGGCTTCATCAATTTTTGCGGGATCCACGAATTCTGGTTTTAAAGCAACTTCAATTGAAGATGGGAAAATATTTTCTTCGAACAATGCATCACTGTCGATTCCCATAGTCTTTTTGGCTTCTTTAGCCGCCATATCTCTTGAAATATAAGTTGCTTTTTTTACAGGAGCTAATAACTGTACCTTTTTAAAAGTTTCTTCCTCCAGTTTTGCAATTTTTACAGAATCTTTAGCGTCATAGTTTTCATCAAAGTAGGCGTTCACCACCAACTGTTCTTTGATATAGTCAGAATACTTCTGGGCATTAATCAGAATAAGCCCCATTAATCCTAACAAAAATAACACTAAGGCAATACTTATCACTACTGTAATATTGCTGGACCGAAGCCTTTTCTTATTAAATTCATCTACAGATTTAGCCATTAATATTAAAATTTTTGGCTAAAATAGAAAAAATCTTCCGAAATTTGGGACGAAATAAAGAAAATCACTGTTAATAAAATCATAAAAAACTTTGAGTGTAAAAGCAAAAAAACATCTTGGACAGCACTTCCTGACAGATGAAAATATCGCAAGAAAAATTGTAGAAGGTCTTAGTTTTGAGAACTATACCAACATCATGGAAGTAGGTCCCGGAATGGGCGTTCTTACCAAATATCTTCTTGAAAAGGATCAGAAGATTTATCTTGCCGAAATAGATACAGAATCTATCGAATATCTGAAAAACAATTATGCAAAGGTAACTGAAGAAACTTTTGTAGGAGATTTCCTTAAGCAGGATTTCAGTTTTATCAAAGATGATCAGATTGCGATCATTGGTAATTTCCCTTATAACATTTCTTCACAGATCCTGTTTCAGATTGTAGATCATTACCAGCTAATACCGGAAATGGTAGGAATGTTCCAGAAAGAGGTAGCGGAAAGAACAGCTGCTGTTCCGAGAACTAAAGATTACGGTATTCTTTCTGTTCTGATACAGGCTTATTATGATGTATCTTATATGTTTACGGTACATGAGAATGTCTTCAACCCTCCGCCAAAAGTAAAATCGGGAGTGATCAGGCTTACAAGAAACCCGAAGGAAGGGCTTGCAGGCAATGAAGTTCTGTTTAAACAAATTGTAAAAACAGGCTTCAATCAAAGAAGAAAAAAGCTGTCAAATGCTTTAAAAATGCTCAATATTCCGGAAGCCTTAAAAGGACACGAGTTTTTAGATAAAAGAGCGGAAGAACTTAGCGTAGCAGATTTTATTCACTTTGCGAATCTGTGGAAACAAAATCAATAAACAATCATTATCAGCTCCTTTACGGAGCTTTTTTGTTGAATACATTATAATAAGATTATTCATTAAAAAGCAGAAAGCCTTTCAGATTTATTCTGAAAGGCTTTCTTTTATAGTACATTATCAATTTTAGTTTCTGTTCTTCAGCATGATCCATCCTGACCAGTTCATCTGAGCTTTTGATTTTGGATACTCAAAGTTGAACTTGTACCAGTATGTAGCGGTAGGAAGTCTCTTACCACCTACTGTTCCATCCCAGACAGGATTTTCTTTTGAGAACCTGAACATTTCCACTCCATATCTGTCATAGATAGAACCGGTAAAGTTTTTAAAGTCTCCAAGAGCTTTAAGATCCAGCACATCATTGATTCCGTCTTCGTTCGGAGTAATGATATTATTGATCTGTAAAGTAAAGAATTCAAGAGAGCCCACACAATGTGTTCCTACTCTTCTTACTAAAACAGTATAGTTTGTGTTGTCTAAAAGATTCGTAAATACATTAGAATCCTGCCATGTGATACCACCGTCAAGAGAATATTCCAATGTGCTTGGCGTATTGTTCATTGGCGGGTTTTCGGCCGTAATTGTTACTGTCTTTTTGATGCTTTCATAATTTAAAGCGGTAACGAAAGGAGTTGCAGCGCCCATTACTTTAGCTTCAAAAACTTTCTTACAGATACCGTTATCAATTTCCACTGAGTAGATGCCCCATTGGTTTACATTAATTTTCTGCGTTGTAGCACCTGTACTCCAAAGATATTTATAACCATCACCAGCTCCTGCATCCAGCGTTACAACATCACCAACACACATTTCAACATCTTTCAATGTAGAGGTAATTTCTGGTGTTACTTCAATTCTAATCGTTGCCGGATTAAGAGATTTACAGCCTTTTGCTCCAAGCGCATATACTGTAAATGTGGTAGTCTGGTACAGAGTAACGGTCTGCATATTGCCTGTTCCCATGAAATTGCTCCAAAGATAAGTATCTCCACCTTCAGCGGTAAGGGTTACGGATTCTCCCGGACATATTTTTATTCTGGAAGCTTTTACTTTAGCGGTTGGCGTTGCTTCTTTCTGTAATGTCAATTCTACAATTTTGCTACAGAATCCTCCATTGGAAACCAGAACATACAAAATCTGGCCATCGTTACCATTATAGTTTAAAGGAGTCTGAATATAGTTGTTATTCTGTGCAACAGCGTCCGCCTGATTTTCGTAAAATTTAAAGATAGCTCCTGGTGTGGGGCTGATAGTAGATGTAATTGTACTCAAATCAAAAGTAGTAATATCCGGTGTGGTACAAAGCAGCAATGTTGCATCCTGAGCCTGAGGTGTTGTTCCTCCGTGAATCTGTATGGAAGCTTTACCCGGACATGGGTTACCAGGAACACTTACCTCGATCGTATAAGTACCGGGCTGTATTGCAGTAATGGTATTGGTTGTAGCATTCGGGATTGGTGCTCCATTAAAGAACCACTGGTATACAAGGTTAGGGTCATTTACAGAAGCTGTAATGACCTGAGGTACATTATCACATACATTAATATCTGAAGGCAATTTGGTTCCTGCAGGATCTAAAAGATCTACCCCGATATTGAAAGATCCTCCTTCAAGGAATACTGCAGAATCATAACTGTGGTCACTATAATCGGCAATTACCATTTTGAAGTGATATTGCTGTCCTGCCACTACTGTTGCTGTGGCAGTTAATGGAATTGTTCTTCCATTAAAGTTGGTTTCAATATTGGCAGTGTTATACCCTCCAAAATACTGTTCGTTTACCGCACCACAGCTGGATCCGATTGCAGGGTGGATATTGGTAATACTTACCGGTCCTGCTCCTCCCGGAAGTACGGCCATATTTACATAAGGTCCCCCTGAAGTAGGTTTCAATAAGATAGCAAATGCATCTGCAAAGGTACAAGGGAATGAACCTGTATATTCTTCTGAAGCGATCAGATAATTAAATTTAATCTGGCTGGTTGTTGGAACGAAGTCAAACTCCAAAAGAACAGCATCATTCAGTCTGCTTTCCACTACCCCAATCACCTGTGCAAGATCAGCATCTGATCCTCCACCGTTAATATCACTAAGCCCACCTTCAAAAGTGTTACCAGCTCTTCTTGCATACCCTGTGGAAAGAATAAGCCCATCTTTAAATGGAAAATTGGTGGCAGCCTTATGAAAATATCCCCATGCTCTGTTTGCATCACTTGCAGCATGATTCGGAGTAATCTTTACATTGGTTACATTGGGAGTAAGACAGGTATTGGTACCGGATGAGATCAATACATCTTTAACCATTTTTTCAATAGTGTAAGCGGTTTCAGGATACTGCGGCGCGTTCACATCGATAAAAGCCCCTGCTCGTCCGGACAGATTTGAAGCAGTTTCTTTTGCTTGTTTTCGTGGCGGCAGATTTTGTGAAAATAAAAAAGTCGAGATGACTAAAAAAAATAAACAAAGCGGTAGATATCTTCTCATAATATTTTTGTTTCAACAAATTTAATTTTTTTTTAAATATATCATACACATATTTGTATTTTTTACTGTAAAAAACCAAAGTAAAAACCTTTTACAGTAAATTTTCATTAATCAACCCCTATTCGGAAAAATGATAATTGGTGTGGCAGCATTGCATTACAAATGCATTTTAACATATTTTCCACTTATTTCAAATAATTCACAAAACACAATAGCATTTATTCATCAAAACAAAAAAAATCTTTCATTAATGAAAGATTTTTTGTCAATTTTATTTTATAAAAACGTTTAATTTCTGTTCTTTAAAAGAATCCAACCGGAGCGTTGTTCCATTTTTTTACTTGCGGGATTTTCCCATTGTACTCTGTACCAATAAGTAGCGGTAGGAAGATTAATTCCTTTTAAAGACCCTGTCCATATAACATTTCCTTTACTGGCTTTGAATACCTCAGCTCCGTATCTGTCGAAAATAGAGGCCGCGAAGTCTTTGTATCCGCTTATTCCGGTGAAGTCGATGGTATCATTTACCCCATCCATATTAGGAGTAATGGCATTACTGACAATGAAGGTAAAATAATCCAGTGAAGTACCACATTTAGCACCTTTCACTCTTACCATTACGGAATACATGGTATTATTTAAAATACCCGTAAACACATTTGATTCGTGCCATGTCAATCCTCCATCGATGGAATATTCTAAAACTCCACCTGTAGGGTTACTCGCCGTAAGCGTAAGAATATGATTATCATAAACAATATTGGTAAACTGCGGCAGATCAGGATTAATAAGCTGTGCCGAGAAAGTTTTAGAACAAACTCCATTACTGATTGTCACAGAATATGTTCCGGGAATATTAGTGGTTATGGTTTGAGTGGTTGCCCCTGTACTCCATACATAAGTATAGTTTGGCCCTGCCCCTGCATCCAGAGTTCCTTTATCTCCGGCGCATACAAACACATCTTTTAAAGTAGAAACGATTGCCGGAACTACTTCAATTTTAACTTTAGCCGGGTTCACAGAACTACATCCGTTTCCTCCCAATGCATATACTGAATATTCTGTTGTAGCCGTAGGCGTAACTACCTGAGTGTTTCCGTTTCCTGTAAGACCTATCCAGTTATAAGTAATTCCTCCTGTAGCAGTCAATGTTACAGATTCACCTTCACAAATTTTTAATTTAGATGCGGTAAGACCTGCTATTGGCGGACCTACCTGCACTGTGACAGTTGCCGGTGTAGCAGAAATACATCCGTTTGCTCCAACAGCAAACACCGTATACACAGTAGTTGTAGTAGGCGAAACAACCTGGGTGTTTCCATTTCCTGTAAGACCATTGCCCCAGTTATAGGTTACTCCTCCGGAAGCGGTAAGGGTTACTGATTCTCCAATACAAATACGAGGTTGTGATGAAACTAATGCAGCAACCGGTTGTACCTTATCTTCCTGCACTGTTACTGTTGAAGTAAAAGTACAGCTCAGGTTTCCTGGTTGTGATACATTGGTAACTGTTAAAGTATATGTTCCGCCTGCACTTACAACAGGGGTAAGCGTATTACCTCCTGAGACAATAGTTCCGCCGGTTGTTGTCCAAACAATTGTAGACCCTGCAGGCACAACAGATGCTGAAGCATTGAGCGTAATCTGCGGAGTTGTACAGGTAATTGTTTGTGGTGCTGCGATAGTAAGCGTAGTTTGAGCTGTGCTTAATAATTGCAGAGATACTACATAACTGCAGCCTCCGTTGCTAACTAATACATAAATTGTCTGGCTACCTCCCGGAGGTGTATATGTTGTAGGTGTTACAATAAAGTTTCCATTAGCCGCATTGGCATCAGCCTGATTGACATAGTAAGTGAAAGTTACCCCTGCAGTAGCTGTGATCTGAGGCTGAGCTTCAGTAAGATTATAAGTTAATCCTGGCTGGTAACATTTATGAAGTATTGCATTTTGTGCTGTAAAAGGTTCTGATACTTCTATTGTTATCGTTGCAGGGTTTTGAGAGACACAACCATTCGCACCCACCGCTGTTACGGTATAAGTAGTTGTCACAGTAGGTGAAACAACTTGTGTACTTCCGTTTCCTGTAAGCCCATTACCCCAGTTATAGGTAGCTCCTCCTGAAGCGGTAAGTGTGGTAGAATCTCCTTTACATATTTTTATTTTGCTGGCCGTAAGCCCGGTAACCGGTGGAGCGCTGTTTCCTGTTACGGTGACAGTTCCTACCGCTGTACAGCTGATATTTCCGGGCTGATACACTTTTGTAATGGTTAAAGTATAAGTTCCTGCAGCGTTAATCACAGGATTTAAAGTAGTTGCTCCTGAAACAATATTTCCTCCTGTAGTTGTCCAGTTAAAAGTAGCGCCTGCCGGATAAACGGAAGCAGATGCATCCAGTGTAGTCTGAGAGTTAGCACAGGTAAGTACTGCCGGAGGGGCAATGGTAGGTATCATTTGTGGCGCTTTTACCAGTTGCAGCTGTGCTACTTTTGCACAGAAACCATTGGCTACTCTTACGTATACTGTTCCTCCTGCACTCGGATAAGCTGTTGAATTAGGAATTGTGTTTGCATTTCCTGCATTAGCATCTGCCAAAGTGGTATAGTATGTAAACACAGCTCCCGGAGTATTGCTTATGGAAGCTTGTGCTGATGTTAAATTAAACGTTGCATTTCCGGCTGCATAACAGGCCGTTAATGTAGCATTCTGTACCGTAGGAGACGTCCCGCCTACCACAGTGATAGTAGCCTCTCCCGGGCAGGTATTTCCCTGGATGAACACCTTAACGGTATATACACCAGGTTGTGTTGCGGTGTAACTTGCATTGGTAGCTCCTGCAATCGGATTGGTACCCTGATACCACTGATATGTTATATTAGGTCCCTGAACAGAAGCTGTAAAAGTCTGTGGTGTATTATCACACATATTTACAGAAGCAGGAAGCTGTACGCCTGCCGGATCCAGAATTTTTACTCCGATATCGAATGATCCTGCTTCCAGAAATACTGCTGAATCAAAGTTGGGATCCTGATAATCCGCAAGCACAATTTTAAAATGGTAGGTTTCTCCAGGAATTACAGTTGCTTTGGCAGTAAGAGGAATGGTACGTCCGTTAAAGTTGGTTTCTATCTGAGCTGTATTGGTACCTCCGTAATAGGCTTCATTTACAGGTCCGCAGTTTTGATATTGCGGGTGTATATTCGTTACGCTTACGGGTCCTGCTCCTCCGGGAAGCACTGCAAGATTGGTATAAGTAGGATCAGATGCCTTTTTTAACAGCAAAGCGAAACCATCTGTAATAGTACATGGGAAGTTTTGCTGGTATTCTTTAGAAGCAAATAAATATCTGAAAGTAATTTCAGTAGAGGCGGCTACAAAGTCAAACTCTATAGAGGTTGCATTGGTTAGGTTATTGTTAGCAATCCCTAATGCGTTCGCAAGATCTGCATCTCCTCCGGTTCCCAGATCATCACTTAAAGTTCCCTGAAAAGTATTCCCGGCTTTATTGGCATAACCGGTTGAAAGTATAATCCCTTTACTGAAAGGAAAGTTCGTATTTGATTTATTAAAGTATCCCCAGCTTCGGTTCTGGTTGGTGGCAGACAGGTTCGGGGAAACGGTTACATTGCTTACCGTTGAACTGGTACAAGTGCTGCCTCCTGATATAAGAACATCATTGATCAGTTGAGTTATAGGATAGCCGGATTCCGGGTAGCTTGGTGCATTTACATCTATAAAAACACCTGCCCTCAAAGAAGCAGCTTTAGGTTTTGCAGCAATTTCTACCCTTCCTTTATTTTGAGCCAAAACAAAGTTCCCCATGAAAGTTAAAAATACTGCTAAAAATAAATTTCCTCTCCTCCTATTTAACATTTTATATTATTTTGAACAAAAATACTATTTTTTTTGATTGAAATTCAAGTTAACACAATTTACATTATTACTAACGCAAATTTATTTATATTAGAATATCAACTCTGTTTATTTTAAAATAATAAAAAAAGACTGACAAAATAGTCAGTCTTTCAGTTATAGTTTAATTATTCTATATTTTTAAGTAATATCCATCCGGTTTTTACAGTAAGCTCCTTGCTTGCAGGATCTTCAAAGGTTACCTGATACCAATATGTTGAGGTAGGAAGCTTTTTGCCCTGGAAATATCCGTCCCAATATGGATTGATCTTCGCTGCTTTAAACACTTCTCTTCCATACCGGTCGAAAACCTGTCCGCTAAAATCTTTATAATTAACCACACCGCTGAAATCAATGGTATCATTAATATTATCACCGTTTGGAGTAATTACATTTTTCATCACGAAAGTAAAGAATTCAAGGAAGCCTACACAGCTTGTAAATTTAACTCTGACTCTGATTGAAATGATTTTATTTTTAGGTACATTATTAAACACATTGGAAGACTGCCATGTCACTCCGTTATCTACTGAATATTCCAGAATCCCATTACTTGGGTTGCTTGCTGTAATGATCATTATTCCGCTCTCATTATAATCCACTTTTATCACTTCAGGGATTACGGCTTTGATAACCTGAGTTTTAAACTCTTTTGAACAAACTCCGTTACTTATCGTTACTGAATATTCTCCAGGAGTAGCTACTGTAATGCTCTGACTTGTTTCACCGGAACTCCACTGGTAAGTATATCCGGGACCTGAGCCTGCATCCAGAATGATTTTATCCCCCTGACAAATATGACCGCCCTTTAAGTTTGAAACAATAGCCGGTACTACTTCAATGGTAATACGCGCTGGCTGAAGAGATTTACATCCCTGTGCTCCGATAGCATATACTGTATAGGTAGTAGTCTGAGTTGGGCTTACCGTTCTTATTCCTCCGGTAGTGGCTGCAGAATCACTCCATTCATAGGTAACCCCGCCAGAAGCCGTTAATAATACAGACTCTCCGGCACATATTTTCAATCTCGGAGCGCTAAGTAAAGCGGTTGGCGTTTCTTCTTTTCTTAAGGTTAACGTAGCAATCTTACTACAGAAAGCTCCATTGGAAACCAGTACGTATAAAATCTGTCCATCTGTCCCGGCATAGTTGGTCAGGTTGGTAATGTAGCTGTTATTCTGAGCCTGTGCATCAGCCTGATTCGCATAGAAACGGAATACCGCTCCCTGCGTTGTACTGATCAGAGGTTTTGCTGTCTCCAGATTAAAACTGGTGATTGCAGGTGTTGTACAGAGTTTAAGTTCAGCATTCTGTACGGTAGGACTTGTTCCTCCAACAATTGTAATGGTGGCTTCACTTGGGCACTGATTCCCCGGAACCATTACTTTTACAGTATAAACTCCCGGTTGGGTAGCTACATACACAGCACTGGTTGCCCCTGGAATAGCTACTCCATCTTTATACCACTGATAAGTCATTCCCGGAATTGCTGCTACCTGAGCCTTCAACTGCTTTGGAGTATTATCACACATATTGATACTGCCCGGTAGCACTACCCCTGCTTCATCTACAATTTTAATTCCCACGTCAAAAGATCCTCCTTCAAGGAAAACAGCAGAGTCATGAGATGGGTCTTTGGCATCTGCCAACACCATTTTGAAATGATATGTTTGTCCTGGAATTACATCTGCAACAGCTGTTAAAGGCGTTGTTCTTCCAAAATAGTTGATCACTAAATGCGGATTCGCCAAAGCTCCAAAAAAGGTTGCATTGATAGGTCCACAGCTGAATCCATTTCCTTCAGGAACAATATTGGTTGCACTTACAGGCCCTGCACTTCCGGGTAACACAGCCAGATTAGTATAGGTAGGATCTCCAACTTTCTTTAATAAAAGTGCAAAGGCATCAGAATAGCCTAAGCAAGGATAATTAGACGTATATTCGTCAGAAACGAATATGTAGTTGAATTTTACCTGGTTTGAATTCGGAACGAAATCAAATTCTAGGGCTACTGCATCGGTTAAGCTGACATTCGCTCCGGTAGCTGCTACAAGATCCGCATCACTTCCTGTTCCTACAGATTGCCCTACAGCAGATACATAATTATTACCTGCTTCAGAAGCATATCCTGTAGTCAGGACAATACCATCCGTAAAAGGAAAATTGGTTGTTCCTTTATTAAAATATCCCCAGAATCTGTTGCTGTTTGTCACATCATGATTGGGAGATACAGTAACATTGGTAACATTGGCTGTGGTACAGTTGGTACCGCCATTGATCAAAATATTCTTTACCAGCTGCTCCGGCGTATAGTTTGAAGGAGTATAAGGAGGTACATTCACATCAATGAATGCTCCTGCTCTAAGACTGGCCGCAGAAGGTTTTATTCTCTCTGATTTTCTGACAGATTTCGTTTGAGAAAATGCAGAAGCAGAAATCAATAAAAAGGAAAAAAGGAAAAAATAGTTTTTTAGTCTATAAATTAACATTTTGTTTTCATTTGTTCAAATGTAGCAAAAATAATTATACTAATTCCTCATTAACTATTACTATTTTACAATTCATAACGTACATTCACAATAAATTTTTCTTATCATTACATTTTCCACAAATCATTAAACCTCAAAATTCAGACATAAAAAAACAGACCAGTAAAATTGATCTGTTTATATTTTAATTGCTATTATTCCGGCAGTTTATCATCTTTTTTCAGCTGATCTATTTCATTCTGCAACTGGGAGATAATATCCTTTAACGCTTTTATTTCATTCTTGTTCGAGCTTACATTGCTCTTGAGTATTACGTTTTTCGCTCTTTCATTGTGATCTTCTTCATCTTCTTCTTCGTTGATTTCCTCAATATCCTCACTGATTTCTTCAATATCTTCCTGGATATCTTCGATATCTTCGTTAATCTCTTCAATGTCTTCACTGATTTCCTCAAGATCTTCCTGAATGTCTTCGATATCTTCACTGATCTCCTCAATATCCTCCTGAATATCTTCAATCTTCTCGTGGCTTTTATTCACAGACATCTGAATGAAGATCGCAAGATAAATAGCTTCCAGGGAAAGTACCGTTGTGAGAATCAGAAGCATTTTATCAAAATCAACAATATTCAGCATCGGAAGTATAAACGAGGTAAGAAACAGCAGGGTATGCACAATCAGGGACTGAATAGATCCAATCCATGAAGTAATACTGTCCGCTATTTTTTCAAGAACTTCTTTTTTTTCGTTATATTTTTTCATCCTTTATATTTTTACAACAGTTCTTTGGTTACCCCTAATCCAAACAATGCAAAGTCATATTTCGCAGGATCTTTTTCATCAAATTTTCTGATGGCAATATCCAGCTCTTCTACCGTTTTCCAGTCATTCTGTGTTCTGAAAACCAATCCCAGTTTTCTGGAGATATTTCCGGTATGCACATCCAGAGGAATAGAAAGATATTTCTGATCTATGTTCTCCCAAATTCCAAAATCTACTCCCCTTTTATCTTTACGCACCATCCATCTTAAAAACATGATAATCCTTTTTGCAGAGGAGTTTTTATAGGGTGAACTGATGTGTTTATGGCTTCTGTGTTTTTCTGTTTCCAGGAAACCACTTCTGAATCTTTCTATAGCATGGAGAAAATTATTCTCAGTTTTTTTCACTTCAAATAAACTTTCCAGACTTTCATTTTCTTTATAAATTCTGCTAAACTGCCTGATGAAATAAGAAAAATCCTGTCCGTTGAACGTTCTGTGAATACTTTTATCCTGAATATTTTTCAGATCCTTTTCGGAATAATTCATCACAAAATCATAGGGAGAATTTCCCATAATATCAAGCATTTTATCCGCAGAATTAATGATCGACTTTCTGTTTCCCCAGGAGATTGTAGCTGCCAGAAATCCTGCAATTTCAATATCCTGCTTTAAAGAAAAACGATGTGGAATCTGTATCGGGTCATTTTCAATGAAATCCAGAGCGTTATACTGATCTGCTTTTTCGTTGAGAAAATCTCTGAGTTCTTCAAACTTCAACATATTCATTCTAAATCTTTACACTCTCCAATGCTTTTGGTAAAAATGTATTGGGAAATATTTCTCTCGCTTCATCAGTAAATACGGTCAGGTCTCCATATCTATTGGAGAAGTGGCCTAAAATCAACTTTCCGACCTGAGCTTTCTGAGCAATGGTGGCAGCTTCCAAAGCTGTGGTATGCCCTGTATAATCAGCCATTTCCTTCAAATCATGTAAGAATGTGGATTCATGATACAGAACCGTTACATTTTTAATAATAGGAATTACACTTTCCAGATAACGGGTATCACTGCAAAACGCATAGGATACCGATGGAGCGGGATCAACAGTGAGAATCTCATTCTTAAGAACATAGCCGTCGCTCAGTACAAAATCCTTTCCTGCTTTGATATTGTGGTAATCGCAGGTTTCAATTTCGCCGTACTTCGCAATCTCCTTCATATTAAGATGTCTGTCTTTCGGCTTTTCTTTAAAAAGATAACCATTACAGTAAATCCTGTGATCCAGCGGAATAGTATATACTTCTATCCTGTTGTCTTCATATATTTTTTCAGAATAATCTTTATCCAGCTCATGATAAATCACTTCAAAACCACGATGGGTTTCTGTAATCTGAAAAATGGTTTCCAGCATCTTCTTGATTCCTTTAGGACCATAAATATGCAAAGGCATATCTCTTCCCAAAAGACGGAAAGAAGCTATAAGCCCGGGAAGCCCGAAACAGTGATCTCCGTGAAGATGGGAGATAAAAATATGATTGATTTTTGAAAATCTTGCTTTTGCCTTTCTCAGCTGTACCTGTGTACCTTCTCCACAATCAATCAGGAAGAGTCTTTCTTCCATTTCCAGCAGCTGTGCTGTGGGTGATGTATTGATGGTCGGAATCGCAGAGTTAAAACCTAATATTGTTAAATAAGTACTCAAATCAATAATTTATGATAACAAATGTACAACAGAAAATCTAAATGGATGTTTTACCTTTAATATTTAAACCTAATCTGTCACTTTTAAAAAATCCATAAATAAGTCCAGTGCCTGTTTACGGTGACTGATTTTATTTTTATCTTCAGGATCCATTTCAGCAAAAGTTCTTTCATATCCTTCAGGGACAAAAATCGGATCATATCCAAAGCCTTTGAAACCTTTATTTTCTGTCAGTAAATTTCCATGAACTCTGCCTTCAAAATATTGAGCCCCGTTTTCATCATAGCAGCACAAAACTGTCACAAAGTAAGCCTTTCTGTTTTCAATTCCCTGCATTTCTGCCAATACCTTTTCGATATTTTTTGCGAAATCATGATCTCCAGCATAACGTGCAGAGAAAATCCCGGGTCTTCCATCCAAAGATTCTACTACCAGACCGCTGTCATCTCCCAGGCTTGGAATTCCGGTCTTTTCAAAACAATATTTGGCTTTGATCAGGGCATTGGCATGAAAAGAATCTCCGTCTTCCACAATTTCTTCGTGAATATTATAATCGGTAAGGCTTTTCACCACGCAATCACTTCCCAGGATCTGTTGGATTTCTTCTTTTTTATGTTCGTTGTGTGTAGCTACTAATAATTCCATTTCTATATTCATTTTCAATTTTACTTTTTATTGCGGTAACTTACATTTCAGCATAATGCACTTTGTACTTTTTCATAAACAAATAACAGAACAAAGAGAAAAGCACAATTCCAACAGCTAATACAAGCCATTCTGAAACATGAAGAACCTTTGCAAAACTCTCATCTTTACCATAAATTACCAATAACGAAAGCGTTAAGTTATTAAACGCATGCAGCAATATCGGCATCAGTAAAGACTTTGTCTTATAATAAACCAACCCCAGCACACAGCCCAGCATTACTGCACTGATAAACTGCCAGGGATTTCCGTGAACCACTCCAAAAATAACAGAGGCATACAGAATTGCCTTCCATGGTTCTACTCCTTTATTGATTAGTCCTTTCTGAATAATTCCTCTGAATATAATTTCCTCAAAAATGGGAGCCATAATTACCGTCATGATAATCATTATTACTGGATTATCAGTCAATTGACCCATCATTTGGGTAAAATATTCATAAAAGTCTCCGAAAAACGGTCCTGTAGTTGGAATCTGAGCAGCAATAAATTCAGAAATAAACATCATTCCTGCCATCATAGGAAAGATGAGAAGATAGGTGGAAAAATTAACCGATGATAAGTTGAAGTTAAGCTTCTTTTGAGTGGTCCTCCTTACGATGAAAAAATCAAAAAAAGCAATAGCTGTAAGAAACCCTACAGAATTCACCACCATGAAAAACCAGTCTTTCAATTCAATATTTTCCCGGAAAACAACCTTCCATAAAGTACTGAATAAAGAAACTGCCATTGTTCCCACGAATAATCCAACCACCAAAACAACACCGCCAAACCATGTGAACGTAAACTTCGGATATTTGCTATTTCCCATCCTTTCTCTGTAAAAGTTTATGAGAAACAAAGATAATTTTTTTGACTGCTACAGGCAACTAAAAAAGGAATTTCTTATTTTTGGCTCATCGTACTGAATACCATAATATCTCTATTGCAAATGGCTGTATCTACAGTGAAAATCCTACAATTATTCATTCCTTCAAACCCTTCTAACTCTTCACTCTCCCACCTGAAAAGCATTGTTGCAATTTAAATTTGAAAACCTCGTAAAAAATCACGATTTTTGCAACTTCAAAATACGATATGTCAGACTTAATCAAAGAAATACAAAAAAGAAAGACCTTCGGGATCATTTCCCACCCGGATGCCGGAAAAACAACCCTTACAGAAAAGTTACTTCTTTTCGGGGGAGCGATCCAGGAAGCGGGTGCGGTAAAATCCAACAAAATAAAAAAAGGAGCTACCTCCGACTTTATGGAAATTGAAAGACAGAGAGGAATCTCTGTGGCAACTTCCGTATTGGCTTTTGAATACAGAGATCATAAAATCAATATTCTCGATACTCCTGGTCACAAAGACTTTGCTGAGGATACCTACAGAACATTAACTGCTGTAGATTCCGTAATCGTTGTGATAGACGTTGCAAAAGGGGTTGAGGAACAAACTGAAAAACTGGTTCAGGTTTGTAGAATGAGAAACATCCCGATGTTGGTTTTCATTAATAAATTAGACCGTGAAGGTAAGGATGCCTTCGATCTGTTGGACGAAGTGGAACAAAAACTGGGATTAACAGTTTGTCCGCTTTCTTTACCAATTGGTATGGGAAGCGACTTCCAGGGAATTTATAATATCTGGGAAAACAACATCCAGTTATTCTTAGAAGAGAAAAAACAAAAGGTTGGAGATTCTATTAAGTTTGATGATATCAATGATACTTCCATTGATGATGTTATTGGTGAAAAAGCCGCAGCAACTTTAAGAGAAGAGCTTGACCTGATCCAGTCTGTTTACCCTGAATTTAACCGTGAGGATTATATGAAAGGAGATTTACAGCCTGTATTCTTCGGTTCAGCTTTAAATAATTTCGGGGTTCGTGAATTATTGGATGCTTTTATTGATATTGCTCCTATGCCGCAGCCAAAAGAAAGTGATACCCGCCTGGTAAAACCTGAGGAAAGCACTTTCACAGGATTTGTTTTCAAAATCCATGCGAATATGGATCCTAAGCACAGGGACAGACTTGCTTTCGTAAAGATTGTTTCCGGAACTTTTAAAAGAAACGAAAATTACTTATTGGTAAGAGAAGGCAAGAAAATGAAATTCTCCTCTCCCAATGCGTTCTTTGCTGATAAAAAAGAGGTGGTAGAAGAAAGTTTCCCTGGTGATATCGTTGGTTTACATGATACAGGAAGTTTCAGAATCGGAGATACGCTTACAGGTGGAGAAAAGTTAAGCTTCAAAGGGATTCCGAGCTTCTCTCCAGAACATTTCCGTTATATCAACAACAATGATCCGTTAAAAGCCAAGCAATTGGCGAAAGGTATTGATCAGCTGATGGATGAAGGAGTTGCACAGTTGTTTACCCTTGAAATGAACGGAAGAAAGATTATCGGAACTGTAGGTGCCCTTCAGTATGAAGTTATCCAATATCGTTTAGAGCATGAATATGGTGCAAAATGTACTTATGAACCGTTATCCATGCACAAAGCCTGTTGGGTAGAAGCTGACGAAAAATCTGAAGAGTTCAAAGAATTCGCAAGATTAAAACAGAGGTTCCTGGCGAGAGATAAGTACAATCAATTGGTATTCCTTGCAGACTCTTCTTTCACCATTCATATGACGCAGGAGAAATTCCCGAATGTGAAATTACACTTCATCAGTGAGTTCAGAGAAAATTAAGAAGTAGACAGGCAATTCGCGAAAAGGCGAAATTGTTCACAATACAGATCCGCAGAAGTTTTTTTCTGCGGTTTTTTTTATAAAATATCGTATGAAACCACCCCGGCAAAAATTCTTCGAATTTTTGCCACCCCTCCGGAGGATGGGAATTTTTAGATTTCCGAACTAATATTTAGTGAAAAAACAAAGCTTTCGAATCATTTCAATACCCCAAAATCAGAAAAACACTTTGTAAATCTTTTGTAAAACAAATACAAAATCCTGAAAATATACAAGTTACTATTTTACCAGCACAATACATTCTATTTACAATCTTTACAAGAACTTCCCTTCTAATTTTACTTCATCAAAAAAATTAATCTTATGAAAAAGTTCATCTTACTCGCTGCTGTAGCAAGCACTTTCATTATGTGTAAAAAAGCGGAAGCTACACAGGATAAAATACATGAAGCCATCCATTCTGCAGACAGTGCTGCCACAGTTGCTACAGAAACTATTGATCATGTCAGTAAAACGGCTGATAAAGTTCTGGACTCGGCCAGTATTAAAATAAAAGATTTTGAGAATACTAAAAATGACATCCAGCAAAAGATAGAACACACCTCCAAAATGGTGGATTCTTTATCTGATAAAATTGCCCATACAAAACTGGAATCCAAAATAGATATAAAGGACTCCCTGGAGAAAAGATCTGAAAAAATTGCCGTAAAAGCTCCGGCTCCAAAGGTTATTAAAGAAACCAAAATTATTTATAAAGACAAGCCTGTAAACGACAGCTATGAACTTAATATGGCTAAAGATAAAATGGTGAAATCAGGATATATTGCCATAAAAGCGGAGAATGCAGAAACAGTAAAGGAAATCATCAGAGAAGAAGTCAGCAGAAATAACGGTTATATCAAAAGTGAAAATCTTTCTTATGTGGAATCCGCATATCTTCATGGAGAGAATCAAAAAGTATACAGCCTGGATATTAAAGTTCCTATCCGGCATTTTGATGATTTGATAGATGCAATCAACAGCAATGCGGGAGATATTGATACGAAAGATATACAGGTTTCAGGACGAAACTACGCAGACAATACCATCTGTACAATTAATGTGAATATCAGTGACCAGGGTAAAACAGAAACAGAACCTAAGAGCTTCGGTGGAAAATCACTGGCTGCCATTGAATCCGGCTGGAATGTTATCACTTCCATATTTCTGTTTATCCTACCATTATGGCCTTTATTTCTTATTGCCGGCATTGGATACTATTTGTATAAAAAGAAGAATAAAAATACGGCTGATAATGATTCTCATTAGTTTTTTAATATTTTTTTAATGAGGTTTAAAACGGATGTTCGATTCTTATTTTTAATTTTATCAAACATTCAACGGAAGTATTTGCTTATTAGAAAAATAACTCTTAACTTTAAGTGTAAGCAAAATGCAATGAATCTTCGATAAGATAAGGTTCAAAAATAAATTTGGAAATTTTATTTCATATATTAATATTTTGTGATTTGGTGTAAAATAAGGCCCTCATATTGAGAGCCTTATTTGTTTTATTTCATATTCACTACTTTATCTACAATAAACTTTGTGTTTCCTCTCCACGGAAGTGCTCCATTGTACTCTTTGTAATGCAGGTCAAAAGTTTTACCGCTGTTGGTTTCCAGTTGTTTGAAAACTTCGGGGTCATCTACAGAAAATTCAAACTCATAGCTTGTAATAGTTCCTGTTTTTCCTCTTCCAAAGCCTTCCTGAATCAGCTTACCTTCAAAGGTTTTGAAGACATAACCTTTTTTCATAGCATAGTTCAGGTATCCGGATTTTACTCCTTCTCCAAAAACGAAATAGTACTTATACCAGACAAACACGCCCAGTAACAGCAGCACGACACCAAGGGTGATCCACAAAGATTTTTTCATAGGTTGTGAGTTTTATAAAATGTTATTTTGCAATGCTTCTGGAAATCACGATCTTCTGAATTTCAGAAGTTCCTTCATAGATCTGAGTGATTTTCGCATCTCTCATTAATCTTTCTACGTGATATTCTTTCACATATCCGTATCCTCCGTGGATCTGTACTGCTTCAATAGTAGTATCCATTGCCACCTGAGAAGCGTATAATTTTGCCATAGCTCCGCTTTCAGAAATATCTTTTCCTGCATCTTTCTCACAAGCTGCTTTGAAACATAACATTCTTGCAGCCGTGATCTGAGTAGCCATATCAGCCAATTTGAATGCAATCGCCTGGTGGTTGATGATTTCAGTTTTGAAAGCTTTTCTTGTTTTAGCATATTTCAATGCCAGTTCGTAAGCACCTGAAGCAATACCTAAAGCCTGAGAAGCAATACCAATTCTTCCTCCGTTCAATACTGCCATAGCAAAGTTGAATCCGAATCCGTCAGCACCAATTCTGTTTTCTTTTGGAATTTTTACATTATTAAAGATCAAAGAGTGAGTATCACTTCCTCTGATTCCTAATTTGTCTTCTTTCAGTCCGATTTCAAATCCTTCCCATCCTCTTTCAACGATGAAAGCATTGATTCCTTTATGCTTTTTCTCAGGATCTGTCTGTGCAATTACGATATAATAAGTAGCTGTTCCACCATTGGTGATCCAGTTTTTGATACCATTTAAAAGATAGTAATCTCCTTTGTCTTCAGCAGTCGTTTTCTGAGAAGTAGCATCAGAACCCGCTTCCGGCTCAGATAATGCAAATGCTCCGATTACCTGTCCGCTGGCCAGTGGAGTAAGATATTTTACTTTTTGCTCTTCAGAAGCGAATTTTTCAAGACCGGCACAAACCAATGAGTTGTTTACAGACATTACAACAGCTGCAGAAGCATCCACTTTTGCAATTTCTTCCATGGCAAGCACGTAAGAAACGCTGTCCATACCTGCACCTCCGTATTTTGGATCTACCATCATTCCTAAAAGTCCCATTTCTCCCATTTTCTTCACCTGTTCTGCAGGAAATTTCTGGTCACGGTCTCTTTCAATCACTCCAGGTAATAGTTCGTTCTGTGCAAAGTCTCTTGCTGCCTGCTGAATCATCAGCTGTTCTTCCGATAAATTAAAGTCCATAAAAAAAATAATTAGATAGCCGTAAATTTACACTTTTTAAGCAAATCTGAAAAAATAAATTAAAAGTGGAAAAAAGGCAGGTTTAATGATAATTGATACGCATTTCGGGATCCGGGATAATGCGTCAAGAAGACAATATAAAATACATGAAGAAAAATAAATCCTTATAAAAGAATAATTAAAAATATAAAATCCCTATTTCAGAGCTTCCGGCCTCCTTTTTGATTCAAACTGTTATGGTAAGCATTTAACTAATTCCTAATTATTACCTTGAGAGGGTTTCAATTAAAAAAAATGCTTATATTTAAATTTCTTTATAAATTACGTAAAAAATCATGACGATCAAGAGATTATTCGATATTCCACACTATGCTTTAGAAAAATATCCTAAAACGGATATGTTTGTAACAAAATATCATGGCGAGTGGAGAAAAACTTCTACACAGGAGTTTATTAATGAGGGAAACAAGATATCCAGGGGATTATTGAAGCTTGGGATAAAACCAGGGGACAAAATTGCTTTGATTACAACCAATTCCCGCACAGAATGGGCAATTATGGATTTCGGGCTTTCTCAGATCGGAGTTGTTTCAGTACCGGTTTATCCAAGTATTTCTTCTGAAGACTATGAATTCATTTTCAATAATGCTGAAATTCAGTATTGTTTTGTTTCTGATAAAGAGCTGCTGAATAAAGTAATGAAAGTAAAACATAATATCCCAAGTTTACAGGGAATTTTTACTTTCGATAATATCAGTGGAGCGGCCAACTGGAGAGAAATTCTTGACTTGGGTAAGGATGAATCTACGCAAATTGAAGTAGATGATCTTTCTAATGCGATCAACACAGAAGATCTCGCAACAATTATTTATACTTCCGGAACTACGGGAAGACCAAAAGGGGTAATGCTTACGCATAATAATATTGTTTCAAACGTATTAGGAGCCATACCGAGAATTCCAAAGAGAAGAAGCCTGGATTACAAGGAGACGAGAGCATTAAGCTTCCTTCCTATCTGCCATATTTTTGAAAGAATGCTGTTCTATCTTTATCAGTACAATGGTTTTTCTCTCTATTTTGCTGAAAGCATCGAGAAAATGGGTGAAAACGTAAAAGAAGTGAAACCTCATTATATGACTGTAGTACCAAGGCTGGTAGAAAAGGTATATGACAAAATCTATAATACAGGATCTTCAGCAGGAGGATTAAAATCAAAAATCTTCTTCTGGGCGTTGAACCTGATCAGTAAAAAGAAAGTAATCTCCAAACCATCCGGACTTCAGGAAATCATTGCAGACAAGCTTGTATTTTCCAAATGGAGAGAAGGTTTAGGCGGCGAAATTGTGACTTTAGTTTCGGGATCTGCGGCATTATCTACAAGACTTAACCTGATGTTCCAGAATGCTGGTATTCCAATTCTGGAAGGATATGGTTTAACAGAAACCTCCCCTGTAATTTCTGTAAACAGCTTTGATAAAATGAGAGTGGGAACGGTAGGAATTCCATTGGATAATTTAAAGGTTAAAATTCAGGAAGACGGTGAGATTACCGTAAAAGGTCCTTCTGTATTCAAAGGATATTTTCAGAATGAAGAAATGACAAAAGAAGCTTTCACAGAGGATGGTTTCTTCAAAACCGGAGATATCGGACATATAGACAGCGACGGATTTTTACAAATTACCGACCGTAAGAAGGAAATGTTCAAAACTTCCGGAGGAAAATATATTGCTCCCCAGACTATTGAAAATTTAGCGAAAGCGTCAAAATTCATAGAACAGATCATGGTGGTAGGCGATGGTGAAAAAATGCCATGTGCTTTGGTACAGCCTGATTTTGAATTTGCTAAAAACTGGGCGATGAGAAACAATCTTACTATTGGTACTACACCGGAGGAGATTGCCAAAAGTGCTGAGTTGAAGCAGAGAATTGAAAAAGAAATCGAAGGCATCAATGAACACCTTGGAAACTGGGAAAAAATTAAAAAAATTGAGCTTACTCCTGAAGTATGGAGCATTGAAAGCGGATTGCTTACTCCAACTTTAAAACTAAAAAGAAAAGCAATAAAAGAGAAGTTTATAGCTTTGTATAATAAGATGTATGATCATCATGAATAAAAAAACAGAGGCTGTCCAAAAAGTTTGGGCAGCCTCTGTTTTTGTTGATTTTATTCGTACCCCTCCTATACAGGAGACATGTTCAAATATTCGATTATCAAGAGATGCATCTGCCTTTTAGGACACATTTTTTTTCATTGACAAGAAAATATTTTTTTCATCCTTTATAATCTCTTCAGACTGAAATGACGGGCCTCAGAAACACCGGAGGGTGCCTGTGACTGCACTGTTCCTGTAGCAGAATCAAAAGATCCCCTAAACATCGTTAAATAAACAACATCACCAGCAACTAAATTTACCAGGCAATGTAATGAAATAGGTGTATTTCCGGCTCCGGCAATAAGCTGTCCTATGTTTGCACGGCTACCAGCAATGAGGTTAACTGCAGCCGTTCCGTTTTTTGTAACACCCAGGTTCACTCCAATATAACTACTGGCACCTGTGGTTCCCCCTGCTCCGAAATAAGACAGAGCATTCACTTCATAGATACCTGTTTCATTAATGACAAAGCGGTTGTTTGCAGCGTCCCACGAAGCTGTTGAACCTTGATTAATCTGTACTTCAGAGGCTGTAAAAGGCAGCACCTGCGGAATACCTGAATTAAAGTTTGCTGTAGAAGGTAAGCTATAGGTAGAATTTGATGACATGCCGATAATGGTATTAATGGCATTACTTGGATTGACAACTATTGCTTCCCAGGTTACCGCGGCACCCGTATTACCGTTGCTAATCAGTATTGCAGCCCATCCCTGCCCCAATCCTATGGATGATACGGCAGAACCTGGCTGGTTATCTATCAGTTCACTTCCATTGGCTGCTATGTTAACATTAAAACTTCCTGTGTTTTTAATATAATATACGCGGCCTTTGATATGTCCCTGTGCAGGATAGGCAGCAACAGCTGCCGGCAGTGTTATGGTACCAACTGAGCTGCCATTATAGGCTACATAATAATCTGTAATAGTCATATTGTAATTAGCCGATACCAACCGGTATTGTGCTGCAAGACTTCCGTTAATTTCCAATGTACTTCCAGGAGTGACTGTATTAATACCAACATTCCCTAATTGCCCTAGCAGGCAATAACTTAAAAGAGATAAAAACCCCACTAACAATTTTTTCATGATATATAATTTTTCTGGTTGTGTTTAAATTGAATATCAGAATATCCAAATAATATCATTTATAAAAAACTCATTTTGAACGGATCAAAAGCTATAGTTAATGGATATGTCTGCTTTTATTGTAACCATAAAGCCTTACTTCCTATATCTCCTGCTGAAGCTCTGTCAGTTATTTAACCATTATACTTTTTCATTACAGTAAATATACAAATAAAAACATTATAGTAGTAATAATTTAATATTATTAATTAAAATTAAAATAATTAATAAAAAACAAGAAAAATAAGTATTATTTTCTCTTTTATCAACCGACATCAAAATACCGTACTATATTTGCCATAAAAAAAGCTGTCTCATTTCTGAAACAGCTTTTGTATAATTTAAAATCAATAATTAGAATTTAATTACAGATTTCATTTTTTCGTTTTCTTCCATTACCAATTCATCATCAACAAGGATTTTTCCAGAGTGCTCATCAATAATGATTTTCTTTCTCTGAGCAATTTCCATTTGCTTTTGAGGAGGGATAGTGAAGAAAGATCCTTTTGGAGCTCCTCTTTCTAATCCTACAACAGCAAGACCGTTGATAGAGTTTGTTCTGATTCTGTTATAAGAAGCCAATAATCTCTCATCAATTTTAGCTGCGAATTCTTTAGACTGCTCTAAAAGGTATTCTTCTTCTTTCTGCGTTTCAGAGATCAAACCATCCAATTCTTCTTTCTTGAATTTCAAGTGGCTTTTCAAATCGTCGATCTTAGCATTCAGTTCAGCTAAAGTTTCGTTTTTGTGAGCAATTTTAGCTCCGAATTCTTTAATTCTTTTTTCAGCAAGCTGAATTTCCAGCTCCTGGAATTCCATTTCTTTTCCTAATGCTTCAAACTCTTTATTGTTTCTTACATTATCCTGCTGAGATTTGTATTTCTCAATTAAAGTTTTAGCATGGTTAATTACTTCATGCTTTGTTTTGATCTGATCGTCCTGCTCTTTGATATCAGCATGAAATTTTTCAGCTCTTTTTTCAAGACCTTCGATCTCAATTTCAAGATCTTCAACTTCAATTGGCAATTCTCCTCTAGTATTTCGGATTTCATCCAATCTTGAATCAATGATCTGTAAATCGTATAAAGCTCTTAATTTTTCTTCAACTGAAATATCGTTGGTTTTTGCCATATTTAAATGAAATAATTTACTGGGTTTGTTTTTTCAATAGATTTTGAAATTGCAAATGTACTAAATTTTTGTGATAAAATTTCAAATAATTGTTGGGTAACAAATTGTTCTGATTCATAATGTCCTATATCACAGATCAGCATTTTAGACTCAGCCAGAAAATAGTCATGATATTTAAGATCTCCGGTAAGGTATGCATCACATTTCCTGGAGGCTGCAGATCTTATCCCACTTGCTCCTGAGCCTCCCAGCACCCCTACTCTTTTGATTTTTTTATTATTAAATGAAGAATGTTTTATCACCTCCAGACCAAATTTTTCTTTTACCAACCTGAGGAAATCTTTTTCATCCATTTCTTCTTCCAGATCACCATACATGCCTAATCCGGCATGATGATTTTTATTATCCAGACTATAAACCTGATAGGCTACTTCTTCATAAGGATGTGCAGCCTTCATGGCCCCCACAATCTGCCCTTGTTTAAACCCTTCAAAAATTACAGAGATCATATCTTCATCTGCATTTTCGCGAATTCCCTGCTGTCCCGAAAACGGATTTGCACCTTCTACAGGCCTGAATGTTCCGTTACCGTTCACCGTAAAACTGCATTCATCATAGAATCCTATATTTCCTGCTCCGGCCAGGAACATCGCTTCTTTTACTTTTTCTGAATATTCTTTGGGAACAAAAACCGTCAACTGTTTTAAATTATTTTCCTTTGGCTGAAGAATCTTCTTATTCTTTAGTCCCAACTGGCTGCATATCCCGTGGTTCACCCCAAAGAAATCATTATCAAATGCAGTGTGGACGGCATAGATGGCTACTTTATTTTCAATAGCTTTTAAAACAGCTCTCTCTACGTAGTTCTTTCCTGTTAAGGATTTTAGTCCGGAAAATATGATGGGATGAAAGCATACTATCAGATTACAGTTTCTCTCAATCGCCTCATCTACTACATTTTCCAGGGCATCATGGCAAACCAGAATTCCTGATACATCACGGTCATAAACTCCACACAGCAATCCTACATTATCAAAATCTTCTGCCTGTCTGATGCTTATCTCCTCTTCAATCTTTGCAATTACAGTTTTTAGCTTCATTAATTTATATTTTACGGTTACAGCGAAGATATTGATTTTACTAAAAATCCGGAAAAAATTCTACAACATTAAAACCCGGCTTTCTTAACCGGTTTCATTTTGATGTTAAAAAGAATAACATAAGACTGTTAATCTTTAAAAAGAGATACCCTGGTAAAGGATTCTATTACCACACTGCAGTTTATATCAGACTCCATAAAAAGATGATAGCCTTTTCCCGGATCAAGACTCGCAGGGGCTGCAATGGTATAGAAATAAAAGATAAGAATGTTATTTATTCGTGTTTTTTTAATTTGTTATAATTAAAAAAACAAGTAATTAATTTAAATAATTCACTTTTCAATGACAGGTTTTTCGTTAACATTTGCAAGATTCTTTCAACAATCATATATTTACCGTATGCTTTATGGAAATTATTAACTTCGCCGTGAAATAACCTTATATAAATGGAAAGAGAACATGATCTGATTCCTGAGGATGCTCTTTGGAAAAGATTCCTTTACCGGATAATTTATCGCTCCGATACGAAGCTTGGAAAACTGTTCGATATCATATTATTATCGTTAATTCTTGCAAGTACTGCAATTATTATGATGGAAAGCGTACCTAAGCTTGATAAAAGATTCCATTATACTTTTCTGATTCTTGAATGGGTGATCTCAATTTTCTTCACCCTGGAATATTCTATGCGCATTGCGGTGGTAAAAAATAAACGGAGTTACCTATTCAGTTTTTTCGGAATTATTGATTTTCTGGCTCTTGTTCCTTTCTTCCTTAGTTTTTTCTTTCCTATTACTAAGTATTTCCTTATTTTCAGGATGCTGAGAATGTTGAGAATCTTCAGGATTTTCAATTTGCTGGATTTTATGAATGATGGATATTTAATTGTAAGGGCTTTAAAGAACAGTTCAAGAAAAATTTACATCTTCCTTTTGTTCCTGATTATTTTCTCGGTTATTGTAGGTTCGCTTATGTTTATGGTAGAGGGTGGAAGACAAGGTTTTGAAACTATACCGCAGTCTATTTACTGGGCGGTTGTCACGGTAACTACTGTAGGTTATGGTGATGTATCGCCTATTACGCCTTTAGGGAAGTTTTTCGCTGTTGTTCTGATGCTGGCGGGTTATTCTATCATCGCAGTTCCTACCGGTATTGTAACAGCGGAAATGAGAAACAAAAGACAAAATCTGGAAATGATATGTGAACGCTGTGGTAATGAAGATATTGATGATGATGCAAGGTATTGTAAGAAATGTGGCAAGAAATTAGCTTAATATCTTGGTATAAGTAAAATTTATTCACCAAATACCTCAAAATCATGGAACCTAAAAAGAAAAACAGACCGAATAGCTTAGTAATTATTCTTTTTGCATTGATTGTACTCATGATCATTATCTACTTTATATTAGTAATGTTCTTCCCTACTGTTTTTGACCTTATGAATAAAGGAGAAATACAGCCTGTACCCAATAAATGATGAGTAATGGGTAATAAGTGACAGGAACAATTTATAATCAACCAGAATTTTCAGAACAAAATAAAAAAGATGAGTGAACGATTTTACTCATCTTTTTTCATCAATACTTTTCAAATCAAATCCTATACAATCTTCATAAAAAAGACGGATCATCAATGATCCGCCTCCCTTTTTATTTAAATGATGAATTATTTTTTAATGGCTTTGATCGTCTGCTTAGATCCGTCTTTCATTTCAAGTGTTACTAAGTAAACTCCTTGCATTAAATCTCTTAAATGGATTGTAGATTCAGGATTAGCAATTGTTTTCACCAGTCTTCCAGCAGCATCTGTCACAGATACATTTTTTACATTTTTCACATCAGAAATATTCAGTGCATCCGTAAATGGATTAGGATAAACCTGGATAGTATTTCTCGCAATAGCCACCTCAGATGTTGCCAGATTAGCGTTGTTAATGCTAATATCGTCAATATACAGATTATACTGATCCGGATCTGAATACGCATTAAATCCAAAGAAATACACCCCTGTTGTAGGAACTGTAAACGTTATAGATTCTGTATGGGCCATTCCATCATTGATTGAAGGATAATCTGCTATAGAGCCTGTCATAGCTGCTGCTGCTGGTGAAGTTCCATAGGCAACTTTCAATTTTTCAGCATAAGTTGATGAGTTATTACCATATTTATAACTGATTGTATACTGCACTCCTGCGGTTAAGTTCAATCCTTGTGTAAAGAACCATGCATTTCCAGAATTGGAAGAGTTATACTGGTACTTCAACACATTGGTAGTGAATCCCTGGCTATCGGAAGGAGGGTCCATTGTTTCCCAATCGTTTCCTGTTCCGGCATTAATATTAATTGTACAACCAGGCAGATCTGGAACAGTCACGTTTTCAAAATCTATCGTATAAGGAATATTCACACTTGAACACAATGTTGTAAAAGTAGCATGATCACTCCATATACTTTTACTTGTTGCACTGCATGCAGATCTTACCCATACATAATAAGCAGTGGAGGCAGCTAAACCAGGAATATTGTAAGTGGTTGCTGTAACTCCTGTAAAATTAGGCGTGGTTGTTGCTGTAGGTGCTGTATTGGTTGTGCTGTAATAAATATCATATCCATTTGCAGGTACAGGGGTAGCCGCTGTCCATGAAACCGTAGCTCCTGCAGCAGTAATATTTGAAACAGCTAATGCATTAGGTTCGCTACAAACTGGTGCTACATCTATATTGATATCATCAACATATAATTGATTCATGTTCGCATCAGAGTATGCCTGAAATCCAAAATAATAAACTCCTGTAGTTGTGGGTGTGAAATTCGCAAAAGCACTTGTTGCTGTGCTGACAACAATATTTGAATGATCAGCTAATGTATTGGTCATTCCTGCTCCTGTAGCTGTAGTGCCGTAAGCCACTTTTAGTTTTTCAGCATATACAGTTCCTTCTGCATTTGCATATTTATATTTAATTCTGTAGGTTACTCCTGCAGTAAGATTAATACCATTGGTGAAAAACCAGGTATCCGCATTATCAGCATAGTCGTAAGAATACTGAAGAACATTCCCTGTGAATCCCTGAGCATCCAGATCACCTGTCTTCCACATATTTCCTGCACCATCATTAACTACTGAGGTACAACCTGGGATATCAGGCGGGGTTATACTTTCAAAATCCAATGCGTATGGTACTCCTACAGCAACACACGACGTCATAAATGTTGCCATTTGAGACCATGCACTCTTATTTGAAGAACTGCATACAGAACGTACCCATACGTGATAAGTAGTTGCTGGAGCAAGTGAAGGCAGATTGGCAGTTAATCCGCTGCTTGTTCCGGAAACCACTGTAGCAGCAGTAGGATATGCACTGGAAGTTGAATAATAATATTCATAACCGCTTCCTGGCGCTGAAGATGGCGCTGTCCATCCTACCTGGGCAGAATTGGCAGTAACAGCAGAAACAGTTAAAGCAGATGGTGCAAAACATGTTGGAACAGCACCGATTACGACCGTATAATCGTGAGCTTCTCCATATCCATTTGTATTACAAGGAATAGGATCACTGGAAAAGCGATCTGCTACCCTCATTCTATAAGTACCCGGAGTAACTGTAGAAGGAATTGTTATAAGTCCTGCGGTTATATTGTTTCCCCCCACAAGCGTACTACTTGCAGAAGCTACAAGTTCCGGAGCTGCATCATCAAAAGTTCCGTCGTTATTGAAATCTATCCATATACGTACATTCTGATCACTGTAACCATGTTTAACGCTAAAATCATAACTTAAACCTGCACTCAGGTTGATCGTCATAGAGGTATAATCTCCATAGGCATCAGTAGAACAACCTGTATTAGAATGATCAAATCCGGCACCCGGAATTGCAAAAGTATCTATCACATCCCCTCCACTACAGCCACTAGCAAACGCAGGTGTACAATACGTCTGCGCAGAGGATAAAAAGCCAGTCATTAATAAGCCAACGAGTAAAAAATTTTTCATATAAATCAATATTATTTACTCAAATCTAGTGAAAATCAACAACAAAAAAAATATTTTTTTCATCATATGACAACAAATACAAATTTTCTTTTAACAAAAGATAATTTCACTTGTAAAAAAAAGACTGCTCGAAATGAACAGTCTCTTTTTTCTATTTATAAGAAATTATTTTATCTCTTAATTGCTTTAACGGTTTGTTTAGATCCGTCTTTCATATTCAAAACAACCAAATACAATCCTTCTTTAAGGTCTCTCAACTGAAGTTCAGAGGAAGGTTTTTCAATGGTTTTAATCAATCTTCCGGAAACATCAACAATTGAAACAGACTGCACTTTGGATACATCAGAAATTGTTAGCGTATCAGTAAACGGATTAGGATATACATTAATCTTATTTTCTTTTACTGTAGTTTCAGAAGTTGCCAGATTAGGGTTTTGTTTTATTTCAACATTATCTAAAAGAACATCATCATAGTAATATCCATTACCACTCACATTTTTATCTACAGTAAACCTCACCTGAATAGTTGCTCCGATATAAGAAGCTGCTAATGGAACAGCAACTGTTCTCCATTGATTTAAGTTGGTATTATCACTAAAGATGGCTACCCAGCCGTTTCCATCATTTACTTCAACGGTAAGCTTATTATTATCATAAGTAGAAGGTGAAACCGTAGTAGTAGATACTGTAGAGTGATTTTTAAACCAGTCAAAAGAAACAATAGGTGCAGTTAATCCTGTTAAATTTACAGAAGGAGTAACCAATTGCACGGTATTAACACCCGCTCCAGCATATGGTGAACTTGCGTCTACCCAAGCGTACGTACCTGCAGCCTTGCCGTTATTAGCCGGACTTGCACCATAATCTGCACTTCCTGCAAATTTCCAGAAAAGAGTAGCATCAGTAGTTGTTGCTGCAGGATTTATATTATTCCAGCAGTTTGGTGCTGCTCCACTATCAAAGTTCTGAACAAAAGGTGCCGTAACAGTTCCACAAAGAGTATTAAATGTAGCAACAATACTCCATGCACTCTTATCAGAAGAACTACAAACCGATCTCACCCATAAATAATAAGTAGTAGAAGGAGAAAGTCCGGATAAAGGAGCTGAAGTTGTAGTACTCGTTCCTAAAGCTGCAGTAGACGCTGTAGGAGCTGTACTGCTTGTAGAATAGTAATATTCATATCCAACTCCAGGAGCGGTAGCTGGGGCAGTCCAGGAAGCATTTGCTGCATTGATTGTCATCCCTGAAACAGTAACAGCCAATGGTTCAGAGCAGCTAGGAGTCACATCTATATTGATATCATCAACATAAATCTGGTTCATATCAGCAAGAGAATATGCCTGGAATCCTATATAATAAACACCTGTTGCACTTGGCGTAAAGTCTGTAAAAGTATTTGTAACAGCTCCTCCGATAATATTACCATGATCTGCTATGATATTCGTCATTGCTGCACTTGTAGCGGAAGATCCGTAAGCAACTTTTACTCTTTCAGGATATTGTGTTGTACCAGTTGCATTTGCATATTTATATTTAATTCTGTAGCTAACTCCAGCTGTAAGATTCAGCCCTTGTGTGAAAAACCATGTATTGGCAGCATTAGAACTATTATAGGAATAATTAAGCACTTTCCCTGTAAAACCAGTCGGAGCCGTTGCTGTTTTCCATAAATTTCCGGAACCACTGTTAACCACTGTTGTACAAATTGGTAATGCAGGTGTTGTAACGTTTTCAAAATCTAAAGTATAAGGTAAATTAGATGAATTACATATGGTCTGGAATGATCTTACCGTACATGCAGTAGCAGGCCCTGCAATATTAGCTGTATAAGCAGTTACAGAATAATAATAAGTAGTAGCAAAACTTAAAGGAGCAGCGAAAGTGTAAGAATTATTAGCTCCACCAGTAATATCTATATCTAGAATATCATTTCCTCCTGAGGTAGTTCCAACTTTCAGTTTGTAGCCGGCTGCGCCATTTATTGCATTCCATGTGATCGTAGGTGTTACACTTACTCCTGTAGCACTGGATGCAGGGGCTGTAACAGTAGGACACAGACCAAGTGTTGTAAAGTTAGCAGAGCTTGACCAAACTCCTTTATCTGTCCCATTACAGTTTCCTCTTACCCAATAATAATACTGAGTTGAAGGAGTCAGACCAGATATATTAGCTGTTGTTACGCCAGCAACTACAGATCCTGAAGGCGTAGCCGTTGCAAGCGGAGTTGTTGAAGATGTGGAATAATAATACTCATATCCATTACCTGGAGGTGTTGTAGAAGCTGTCCAGCTTATTGTTGCTGATTCAGGAGTCACAGCAGAAGAAGAAAGACCTGTTACCGTACTTGCACAGTTAGGTGTAGTTGTAAAAGACCCTGAGGAGATATACCCATTCCCCGTTCCGGCTGCATTTGGAATATGAGAATATATGGATTGCACTGATCCATTTAAAGCCTGAACCTGAACCTGATAGCTCGTATTCTGAGTCAGACCTGAAATTGTAGCTGAAGCGGCAGAAACCGGATTACCAACAAGATCGGTCCAATCACAGCTTCCAACTTCTCTATACTGAACATTGTAAGCTGTTGCACCTGTCGGAGCCGTCCAGTTTACAGTGGCAGCATTATTAGTAATTGCAGTGGCAGCCGCAAAAGTCCTAACCGGAGCCTGTGTGCCTGGTGTCCATTTATATTGCAACCCAGCCGGGATTTTAACATTAGCATTGGTTGTACTGGAAAAAACCATTGTGCTGTTATTAGCATTACCGGTAACAGCTTTAGACCAATCGCAGGTAGTTCCGGACGGTACGTTTCCTATCATCAGGGAATTTACATTGGATGCAAAGGTAGTACTGTTTCCTCTTATCCCTACCTGTGGAGTACTTCCTGAAGTACTGGTTCCCGGATCTGTACAGCTTCCATAAATGATCTTTATTTCACCAGTAGCGTAAACCAATCTGATTTGAAAATTTAATTTTTCTGTAGATCGGTTAAAGTAGTTGGCATGATCCTGCCACTGTACAACAAATTCAGTTCCGAGATCCTCATATCGAACTTCATGATTTCCTGCTGGCTGAGTTGTATCTGATGATGAAAAACCTCCATCCTGTCCAAAAGCAGAAATTGCTCCTGTAGTAGAACCCAAAGAAGACAAAGGAGTATAATTTGTCCCGGAAGGAGCCGCTCCAAATGTTATAAATCCATTGGCACTCACATAGCATGTTGTCATGGCAACACCTCCAAAATTAAAAGGAGAAGACAGTGGAATCGCTGCAGATACATCATTGTCGTAAGTAGTGTTAGTCCCGGAAGGGAATAATTTCGTACCTCCTGTAATGGAAGTATAAGCCACCCCGGTACTTTTTGAAAAAGTATAGTTGGCGACATCAGTTTGTGCATAAACTCCCATACTCACGGAAGCTAAACACGAAAGTAGTAATTTCTTCATAAAATAGTAATAATAATAGTTTGGGCGGTAAATTTATAAATATTAATTTAATTTTTAAACGAAATATTTAAAAATACCACAAAACATTAAATAAAAAATAAAAAAATAGCTATTAAAATACAATAAAACCAAACGTTTATTTAATTTTAAGATTTATTTCATAATTCATTGAAAAATATTAATTAAATGATAATCAGATATTTAATTAATATACAATTAAAATAGACTTCAGATTTTTTTTCTATTTAACATAAAAAACTATTTAAAATTTTTCATGAATATTAACAATGTATAAACAAAAAAAGAGTGACATAAGCCACTCTTTATATATTATAATCTACTATTCTAGTTTAAATAAAACTCATATTTATTCAGAAGCTGAATTTCTTTAATCAGATCTCCATTGAGATCCACCGAATGCTTCATAGACTGCACTTCAATATGAGAGTCATCTTCGAGGTTTTTGATAAAGAATTTCAGTTTTTGATTTCCTTTATTTCTATCGAGAACCGTTCTGAAAAAATCAAGATCTTCAGGCCTTACATCCATTACATCCATTACTAAAGATATACTTTTAGCAAATCGTTCAAATGCTTCCTGAAGTTCTATCACATCATTTACATTCACGAAGACTCTTCCATCTTTTACCTGAGCAAATTTTATTTTAAAAATAACAAATCTCTGAACTTCCAACTTCTCTTTCAACCTCATATAGTCCCTATCTCCAAGCCTGAATGAGTATGAACCTGAATAATCTTCCAGAGTAACAAAAGCTACTTTCTCACCACTTCTGAAACCATCCTGAACTCTATATTCGGTAATAAGGCCGGCTACAGTATATTCTTTTCCGCCACCTCCATTTTCTCTTTCTTTCTGAAGGGTTTTCCAGTCTTTCTTTTTCTCTTCAAATAACTCTTCCTGTTTATTCGAAAAAGCCTGTTCTTTGTAAGCATCTACCTCATCCAGATTCAGGAATAAGAAATTTCCTTTTGGCTCTGCTTTTTTAGTCACTTCTTCTACTACTTCTTCTTCACCCGCCACTACATCATCCGATACAATTTCCGTAAGATCTGCAGCTTCATCCTGGGCGTCCTGTTCCAAAACAGGCGCTTCATCTGTTACTATTTTATCTTCATCATTTTTCTCAAGAACCGATTTTTTGGAAAGCTGTCCCTGCATAAACTGGAACTGATACTTAAACTCATCCAGCGGATGCGCAGAAAGATAGAAACCAATAATCTCTTTTTCTTTATTAAGCTTATGCATATTCGGCCATTCGGGGCATGGTGCTAATTTTGGCTGTTCAATCTGAACTTCTTCTGCAAAATCTGCAAATAAAGAATGTTCCATTTCATTTTTGCTTTCCTGAAAGCTCTGTCCATATCTGATCAGTCTTTCTAGATTTGTCTTTCCAGCCATATCAATATCAAAATACTGTCCTCTGTGAAAAGCATCCAATTCGTCAAAAGCACCAGCAAGCACTAAACTTTCAGCTACCCTCTTGTTCATCTGTGAAGGCAATATCCTTTCAAAGAAATCGTAAATATTCTTGAATCTTCCGTTTTCTCTTTCTCTTGTAATTGCTTCACTTGGCCCTTCGCCAATTCCTTTAATAGCTCCCAATCCGAAACGGATCTGCCCTTTTTCGTTTACAGAGAATTTGTATTGAGATTCGTTCACATCCGGCCCTAAAACATCTACTCCCATACTTTTACAATCTTCCATGAACATGGTAATTGAATCTGTATTGTTAATGTTGTTACTCATCACACTCGCCATATATTCTGCAGGATAATTGGCTTTTAAAAATGCCGTTTGATAAGCAATGAACGCATAACACGTTGAGTGGGATTTATTGAAGGCATATTCTGCAAAGGCCTTCCAGTCATTCCAGATTTTCTCTAATCTCTCTTCATTCAGGTTGTTCTTTCTACCTCCTTCAATGAATTTCGGGTACATTTTATTAAGAACGTCAATCTGCTTTTTACCCATTGCTTTTCTCAAAGTATCGGCTTCACCTTTCGTAAAGTTGGCCAGTTTCTGGGACAAAAGCATTACCTGCTCCTGATAAACGGTAATCCCGTATGTTTCTTTTAAATATTCTTCTGTTTCCGGTAAGTCGTAAACAATTTCTTCAATTCCATGTTTTCTGTTGATGAAGTTTGGAATGTATTTAATAGGGCCAGGGCGGTACAATGCGTTCATGGCAATAAGATCGGCAAAAACTGTCGGTTTAAGCTCCCTCATGTATTTTTGCATCCCGGGACTTTCATACTGGAAAATTCCCACTGTTCTTCCTTCTTTAAACAATTGATACGTTTTGGTATCATCAAGCGGGATAAGATCAGGATCAATATCTATATCATATCTTGCTTTTACCAGCTTCAATGCATCTTTAATGATAGTCAATGTTCTCAACCCAAGGAAGTCCATTTTCAAAAGGCCGGCACTTTCCGCAACGGAGTTATCGAACTGAGACACCAGAATATCTGCATCTTTCGCCGCTATTGTCACCGGAACCAGATTACTCACATCTTCCGGTGTAATAATAACACCACAGGCGTGAATTCCGGTATTTCTGATACAGCCTTCCATCTTTTTGGCACTTGCCAAAACTCCGTGCCGTGCATCATCAGGACTGTTAAGAACATATCTCATCTCATCAACAAGCATCTGTTCTTCCGGTTTTAATTTATCGTATTTCGCTAAGGCTTTTGCAATGTTCATTCCCGGACTCGGAGGAATCAGCTTGGCAATATTATTGGTATCAGGAATCGGAACATCCAAAACTCTTCCGGCATCTTTAATAGCAGATTTACCACCCAACACCGAGTAAGTAATAATCTGTGCTACCTGAGTTTTCCCGTATTTTTCAACTACCCATTTGATAATTTTATCTCGTCCCTCATCATCAAAGTCAATATCAATATCAGGCATGGAAATCCTTTCCGGATTCAGGAATCTCTCAAAAAGGAGATCATATTTAATTGGGTCCACATTGGTAATTCCGATGCAATACGCTACTGCTGATCCTGCGGCAGAACCCCTTCCCGGGCCAACCCAAACTCCCATATTCCGGGCTTCATTACAAAAGTCCTGTACAATGAGGAAGTACCCTGGATAACCGGTATTGGCGATAACCTCAAGCTCAAAGTCAAGACGTTCTTTAATTTCATCTGTTATTCCGGTTTCTACATATCTTTTCTTGGCTCCTTCATAGGTAAGATAGGTAAGATAAGCCATCTCCCCTCTTTTTCCTCCGTCTATATCATCTTCTGCATGAATAAACTCTTCCGGAATATCAAACTTAGGAAGAAGTACATCTCTTTTTAAAGTATAGGGTTTAAATTTTGCCGTAAATTCTTCATAAGCATCAAACGCATCAGGATAAGCTAAAAAGGCTTCTTTTATTTCATCGGAACTTTTGATATAATACTCACCTGTCGCAAGACCTCTTCTTTTACCAAATCCTTTTCCAACGGGTGTTGTTAGTTTTTCCCCATCTTTAATACAGCTTACAATATCCTGGATATTAGAATCATCCTTATTGGTATAAAAAGTTTCGTTCTGAGCCAGGATTTTAACATCGTATTTATCCGCCAGATACAACAGAACTTCATTTAAATGTTCTTCTTCAGGCAGTTTATGATTCTGAATCTGTACATAAAAATCATCCTCAAAGGTCTCTTTCCACCATTTGAAAAGTTCTTCCCCTTTCTGCTCACCGGTATTTAAGATCGCATCAGGAATATCTCCCATAATTCCGGAAGTTAAAGCAATAACCCCTTCTTTATATTGGGCTATCAACTCTCTGCTCACCCTTGGAACTCCAAAATAGAATCCTTTCAGGAATCCGATGCTGGAAAGTTTTGCGAGATTTTTATAACCGTTAAAATCTTTTGCCAACAGCACTACCTGAGTTCTCCTGTCCGGATCATCTTTGGTGAACTGCTTTTGCTCGTAACGCTCCGAAATATAAAATTCGCAACCTACAACTGGGATAAGTGGTTCGGAAGCAGGCTCAACTTCATTAAACTCTGTTCCGTTTTCTTCTGCTTCCTGTTTTTTTGCCAGGTATTCTTTATGTTTCTTTGCCCTGTCACCATTAGCACCCTCCACTGCTGAAACGAATTTAAAAGCACCCATCATGTTTCCCAAGTCCACCATACCTACGGCAGGGAAGTTTTCCTCAGAAGCTTTTCTAATCAGATCATTGATGCTTGAAGTAGCAGTAAGTGTGGAGAAAACACTGTGATTATCAAAATTGAAATATTTACCTAAATCAATCTCATCAATACTTCCGAAATCCTGCTGCTTTTTCTTATTATGAAAATCTGCAACCTGCCTTCTGATAACAATATTGAAAGGCTTGACAGGATCCGGATAAAGACTTCTGAAATAAGCGAGCTGATCTTCGGAAATCTTTAATGTTTCAGCGGGTACTACTCCAATTCTTACCATTTCAAAGAAAGCCCTGGCAGTAGCATTTACGTCGGCAGCAGCATTATGGGCTTCATCAAATTTGTTTCCAAAAAGTTTTTCATACAATTCTTCAAGTTTCGGGGGCTTGAATCTTCCTCCACGTCCTCCGCCAAGCTGGCAGAAATCGGTTCCCAAAATCATGGTATCTGCTTTGGGTTTTTCCTGAAGGTTATCCTTCATGTTTTTTCTGTAAAACTCTGCTCCTACAATATTATAGTCGAATTCTACATTATGTCCGGATACAACTCTTACTCTTTCAAGAACTTTAGAAAACTCTTCAAGAATCTCTTGCAGATCCCGTCCTTCTTCATTGGCAATCTTGGTTGTGATCCCGTGAATACGTGCTGCGTTGAAGGGAATATCATACCCTTCAGGTTTTATTATATAATCCTGGTTTTCAATCAATTTTCCATCATCATCATGCACCTGCCATGCAATCTGAACCATTCTTGGCCAGTTATCCGAGTCTGAAAGCGGAGCGTTGAAATTTTTTGGTAAACCGGTTGTTTCTGTGTCAAAAATTAAATACATATAATGTTCTAACTTTTATATAAAAAGAGAATGTAAAGTTACTCCATTTTTTCCAATTATTAGTTTATGATAAAACACAAAAACCTACAACATTCAGAATAGTTAAACAGTTATTTTTTGTAAAAAAACAACCGACTCAAATAATGTTGAAATAAAATATTAAAAATTAATTAAAAAAAATTAGAATTATTTACCAAAAATTATCAATAATTAAATATTCACCATATATTTGAAGGATTACAATTTTAATATTTCAACAACTAACATGAAGAAACATCTACTTCTCATCAGCACATTAGCAATAGCTTTAGTAAGTGCACAAAACAACGATGGTTTAAAGAGAGAATTTGAAAGGCAAAACAAAGAGAATAATGAAAAGTTTGACTCTTATGTTTCAAAAAGATTTGGTAGTGATAGAAATCCTGAAACTCAAAAAAAAATTCAGGAAATGAGAGAAAATCTGGCAGGGTTTAGTGGAAATGTTCCAAACTTTTATCAGTCAGAAGATCAAACTCAAATTTTAAATAACAATGTTGATGCCTTAACAACTGCGGGAGGTGTTAATGGACTAGCCGGATCATTTAAAGGTGAAGGAATTGTATATGCAATTTTTGACGGGGGCAGAATTTATGAAGCTCATACTGCCTTCAATAATGCAGCAGGCAGAATTTCCAATAAAGAAGCAGCAACTAATGCTTACAGCGCACATTCAACAGGAGTAGCAAGTATTATCGGTGCAAAATCTTCACCTTTGTCAGGTACAAGTAATGGAGTAACAATCACAGGAAATGCAATGGGAATTGCATTAAATTCTACAATGGATTCTTACAGATTTGCAACAACAACACTGCCGGGAAACTCATCTACAAGTACTGTATTTGATAAAATATTGCTAGCTCAACCTAAAATATCCAATCATTCTTATGGTGTAAATGCTGCCTGGGATTATAAAACTACGGCAAACGGATATCCTGCCAACGGATGGTATTGGGGAGGAAATTATATTTCAGGAACTAATTACGATCTAATGGGAACTTATTATACAAATGATCGATCTTATGATGCTATCGTGTATAATAACCCAACGTATACTATCGTGAAATCTGCCGGAAATTATTTCGGATTCGGACCAGGATATTCAGGTAGTACCACAACAGCTTATTATTATAACGGATCAGGATATTCTACTTATGCAACAGGTACAGAACCACCTGCTAACTGTGCACAGGGCTATGACTGTATAGGTTACAGCTCATTGGCTAAAAACATTATTGTAGTTGGCGCAACTGATCCTATTACAACAAACAATAATAGATATACTGCAGCTACAGATGTTTTAAAATCTGATTATAGCAGCGCAGGTCCTAGAGATGATGGTGGTATAAAACCAGATATTTCTGCTCCAGGTACCGATGTTTGGATGGCTTCTACAGCAGAAAATACAACAGGAAGTATAACTTGGCAAATTAATAGCGGAACCTCAATGGCAGCTCCTCAGGTAGCTGGGATTATTGGACTTTGGATGCAGATTTATAAATCTTTATTCAACAATGCTCAGCTTATTGCTTCTGCTTCAAAAACTTTAATGGTGCACTCAGCTCTTGAAGCTGGTCAGATAGGCCCAGATCCATGGTACGGCTGGGGATACATCAATGCAAAAAAAGGTGCTGAACTTCTTGTAGGAAAATCCAACAACACTATCATATTTAATGATGAAACATTAAATAATGGTAGTATTAATACTAAAACAGTTAAAGCATCAGGATCTGAACCCTTAAAAGTAACCATATCCTGGATTGATCCGGAATATACCAATATTACGAATCAATGGGATAATTTATACAACAACAGAGTCTCAAGACTAATTAATGATTTAGATGTAAAGATTATCAATACAGCAAACAATACAACATACCTTCCTTGGAAACTGAATGCAAACAATCCTATGTTGCCTGCAACAAAAGGAGATAACACAGTAGATAACGTAGAACAGGTAGTTATTGACAACCCAACACCAGGAGCTGTTTATAGAATTGAAATTTCCCATAAAGGAACATTAAAAAATAACGCTTCCCCAAGTGTTACTTCTCCCCAAAACTACTCTGTCATCGTAACAGGATTTACCGAAGTACTGGGAGCTAAAGAGACCGGATTTGCAATGAATGCTGTAACAGTGGCTCCAACTGTGGTAAAAGACTTTACCAATATATTAAAAGCTCCTAAAAAGTCGACTTTTAATGTTTATGATCTTTCAGGTAAAAAACTACAAACAGGTATTATTAACAATGATAAAGAAGCAATAGATTTATCCGCCTACACAAAAGGAATTTACATCATTGAAGTAAAAACAGACAAAGATGTTATTTCTAAAAAAGTGATCAAGGAATAACCTATATCTACAAAGATTTTACACAAAATACTAACAGTTGTTAGTATTTTGTTTTTTTGTGTATATTTGCTTCCTATGGAAAATGCACTTCACGAAAAAGTTTCTCAGGATATATTACTCAAAGCGTATAATCATATGATGCTGGCCAAAGCAATGGCAGATATTTACGAAGAAAACAGAAATGTCTGTAAATACGTTCATAGTACATCAAGAGGCCACGAAGCCATACAGCTTGCAACAGCCTATCAGCTAAAGAAAGAAGACTGGGTTTCTCCTTATTACAGAGACGAAAGTATTCTTTTAGGAATCGGTTTTGAACCCTACCAATTAATGCTTCAGTTACTGGCTAAAGCTGATGATCCTTTTTCAGGAGGAAGATCTTATTACTCACACCCTTCAAGCAGGGATGAAAACAAACCCAAAATCGTTCACCAGAGTTCTGCCACAGGAATGCAGACTATCCCTACTACAGGAGTAGCACAGGGAATCAAATATATTCAGGATTTCAACCTTCAGAATTTTGAAAACAACCCTGTTGTGGTTTGCAGCCTTGGAGATAATTCCGTTACGGAAGGTGAAGTGAGTGAAGCTTTACAGTTTGCCGCTTTACACCAGCTTCCTATCATTTTCCTGGTTCAGGATAATGAATGGGGAATTTCTGTAACTAAAGACGAAGCAAGAACCTGTGACGCTTATGATTTTGTAGCAGGATTCACCGGATTAAGCAGAATGAGAGTAGACGGAACTGATTTTGTGGAAAGTTTCGAAGCCATGAAAAAAGCCGTGGACTTTGTAAGAACAGAAAGAAAACCTTTGGTTGTCTGTGCAAAAACGGTATTGATTGGTCATCACACTTCCGGAGTAAGAAGAGAATTCTATAGAGACGAAGAAGATTTAACAAAGCATAGAGCTAAAGATCCGGGAGAAATCCTTAGAAAACATTTACTGGAAACAGGTACTGATGAGGATCTTTTAAAGCAAATTACTAAAAAGGCCCGTCTTGAAGCAGAAGAAGCTTTTGAAAAAGCTAAGAATGCAGAAGACCCAAAGCCTGAAACTGTAATGCAGCACGTTTTTGCTCCTACTCCAATCACAGAGGAAACAGGAACACGCGAGCCTGCCAACGGAGAAAAAATTGTCATGGTAGATGCTGCCATCCACGCTATACAGGAATTGATGTGGAAACATCCTGAAGCGCTTCTTTACGGACAGGATGTAGGAGAAAGAATTGGTGGAGTTTTCCGTGAAACGGTTACTTTAGGAAAAAAATTCGGCAGCAAAAGAGTATTCAATACAGCCATTCAGGAAGCTTATATCATTGGATCTACGGCGGGAATGAGTGCTGTGGGATTAAAACCTATCGTTGAGGTACAGTTTGCAGATTATATTTATCCGGGGATCAACCAGTTGATTACGGAAATTTCAAAATCAAGTTATTTAAGTGGCGGAAAATTCCCGGTAAGCAATATCATCCGTGTTCCTATCGGAGCCTATGGCGGCGGCGGTCCTTACCATAGTGGAAGTGTGGAAAGTATCTTAGCCAATATCAAAGGAATCAAAATAGCATACCCAAGTAATGCTGCAGATTTTAAAGGTTTGCTAAAAGCAGCTTATTATGATCCGAACCCGGTAGTGATGCTGGAGCACAAAGGGTTGTACTGGAGTAAAGTCCCGGGAACTGAAGATGCCAAAACGATAGAGCCTGCTGAAGACTATGTTCTTCCATTCGGAAAAGGTAAAGTGATTATTGAAGCTGATAAAGATGAAACTGAAAAAGGCAGAACTTTGTTAGTGGTTACTTACGGTATGGGAGTTTACTGGGCTAAAGAAGCAGCTAAGAATTTCAACGGAAGAGTGGAAGTGATTGACTTAAGAACATTAATTCCTCTGGATGAAGAACTTGTTTTTGAAAGAGTAAAAGCCCATGGAAAATGTATTGTTCTTACTGAAGAACAGCTTAATAACTCTTTTGCAGAAGCATTTGCACATCGTATTTCTAAAAACTGCTTCAAATATCTTGATGCTCCGGTAGAAACAATGGGATCACTGGATATACCTGCCGTTCCGATCAATCTGGTTCTGGAAAAAGAAATGCTTCCAAATGCTGAAAAGCTCAGCAGTAAGATCGAAGAAATGCTTAAATATTAATTTTACATAAACTTAAACTTAAAACCTCTACATATTTTTAGAGGTTTTTTTATGCAATTTTTTCACTACTTTTATTTAACATTATCAATCTAAATTCTAGTCGATTATAAACCAGCAAAACTCAATTATCTATTATCTGACAGATATTACGAAATAGAATTAATCCTAGTTTGGTACTTATTTTGTCTATACACGCAAAACACATCTATCTTTATGATTACAACCAAATACGTCAATTACAAACAGGTTCTCAATTTATCAGGTTTTCATCTTATACTGATTTCTATCTGGTGTACTCTGATAGCTGTCTTATTCTATTTTTTCAATTGGCAGTGGATGACAATTCCATGGGTTCCTGTGGCTCTGATTGGTACAGCAGAAGCATTCCTTGTGGGTTTCAAAAACAACCAGGCCTATGACAGACTTTGGGAAGCCAGAAAAATCTGGGGAGGAATTGTGAATTCCAGCCGCTCATTTGCTTCTATGGTGTATGCTTTTGATACAAAAAATGAAGAAATTGGTGTTTTTGATCTTGAAGACCGTAAAAGAAGAATCGTTTATCGTCATATTGCATGGTTATATACTTTCCGGGAACAGCTTCTGATTCCCACAGAATGGGAACATATCAGTACAGAAAATAATAAATTCGGGAATATCAACCTGCGAAGAAACAGATTGATTAAGGCTGGTTTTCCTGATTATGGGAGAGCGCCAATTTTCCTGCACAAATATCTTTCAGAAGAAGAATACGAGCTAAAAAATGATTATAAAAACTTTGCTACATATCTGATTGCCCAGCAGGCCAAAGATATCAATGAACTGAAAAACATGAATGCCATTACAGAATTCAACCAGACTCAGCTTCAAAACGCTTTGAATGAATTCTATAATTTCCAGGGACAGGCAGAAAGAATCAAGAAATTTCCTTCTCCAAGACAGTTTGCCAGCACAGCCTTTGTTTTCAACATTCTGTTCATTATGCTTCTTCCGCTTGGATTAGTCAATGAATTTGCCAAATTGGGCGATTGGGGAATCTGGACCTCTATTCCGTTTTGCATCATCATCGGATGGATTTACATTATTATGGAGCTGGTAGGAGATTATTCTGAAAATCCTTTTGCCGGATTAATGTTTGACGTTCCTATGTTATCTATCTGCAGGACGATTGAAATAGACCTCCTTCAGATGAGTGGAGAAACAGATCTACCTGATCCTATTGCTTCCAAAAACGGAGTCTTAGTATAATTTCTGAGGTCATTTTATTAAAAACAGAGTTTAAGAATTTCGATAAAACCAGAAATATTCAGTAAAATATGTTTTAAAGTTCATTGTTTTTCATAATTTAGAGGCAATGAAAGCAAAAGCTATGTTGATTCATCCGAATTGATTTGGCTTTTACTTTTTTCATCAGCTAATAATTTATCCCTTCTTTTTTAAACAATGAGATCCAAGCAATTCCTGCAGGCTATGACAATGCTATGTCTTATCCTGTTCTGCTCTAAACTGAAGTCACAGGCTGCCTTCAACAATGAATTACCTAAAGAATTTACAGACCAATTCACCCAAGAAATTAACGACAGTATTCCTTCCATAGGCTCTTTTATTGTTTCGCAAAACAATAAAGTAGTTTATGAGCAGTATTTTCATGGAGCCAACAAAGAAACGATCTTCAGTATAAAATCTGTAACCAAAAGTATCGTCTCTGTTCTGGCAGGCATTGCACAGGATAAAAACATCCTTCCCAACCTCAATACTCCGGTTTTAAAAATTCTTCCGGAATATAATGTCTCAAGAAGCAGTTTTAAAAACATTTCCAATATTGAAGGAAAGGCAGCTCATGACTCTATCAGAAATACATTAACGTTAAAAAATCTGCTGACCATGCAGGGTGGTTTTGACTGGATTGAAAATTCAAAAATTTCAACGGCTATGTCATTTTCCGGTGATCCTGTCAAATTTGTACTGGATCTTCCTTTTGAAGAATATCCGGGAACCGTATTCAACTATAACAGTGGCGAAACCCATCTTTTCGGAGCTGCTTTGGCAAAGGTGGTAAAGACCAGCCTGAAACAATTTGCGGCTGAAAATCTTTTTAAACCATTAAAGATAAATACCCCAAGATGGGACACGGATTCTATGAACAGGAATATTGGTGGTTCGGAAATGTTTATGAAATCTGAAGACATGCTGAAATTTGGTTTGATGATTCTCAATAACGGAAAATTGGGCGGCAAACAGATCGTCTCTTCAAAATGGATTCAGGAATCTACTTCTGAACAGGTACAACTGAATGCCTGGGATGTCATGCCGAATGCCAACGGTTACGGCTATTACTGGTGGCGAAGAAAAACAAACGGACATCAGGCTTTCGTAGCCACCGGATATGGTGGGCAACTAATCTGCATCATTCCTGACTTAAAAATGGTCATCGTAACAACCTGTTTTTTGAATGATAAAAATAAAGGCAGAACTGAGATTAAAAGACTTCATCATTTTATTGACAAAATGGCCAAAGCAGATTGATAACTGACTGGGAAATTGATCAATAATCTATAGTACAATCGCTGTCGTATTTTTCACTTCAGAAATCATAAAAGAGCTGTGTGTACTTGCAATATGTTGGAGCGTTGTAAGTTTCGTTAACATAAAACTGCGGTAATCTTCAATATCTTTCACTCCTATTTTAAGAATATAGTCATAATCTCCGCTTACATGGAAGCATTCTGTTACTTCCTGAAGATCCATCACTTCCTTTTCAAACTGTAGTACAAATTCTTTTTTGTGCTGGCTTAGTTTCACATGACACAAAACGATAAAATTTTTCTTAACTTTACTCTTGTCCAGTAAAGCCACATATTTTGAAATAACTCCTGAATTTTCAAGCTTTTTTACACGCTCATAAATTGCTGTAACAGACAATCCAAGCTTACCGGACAGCTCTTTGGTTGTTTGCTTACAGTCTTCCTGTAAAAAAAGTAACAGTTTCTTATCTGTTTCGTCAAGTTCCATAGATATTTTTTTGGTAAAAATTTAATAATATCGAAGATACTAAATATTTTTTCTAAATAAACAATATTTTACAGTTTTATATTCTACAAATTCAATTTTATATTGTAATTATTAGGAAATTAATGCAAATTGGAACGATAAAATAAAAACAATATTTATGGAAAACTTTAACGCAGCCAATGAGATCCAGGATCTTCAGTATTTTGGTGAATTCGGAGGAGTGAATCCTTCTATCTCAGACAGCTCTACCTACACGTTCCTTTCTGCAAAGACCATGTTTGATACCTTCGAAGGAAATGCGGAAGGATGCTATCTGTATTCCAGACATTCATCACCAATGAATCTTTATCTGGCCCAGGCTCTTGCCAAAATGGAAAACACAGAATCTGCCAACGTTACCGCATCCGGAATGGGAGCGATCACTTCTGTTTTGATGCAGGTGTGCAAAAGTGGAGACCATATTATCTCAAGCCGCACCATTTACGGAGGAACTTATGCTTTTCTTAAAAACTTCTTCCCTCAATTCAATGTAGCTACCACTTTTGTAGATATCAACAATTTTGAATCTATAGAAAAAGCAATCACGCCCACTACTAAAGTTATCTATTGTGAAAGTGTGAGCAATCCGCTTCTTGAAGTAGCAGACCTTAGAAAACTTTCCGAAATCTGTAAAAAACACAATCTGAAACTGATTGTAGACAATACCTTCTCCCCTCTTTCCATCTCTCCAACATTATTCGGGGCTGATGTAGTGATTCACAGTTTGACGAAGTTTATCAACGGAAGCAGTGATACGGTAGGAGGAGTATATTGTGCTACTCAGGCATTTATTGATGACACCAAAAATGTAAATTCCGGGGCATGTATGCTTCTTGGCCCAACCATGGACAGTTTACGGTCTTCAAGTATCTTAAAAAATCTGAGAACCCTGCATATCAGAATCAAACAACATAGTCACAATGCCATGTATCTGGCTGAAAGATTCGAAAAAGACGGACTAAAGATCTCTTATCCAGGTTTACCTTCCCATAAAAACCATGAATTAATGAAAAGCATGATTCATGATGAATACGGATACGGAGGATTACTGACTCTGGACGCCGGAACAACAGAAAAAGCAAATGAACTGATGGAACTGATGCAGGCCGAAAACCTGGGCTATCTTGCCGTAAGCTTAGGATTTTACAAAACCCTATTCTCATGCTCAGGAAAATCTACCTCATCTGAGATCCCTGAAGAAGAAAGAGCTTCCATAGGCATTTCTGACGGACTGATAAGATTCTCCATTGGTCTTGACCATGATATCAAAAGAACTTACCAAAAAATGAAGGAATGTATGCTGAAAGTAGGAGTTCTTAACCACCATGAAAACATTTCCATTTCCTAAATTTATTGTAAAAAGGCTGTTTCATTTTCGAGAAACAGCCTTTTTTATTTATCAACCTACCTGTTTTGATATTGATTAACAAATGTTGTGTGTAATCTTTTATAGGTTTAGGCTAAAGCCATTGGAAGATTTTATTGATTTGATGAATGGGCTTTAGCCCATTCCTATTGATATTCCTTTACAAATAATTATCCCTGCTATTTCTTATAATAATGATGCGGAAAAGCATCCTCAGGCTTCATTCTGAAAACATTCAGCAGAATCCAGGATTTCAGGAATCCATATCCGTAAGAAAACATTTGAATATAAGTAGAAATAACCGCCATTCCGGCAATACTGATGTTTTTTGTCAGCAATAAAGCATGAAACAGCACTAAAAAAGTATACAATCCATAAAAAGCAAGAATTATCCCTCTTCCCATAATAAAATACTCCAGAAAGCCCATCACATATCCCAGCATAAATAAAGTAGGAAAAGCAAAGGAAATCTTTACATAATTCGGGTGTCTCTGGTTAAGAATCGGTCTTGCACAGCCAAATTGGTAGACCTGTTTGGAAAACTTTCCAAAATCAACCCTACGTTTATGATATACGGCAATATCATCAAAAAAAGCTGTGGTAAAACCGTTTTCCCAAAGGGTCATGGACAGATCCGGATCCTCTCCTATTCTCATTTCTGAAAATCCGCCTACTTTTTCAAAAACAACTTTTTTCACGCCCATATTAAAACTTCTGGGCTGAAACTTTGAAACGGCTTTCTTACTGCCCCTGATTCCTCCGGTGGTAAAAACAGAAGTCATAGAATATGAAATAGCCTTCTGCATCAGATTAAATCCTTTATGCGCTTTATCTGCTCCTCCAAATGCGTCGCAAGGAATAGTCAGAATATCGTTTTTAATATGTTCGATATAGTCTTTTTCAACGATGACATCACTATCCACAAATACCAGCCATTCGTTAGCGGCTCTTGCTGCGCCATAATTTCTTGTCAGTCCCGGTCCTGAGTTATCCTTTCTGAAATATTTAATATCCAGGATTCCATCAAAATTTTTAATAACAGGTTTCAGATCGATTAAAGAACCGTCATCCACGATAATCATCTCAAACTCCTTATCTGTCTGTTGAGTAAGAGAAGTCAGCAGCTCAAAAAGTTCATCTTTCCGGTTGTAAATGGCAACGACAATAGAAATAGTAGGCTTCAAATTGAAAATTTTTCAAAATTACTTATTCGCAGAACAACCTACAAACAGTTTAACAGCTTATTCAGATAAATTAACGATGTTACATTGTATTCTTCTCACTGTATGTATTTTATCAATGAAATTCTGAACCAAGTAATTTGGCATTTTAAACAAAATAAACATCCGGAATCCCTCCTAATTTTGCTATAGAAATTTAAACCAACAAAAAAATGGAAACAATGATCAGCACATTACAGCAACCCGTTCAGTCAGGTTTTAATGCTTATTCAACAGCACAGGAAGTTATTCAGGGAATTGATCTTACCGGAAAAACAGTAATCATTACCGGTGGCTATGCAGGAATTGGACTTGAAACCACCAAAGTTCTTGCTTCAGCCGGAGCGCATGTCATTATTCCTGCAAGAGATATTGAAAAGGCAGGAAAAAACCTTGCAGGACTTGAAAATTTTGAACTTGAAAAAATGGATCTGATGGATCCGGCATCCATTGATGCCTTTGCAAAAAGATTCGTCTCATCAGACAGAAAACTGGATCTTCTTATTAATAATGCCGGGATTATGTGGGTACCACTCCGCAGAGACAGAAGAGGTTTTGAATCTCAGCTGGCAACCAACTATCTTGGACAGTTTCATCTTACCTCAAAATTATGGCCCGCTCTGAAAAAAGCAAATGGTGCAAGGGTTATCAGCGTTTCTTCTTATGGGCATCAGATGGCACCTTTTAATTTTGAAGATCCTAATTTTGAAAAAAGAGATTACGATACCCTTTCCGGATATGGACAATCTAAAACAGCTTGTAATCTGTTTGCTGTAGAACTCGATGAAAGAGGAAAAGAATTCAATATCAGAGCGTATTCACTTCATCCTGGTTCTGTATATGGAACTGATCTGGGCAGAGAAGAACCTATTGAACTTTTCAAACAGCTTGGAACGCATGATGAAAATGGAAATATCAAACCCGAAGTGGAAGCACGATTAAAAACCGTTCCACAAGGAGCTGCAACAGCAATCTGGTGCGCTGTAAGTCCTCAACTTAACGAAATTGGTGGAGTGTATTGCGAAAACTGTGACATTGCGGAAATAGACAGAGGACAAATTGAGCATAGGTTTGATGAACCAGCCACCATTCGAGGAGTACAACCCTACTCTGTTAACAAAAATAATGCTGAGCGTTTATGGAAATTAAGCGAAGAAATGCTGGGGTTTAAATTTGATACCAAATAACTGTTTTTTAAATACATTTGTAATGAAAAGCTTTTGACAATGGACTTCCAGATACAATACCTCACACCGGATATCAAGATTTCCAGTTATGACGACAAGCTGTTCAAAACGGAAACGGTTTTTGAATACCATATGCTGGTATGGTTCATATCAGGAGAAACGAAAATTATTCAGGCAGATAAAACCTATCTTTTCAAAGCAGGAGATATTTTTCTGATCCCAAGAAATCATCTTGCCACGATTATCAATTATCCCAAAGACGGACTTCCCCATAAAGCAGTAGTGATGCACCTTACTACAGAGCGACTGAAGGATTTTTACAGTTCTGTCGATTATCAAAGAAAAAATGGACACAGGGAGTCCACTATTCATAGTTTCAGCAGCCATCCGCTCCTCAAAAGTTGTCTTGCCTCTCTTATTCCTTATTTTGAGATTGACGGCCCGTTTCCTGAAAACATCGCCCATTTAAAGATCACAGAAGCAATCAGTATTTTAAGGGAGATTGATCCCGATATCGATACTTTACTCTCAGATTTTGAGGAACCCGGAAAAGTAGATCTTATTAACTTTATGGAAAAGAATTATATGTTCAATATGCCTTTGGAACGTTTTGGATACCTTACGGGAAGGAGCTTATCTACTTTCAACCGCGATTTCAGAAGGATTTTTCAAACAACACCTCAGCGTTGGCTTACTCAAAAACGTCTTGAGCTTGCGTATTATCATTTATCTGAAAAGAATAAAAAACCTTCCGATGTTTTTCTGGAAGTAGGTTTTGAAGACCTCTCCCATTTTTCACATGCCTTTAAAAAGCAATATGGATTTGCCCCTTCAATGGCACGATAAAATAATAAAAGGTTGTACTAATCTGTACAACCTTTTATTGTTTCAATTAAACTTATAATGTATGACAAGTTATTTTTTCTTTGGAATATCTGTATCTTTTAACTGCTTCTTTTGAGATATTACATTATGATTTAGAGCCAGTTTTTTGGGTTTTGAATCCGATGATTCCGATCCAGAACTAACCAGACCAAACACATCCAAAATTATATCAAATATTTCAAAAAAATTCCAGGACATTTTAATCTCAAAATTTATTATTTTTTGTTTATATACAGTTTTGTTATATAAACCAGCCAGATCTGAAATAGATATACATGACCACAGAAATAAAGAAAGCAATTACCGAACAGCTAAACAGAAGCAGCTTGAACAGCGTTTTAAAATAATACAGTTCCATCACATGCAGTATAAAAAATAGTACAAGCGAAATTCCAACTCCTATTAATGAAGTTATAACCAAAGTTTGTGTATAATTTTGAACTGGCAACAGATCTTTAAAAACAATTGAAAAAGAAAATGCAGCCAATACAATAAGTACTGCACTTACTTTCTCTGTGAAATATATGGATCTCTTTAACTTCTTCTTTTGAGGTTTCTCGTCATAATGCAGACTCTTTCTGTCAGCTTTTGAACGTGATGATTCCGAACCACTCTGAAACAGCCCGGATACACTAAATAGAGTGTCTAACAGATCAAAAAAATCCCCTAACAATTTTTATTGCTATTTATTATCCTCCAATTTATGTACTTTCTTCGTTCCTTCATACATTTCATACTGTAAAAATCTTGTTTCCAGCTTTCCGTTGAAAAGTTTGATCTTTCTTGAAGGACGTAGCCCGATCTTTTTCACAGCTTCTAAATCGGAAGAGATCAGCCAAGCCAGTGTATTGGGATAATGCGTTTTGAAGGTATCTCCTATTTTCTTATAGAAATCATCATCATTAATGGAAATTCTCTCGTCATAAGGAGGGTTGAATACCATCAATAATGGGAAAAGTTCTTTTTTAGAATCAAAGAAATTCTGTTTTTTAATCTCAATAACATCTTCCATTTCAGCTGCTTCTACGTTCATTCTTGCAGCATTCAGCATTCTCGCGTCAATGTCATAGCCAACAATTTTTCCATCAAACTGCCTTACTCTGTTGATTCTGAATTCTTTAATTTTTGCAAACAGATCAGCATCATAGTTATTCCAGTTCTGGAATCCGAATCTCTTTCTGAAAATCTGAGCCGGAAGATCCATCGCAATCATTGCTGCTTCAATCAATAATGTTCCGGAGCCGCACATGGGATCAAGGAAATTTCCTTTTCCGTCCCAGCCTGCCAGCTGAAGCATTCCGCTTGCCAGCACTTCATTAATAGGAGCCTCGCCCTGTTCTCTTCTGTATCCTCTTTTAAACAAAGGATCTCCTGAAGAATCCATAGAAATCATCACCAATTCTCTGTCAATATGAAGGTGGAATTTGATATCCGGATTTCTCGTTTCTACATTCGGGCGTCTTTTGAATTTTTCCTGAAAATAATCCACGATAGCATCCTTCATTTTTAAAGTCACAAACTGAGAATGTTTGAATGTTTCGGAATTCACCGTTGAATCAATAGAGAAAGACTGGTCAACATCCATGAAGTTTTCCCATTCAAACTTAAATAATCTGTCATAAAACTGATGTTGATTAAAAGCTTTGAATTCATGAATGGGTACCAGAATTTTCAATGCTGTTCTCGCAGAATAGTTGATTTTATAAAGAAAGCCAAGATCTCCTTCACAATTTACTGCTCTGTTTTTAATTTCAACATTTCTTCCGCCTAATTTCTTGATTTCCTCTGCCAGAATCTGCTCCAATCCGAAGAATGTCTTTATCTGTATTTTAATATTTTCTGTATCCATAAGTATGTATTAAAAGATTTAAAGCTTTAAAAATTAAAAGATTAACTATCCAAATTCTTATCTAATTGAATTTTTCAATCTCTTAATGTTGTAAAATACTTTGCTTTTAACCGCACAAATTTAACTATTTTTGCGTTATGGAATGGTTTGAATCTTGGTTTGATACCCCTTATTATCATTTGCTTTATAGTAACAGAGACTATACTGAAGCAGAAAACTTCATTACAAAGCTCACTGCGGACCTTCAGTTGCCGCCTCAGTCGAAAATCATAGATCTTGCCTGCGGAAAGGGAAGACACTCTGTTTTCCTTAACAAATTAGGATATGATGTTTTAGGACTTGACCTTTCGAGACAAAGTATTGAATCTGACAAACAGTACGAAAATCAAACGCTGCTTTTTGAAGTTCATGATATGAGAAACCCGATTGATGCAGATCCTATGGATGCGGTATTCAACTTATTTACAAGTTTCGGGTATTTTGATAATGAAAGTGACGATAAAAAAGTATTCCAATCTGTTTACAACGTGCTGAAACCCGGAGGATATTTTGTACTGGATTATCTGAATGAAGAATTTGTAAGAAATACTTTAGTTCCTGAAACTACCATCACCCGTGGCGATATTGATTTTAAGATCCTGAAAAAGATTGAGGGCAGACACATTATCAAAGACATCCGTTTTGAAGCAGACGGTAAGCCGTTTCATTTCTTTGAAAAGGTAAAGCTTCATACATTGGAAGCCATTCATGCATATGCTTCTGAATGTGGGTTTGAAAGAATAAAAATCTGGGGAGATTATCAGCTGAATGAATTTAAGAAAGAAAACTCCCCGCGTTGCATCAATTTATTTAAGAAAAAATAATGACAACAGTACTTTTACTGATTTTAAGTGTTGTAACAGGAGTATTCCTTGGGAAACACTTTGGTAAAAAAGAAAAGCTGGCCAAAAATCTACTGATATTAAGTGCCGGTTTTTTGATTACGATCTGTCTCAATGAGGTCTTTCCACAGGTTTACACCTCTGCAGGAAGCAGCAGCCTTGGGATATTCGTCATCGGGGGAGTTCTTCTGCAGATGATTCTGGAAGCCCTTACCAAAGGTTTTGAACATGGCCACTTCCATCATCATAGTGAACATAATATTCTTCCCGTTGCTTTAATGGTAGGGTTATTCATCCATGCTTTTATTGAAGGAATTCCTCTTGCCAATGAAACGCACGAGATGTCCCCTTACCTTTGGGGAATTGTATTTCATAATCTTCCTATTTCATTTATTCTGGGAGCATTTTTATTTAACAGAAAAGGAGAATCCAAAAGTTCTTCATCCTATCCGTCTATTCTCATTGTAGCCTTATTTGCATTGGCTTCTCCAATGGGAATGCTATTAGGTAATTATTTCAATCCGGATCTTCAGCCTTATTTTCTGGCTATCGTAGGAGGAATTTTCCTTCATATTTCATCCGTAATCATTTTTGAAAGCAATAAAAATCACAATATAGACTGGATAAAAATCGGACTGGTTATTTTGGGAGTTTCACTTGCATTGATGATGCATGTTTTCCATCAACATCCCACTGATCATTCTCACTAAATACAAAAAAGCTTCGAAATCCGGAGCTTTTTTATTTCCAGTTTGTATTAATGGGGCATTTTTTCCACGGTCATTACCATTAATCTTCACTCATAACACTTTAGACAAATAAGCTAAAATTCGTTTTTTAAAAAATATTTTACATAAAAAAATAAATAAAAATGAAATGTTTACATCATAAAATAAAATAAAACATTTTGTTTAACATTTTTTAACACACATGTAACAACGATACATTGTTTTTTGTACATTAGCCACATTACTATCACTTAGAAATGTATGAAAAGACAAAAAAAATTTACAACATCAGTCTGTTTTTTTTTAATGACCGGTTTTATAGCGGCTCAGACCACGAAGAAAACAGATTCTTTAGAAGAAAAAAAAATTGATGACATTGTAATTATCGGTTACAAAGCTCAGAAAAAATCCAGCCTTACAGCTGCTGTTTCTGTTATTTCCGACAAAAAACTCCAAGATTCCAATACCCCCAGCGTATCCGGTCTTCTGCAGGGAAAAGCTGCCGGAGTTCAGGTTTTGCCTGGCGGAGGTTCAGCAGGTTCTGTAGCTACTGTAAAAATCAGGGGCACTTCTACTATCAATGGTCCCAGTTCTGCCCTCTGGGTGGTGGATGGTGTAGTAATGCCCTATGCACCCAACCTGGATCCCAATCAGATTGAAAGTATCAATATCTTAAAAGATGCTGCTTCTACAGCTCTGTATGGTTCCAAAGCTGCCAATGGTATTGTACAGGTGTTTACCAAATCGGGAAATTCAGGAAAAGGAACATTAAGTGTTTCTCTTACTAATTCTTTTAATGTGTTTAACAACGGCCGCTTCAAACTTATGAACGGAACGCAGCTCTATGATTATTTCACCTCATTAAAAGATGCCCCGAAAATCCCTGAAACACTTAGAAACGATGGCTACAACTGGCTGAAAGATGGCACACAAACAGGAGCGGTACAAAGTTATACTATTGATTTCAAAGGTGGGTCAGATCATTCCAAAACCTATATTTCAGGAAATTATTATAATGAAACCGGAACAGTTAAAGGAGACGAATATAACAGGCTCTCGTTCAGAATCAATCATGAACAGACCATAAAACCGTGGCTGATACTGAAACCCAAAGTCAGCTTATCCTATACCACAGGAAAAGACACTCAGGCTTCCCTTTATCAAATGTACCTTAATATGCCATGGGATAATCCCAGAGATGCCAATGGAAATCTTATCCGGGTTGATGAGGATTACACAGATTGGTATGGAAGGGATAAAAGCAGTTACCTTTATGACCTTCAATGGAACTATGGTAAAAGCAACCGGCTGGATCTCATAGGAAATCTGGATGCCGAAATCAGATTTACCGATTATCTCAAATTCATCACTACGAACAATGTCACCTACAAAAACTATGATGACATGTACTATACCGATCCCAGATCGATCAACGGAACAAGTAATAAAGGGGAACTAACAGAAAACTACCAAAAAGATATCAGCAAATTTTTCAACCAGATGCTGAGATTTGATAAAGATTTTGGAAGTCATAACATCAATGCATTAGCTGCCTATGAATATACCGACAGATTCTATAAGGAATCAAAAGCAGGTGTTTACGGTGTAGTACCCGATACAGAAATTTTTAATACCGGAGCCACCACAGGAGAAAAACCCAAGGGAAGAAAGCTTGACCGAGCCTATAACGCTTTCCTGTTTAACGCCGAGTATGTATATAACAAAAAATATTTTATCCAGGGATCTTTAAGAAGCGAATCATCTTCTGCATTTGGTGCCAGCAAAAGAAACGGCTTATTCTATGCATATAGTGCGGGATGGAATATTCATAAAGAAAATTTTTTCAAAATAAAACCTGTTAACGAGTGGAAATTACGAGCAAGCAGGGGACTTGTAGGAAACACCCCATATCCGGATTACGGATGGCAGGACCTATATAGACTTACAGAGAAATATAACGGACAGATAGGAGCTACATGGTACCAGCTGGGTAACTCTGAACTAACCTGGGAATCTATCTATCAGAATAATATCGGGACGGATATCAGAGCGTTTAACAACAGGCTGACTTTAAATATTGATTATTTTAGTAACAAAACGAAAGACTTACTGGTGCTTGTTCCTCTACCGTCACTGACAGGTGTTGACAAACAGTATCTGAATATAGGTGACGTTAAAAACCAAGGCTGGGAGTTCAATGTAAATTATTCCATTATCCGCTCAAAAGATGTCAGCTGGGATTTGGGATTCAACATCAGCACTTATAAAAACCACGTGCTTTCAACCCGAAACAACAGTACACAGATATTGGAAAACCACCAAGTAGCAATACCCGGATATGATGTGTCCTCTTTCTATATGAGAAAATGGCTGGGGGTAAATCCGGACAATGGTGAAGGACAATGGGAAGTAATTAATCCGGACGGAAGCAGAAGTGCAACTTCAAAATACAACCTGGCTACCATACAGGTAGTAGGAGCTGCCACACCGGATTATTATGGCTCTGTAAGCACCAATCTGAATGTTAAAAATTTCTATCTTGCTGCGAATCTTTATTTCTCTCAAGGTGGACAAGTATATAACTCGTACAGGGAATTGTTTGATTCAGATGGTGCCTATCCTGATTACAACCAGATGGTGTTACAGAATGGATGGACAAGATGGGAAAAACCGGGAGATATCGCAACCCATCCGGCTGCTGTATATAACAATAATTCATTAACCAATAAGCCTTCGTCACGTTATCTGGAAGATGCCAGCTTCATCAAATTAAGATCCCTCAGAATAGGATATAATCTACCGGCATCCCTAACAGAAAAGATGAAAATAAAATCAGCGAATATTTATATCATGGGTGAGAATTTGTTTACCATCACCAAATTCTCAGGAGTGGATCCGGAAGTTGGTAATGCAGATGATCAAAAAAGCTATTCCGGCAACGCTGGAGCCATATATCCTATCCCAAGAAGATTTTCCTTAGGCTTAAACTTTTCTTTTTAAAAAATAATTATGAAAAAAATACTTATTCCCCTTCTCATAGTATCATTGACGGCATGTAATATAGACCGCTCACCATATGATTCAAAAGAATCTGATGTTATCCTGGCGGATGCAACAGGACTGAAGACCATAACATTAGGAAATTACGCATTGCTTAAAGGAGATGCCGACGGCGGTGGCTTTTACAACAACCTTTACAGAATCAGTGAATATGGAGGTGATAACATTGATATCAGCGGAACCACCAGCGATTCATTCTTTTATTATTACAACTATAAAAGTATTAAAAATAACGGGCGTACCAATACCATCTGGAATTCCGGATACAAAGCCATTATTGGGTGTAACAGAACTATATCAAAGTTTGCAGAAGGAAAAGACACAGAAACAGATCAGCTGATAGGCGAAAATTATTTCCTGAGAGCCTATGTATACTTTTCTATGGTCAATGTATTTGGAAGACCATACAATCAGGGGACAGGCAACCCGGGAGTACCCTTAAAAACATCTGACGATGTCAACGATTTGCCTGCCAGAGCCACTGTAGGAGAAATATACAATCAGGTAATAAGTGACCTTCTGAAGGCTGAGAAACTCATGACAGTTAATAAAGCCAATATCTATGCATCAAAAGAAACAGCACAGGCTTTACTTTCCAGAGTCTATCTTTACATGGAAAATAATGATAAAGCGATAGAATATGCAGATAAAGTTATCAATTCCGGGAGATACGCACTTCTGTCTAAAGCTGAACTGCCCTCTTATGCTACCAAAACACCAGAAACCAATAAAGAAACCATTTTTGCATTTAAATATAATAAAGATGGAGACTACAGCAATGGCTGGTACACTATAGGCTCTATGTATGCCACCATACAGAATGTAGGCTGGGGTGAAATGTACGCTTCTTCTACTTATCTGGATCTTATCAATCAGAATCCTGAGGATGCAAGGCTGAAGTTTATTTCTCCAAAATACAGCAGTCCGGCAGTTCCTGTAGCATACTGGGTACAAAAAGGAACCAACTCATCCGGTGCCACCACCTACAGCTATCAATTCCAAAATACTTTCCAGCAGAACGGAGATACTTATTTCACGATGAATAATATCAATTACCTGGTACAATCTGAGGCAGCACCCAATAAAACAAACTATTATTTCGTTAACGCAGCCGGTGGAAAAACTTATGTAAATCTGGATAATGACATGGATAAAAGAAACGGCTATCCTAAATTTTATGTTTTAAAATGTTCATTACAGGAAGGTGTTCCGCAATTGTGGTCTCCGGTTATTATAAGACTGGCCGAAATATATCTGAACAGAGCCGAAGCCTATGCGAAAAAAGGAAATATAGCTTCAGCACTTGCAGATGTAAATACCATCAGAACAAGAGCCGGAATACCTGTATATAATTCTGTTCCTGCAGGAAAGACCGCACTTGATATTGTTCTGCAGGAAAGAAGGCTGGAAATGGCTTTTGAAGGACATAGAAGATATGATGTCTTCAGAAATAAACTGGATCTGGACAGACAATATCCCGGCACCCATTTAAGTGGAAATAATGCCTTTTATACGGTACCTTATACCCATAACAGAGTGGTAGAATATATTCCTGAACAGCAGATCCAGATCCAGCCGAATCTGGTGCAGAATCCTGATTAATAGAGACACAAGACAAATCAGCAAAAAAAGAGGCTGTCCTGAAAGTTTGGACAGCCTCTTTGTATATTTTGATATTTTTTAAAGCTTCAGATTAGAATTTCCATCCTAAAGTAAGGAAAAAATTATTTCTGTTGTTTTTAACCTCACTAGCCGCATATGCTTCACTTGCGAAGATATTTTTAGCAGAATAATAAGATGAATCAGAATTACCATCCATATATCCTCTCATGAAAGGATTGGTGTACTTAGATGAAATATTCTGATAAGATGCATCGATATAGAATGATTTGAAATCATATCCAATACCGAAAGAAAGTGTATTTCTGTCACTTAGCATCATATTACTGTATGATTGATCTCCCACAGTACCTGCATCATTAAATCTACTGATTGTAAGGGCATCAAAAGGACTTGACTGGTAAGAGTAACCTCCTCTCAGTCTGAACTGCTGCACTCTGTACTCAGCTCCCACCCTCACTTCTGAAAGATTTTTATAGTTTTCCTTAAAGAAGTCATTTAATGTTCTTTCCGCACCTCCATATACCTTATAATCAGGTTTTGTTAGTCCAAGGGTATAATCAACATTCAATGAGAAGTTTTTACTTGCTACAAAGGCAGCACTCACTGTTGCTTTAAGCGGTGAAGTGAACTTTCTGTTTTCAGCACCCATATCATCTCCATAAACAGGATCGTTATAGAAGTAATAATTTCTGTCTATCGTCCAGAATGTAGGCGTTTCAAGAGAAGCTCCCACTCTGAAATTAGGACTTAATTTTCCGATTACCCCTAATGAAGCTGAAAAACCTGATGATCTTTCTGAATATGGAGTATCTTGCTTACTAAATGCTTCTGTAGAGCCATTGGCAAGATTTCTGTACAGTAAAGTATCATATTGATCCAATGAAGCATTGAAAAAATTGAAACCTGCTCCTAAATATAAATTATGATTATAGTTCGCTCCAACCCCAAAGCTCATCTTTGACAAGTTACCATATCTTTCATACATATGTCCTGCTAATGAAGCATCTTTGGTAATATCATCCTTATCAAAAGCATATACAATATTATTGTTGCCCGGAGACTGAATTACATTATCCAGCGTCTGGTTAGAAAAATTAATACCAATATTGATAAACTTCCATCCGGTTTCTGTCATCAAAGGAAAAGCAATTACTCCTCCTGCATTCCCAAGGTCACCTTTGGTTTTGCTGTAATCTATTATAGATCCCGCTAAAGAACTTGTGTTTTTATTTCCTAAAATAGATAAAGTTCCTGAAACCTCTCCTGAAATAGCGACTCCCAAACCTGCAGGGTTCGTAAGCAAAGCGTTTGCATCACCACCCAGCGCACCATTAGCTCCAGCCATCGCATTAAACTTAGCTGATCCCACCATAGGAGTACTTGAATAAACCTCTACCGTATTTCTTATTACAGAAACATCCTGAGCCTGTGCATAAAATGCAGCAGAAATACTCATTAATACTAAAGATTTTTTTAACATTATTTTTTAATAGTTTATTAATTTGAAAAATTATCTGAAGCCTCCTCTTCCGCCACCACCGGATCTCATTCCGCCGCCGCCTGAAGAACCACCTCTGAAGCCGCCTCCACCGGAGTTGAAACCACCACTGGATCTGAAACCTCCTGAGTCATTAGATCTGAAGCCTCCGTTATTGTTGTTATATCTTGGCTGTGGCTGCTGATAATTATAATTGGGTCTTGTTTGTGGCGTAGAATTACGGAATCCACCGTTAGATTGTGTATTTCTGAAACCTCCTGAATTACCGTTTCTGAAGCCTCCTGAATTGCTATCTCTGAATCCGCCGTTACTGTTTCTGAAACCACCATTATTATTAGTGTTTCTAAAGCCTCCATTATTATTTCTGAAACCTGAGTTAGCAGTATTAGTCCTGTAAACTGCGTTGGCTACGCCTGTATTCTGGAATCCGCCTCCGCTGATACCACTTCTTCTGTAAACAGGTCTGTTGTAGTAGCCACCACCCCAGTAACCTCCTCCATATCCCCAATATGGGTTTCCGTAGTATCCGCCCCAGAATGGATCATAATATCCTCCATAACCATATCCCCAGTATGGACTTCCCCATCCGTAAGAGCCTCCCCAGCCCCATCCGAATGATCCGCCCCAACCCCAGGACATGCTTGCACCCCAGCCCCAGCCACGGTTCATACCCCAGCCCCAATACGGGCTGTAACCACCATACCATCCCCAAGGAGATCCCCATCCCCATGAGTTATCATAGTAGTTCGTCTGAGAACCTGCATAAAGTCCCCAATCTGAGTCTGTAGCATTGGAGTTCCAGTTTGTATTGGTACCACTCCAGTCGTTATATCTGTTTTGCTGCTCTTTGGAATTCGTTTGTGCATTCTGAATTACATTGGAATCCTGATAGTCATAATATTCTCCTACTCTGTTTCCGCTATCATTAATGATAACTCCTTCAGGTAGCGTATCCTTATTGGGGTCGTAATACACCCCGTCTGTCTCGCTATACCCTCCCATCTGAGCACCACAAGACACAAGTAATAATCCGCCCGATATGGCCAATATCCCTTTGGATCTTAGCAGACCAAGCAAATTTTTATGTATATTTCTTTTCATGATAACGTAAAAATTTTTAATTTAAATTATATTTGCAATCTGTACCAAAAATGTACCAAAATACTGGTAAAAAAATCTATCAAAAATAGATTTTTATTTTTAGATAACAATAATGTACAAAAGTTAAAAAAATTTAAAAAAATAATGGCAAAATTAACCTCAAGAAGCGAAGATTACAGCAAATGGTATAATGAGCTGGTTGTAAAAGCTGATTTAGCTGAAAACTCAGGTGTGCGTGGATGTATGGTGATCAAACCGTATGGCTATGCAATCTGGGAAAAAATGCGTGATGAAATGGATAAAAAGTTCAAAGAAACAGGTCACGTTAACGCATACTTCCCGCTTTTTGTGCCCAAAAGCTTGTTTGAGGCTGAGGAAAAAAATGCAGAAGGTTTTGCAAAAGAATGTGCTGTTGTTACCCACTACAGGTTAAAAACCGATCCGGACAATCCATCCAAACTGATTGTTGATCCGGATGCAAAACTTGAAGAAGAACTTATTGTTCGCCCTACTTCAGAAGCAATTATCTGGAATACCTATAAAAACTGGATTCAGTCTTACAGAGACTTACCGATACTAATCAACCAATGGGCGAATGTAGTTCGTTGGGAAATGAGAACACGCCTTTTCCTGAGAACAGCAGAATTCTTATGGCAGGAAGGGCACACTGCTCACGCTACAAAAGATGAAGCTGTTGAAGAAGCTGAAAAAATGAATAAAGTATATGCAGATTTTGCAGAAAACTTTATGGCAATGCCGGTAATTCAAGGATTGAAAACTCCTTCTGAAAGATTTGCAGGAGCTGATGAAACTTATTGTATTGAAGCATTAATGCAGGACGGAAAAGCTTTACAGGCCGGAACATCTCACTTCTTAGGCCAGAATTTCGCAAAAGCATTTGATGTAAAATTCACCAACAAAGAAGGGAAAATAGAACATGCGTGGGCTACATCATGGGGAACTTCTACCCGTCTGATGGGTGCTTTGATTATGACGCACTCTGATGATTTCGGATTGGTATTGCCTCCTACCCTTGCCCCAATTCAGGTGGTGATTGTTCCTATCTTTAAAGGAGAAGAACAGCTGGAACAAATCAGTGAAGTGGCTTTAGATATTCAGGCTAAACTGAGAGCAAAAGGAATTTCTGTGAAGTTTGACAATGATACTCAGAACAAACCAGGATGGAAATTTGCAGAATATGAATTGAAAGGAGTTCCTGTAAGAATCGCAATGGGACCAAGAGACCTTGAAAATAAATCTGTAGAAATTGCAAGAAGAGACAACCTGACTAAAGAAGTTCGTTCTATTGAAGGACTTGATTCTTATATCGAAGATCTATTGAAAACGATTCAGCAGGATATTTATAACAAAGCATTTGAATTCAGAAAAAATAATATCACGAAAGTAGATACTTATGAAGAATTCAAAAAAGTTCTGGAAGAGAAAGGGGGATTCATCTATGCTCACTGGGATGGTACTGCTGAAGAAGAGGAGCAAATCAAGGATGAAACAAAGGCAACCATCAGATGTATTCCTTTAGATGATGACATAGAAGAAGGAATTTCATTGATCTCAGGAAAACCTTCTAAAAGACGTGTATTATTTGCAAAAGCTTATTAAACATTTTAATGATTTAGAAAAAAATCGTTAATTTTTAAAGAAATATTCAAAAAAAAATGACATTTGGACGGATTTTTGTTTAAATTTATATCAACATTAATCAAAAAAATTTATTTATTATGTCTTTAAATGTCATTGATTTAATTAAAGGACAATTAGGTCCCGCTTTGGTTTCACAGGCTGCATCGCAGTTTGGAGAAAGTGAATCCGGTATTTCTAAAGCAATTGGCGGATTATTACCTGCTGTAGTAGGTGGATTAGCCAATAACGCAGATAAGCCTGGCGTTGTGGATGCTATTACACAAGCCTCTTCAAGTGGAATTTTAGGAAATTTATTAGGCGGCTCGTCTAGCAATCCTATTATTTCAAACTTGTTATCTTCCATTTTTGGGGATAAAGTAAGTGCATTAGTCAATTCCATTGCCAGTTTTTCAGGAGTCAGCAATACGTCTGCTGGTTCTTTGTTAAACCTGGTAACTGGGGCTACAGTAGGTACTGTTGGAAAATATGCCGCAGACAATAATTTGGGTGCTTCAGGTATTTCCAGCTTACTGAATGATCAGAAAGGCATTATTTCTTCTTTATTGCCGGCAGGTCTTTCTTTGGCTTCCTTTGGATTAGGAGCTGAAAATTGGTTTGGTCAGGCAAAAGAAACAGTTTCTTCAGTAACTTCTACTGCTAAAGATAACATCGCTGAAGGTGTTGCTACTGCAAGAGAAAATGTTTCAGAAGGAGCCAGAGAAGTAAGAGAAAGATTTGAAAATAATAACAATAATAATCAAGGCGGAGGTTCAATCTGGAAATGGTTGCTTCCGCTTTTATTATTGATTGCTGCTGCTTATTTCTTATGGAAACAGTGCGAGAAAAAGCAGACTACTACAACCACTACCACTACATCTGACTCAGCAGCAATGGGTTCAACTGCAGATACAGCTGCTACAACAGCAACAGCAACCCCTGCTCCTGCAACAGCTAAAACAGATGAAGACATTGAGCTTAATGGGGTAATGTTAAAAGGTTACAAAGGAGGAATGGAAGATCAGATGATTACCTTCCTGAAATCTGGTGGTTACAAAAATGCTGCTGATGATTCTGCATTGAAAGATAAATGGTACGATTTCGATCACGTAAATTTCAAAATGGGAAGTTCTACTGAGCTTGAAGCAGGTTCACAAGGACAATTGGATAACTTAGTGGCTATCCTTAAAGCTTTCCCTGAAGCAAAAATCAAAGTTGGAGGTTACACTGATAAAACAGGAAACGAAGCTTCTAACGTAAAATTATCAAAAGCAAGAGCTGAATTTATCAAAGCTGCTTTAGCTAAAGCTGGCGTTGGCGCACAGGTAATTGCTGCAGACGGTTACGGAAGTCAATTTGCTAAAGTAGATGCAAAAGCTTCTGATGCTGAAAGAGCTGCTGACAGAAAAATGTCTATCAGATTTGCGAAATAATTTTTAGACTCAATAAAAATTAGATCCCGGGAAGCAATTTCCGGGATTTTTTCATGTCAGGATTTTTCTGTTTACATTTATTTAATTAAATTTGTTAGTCATTTCTAACATTTATGAGTTTCAATATAAAAAGTGCCTGGCGAAAAGATAAAACAAACCATTCCTTATCAGAGGTTTATTCATCAATCAAAGTACCTAAAAATGCAAATTTCTGGAGGAAATATCTTGCCTTTGCAGGACCAGGATTAATGATTGCTGTAGGCTATATGGATCCGGGAAACTGGGCCACAGATATCGCCGGAGGAGCTCAATTCGGGTATACACTCCTTTCAGTTATCCTTATTTCCAATATTTTTGCAATGGTTTTACAACACTTATCTGTGAAACTTGGAGTGGTTGCAGAAAGAGATCTTGCACAGGCATGCAGAGACCACTTTAACCCTACTACAAATTTTATTCTGTGGGTATTCTGTGAAATCGCGATTGCCGCCTGTGACCTCGCTGAAGTCATCGGATCAGCCATTGCACTCAATCTATTATTCCATATCCCTTTGACGTGGGGCATTGTCATAACCACAGTAGATGTTCTGATTATCCTTTTACTTCAGGCTAAAGGTTTCCGATGGATTGAGAGTATTGTAGGTGGACTTATATTTATCATTCTGGCTTGTTTCGTGTATGAAATTGTCATTTCAAAGCCTGCCTTCAATGAAATTCTGGGAGGTTTGGTTCCTCAAAAGGAAATTATTCAGAATCCTGCCATGCTTTATATTGCGATCGGGATTCTAGGAGCTACGGTGATGCCGCACAACCTATATCTGCACAGCAGTATAGTACAGACCAGAGATTATACCCGTGATACCCAAGGAAAAAAAGAAGCCATAAAATTTGCCACCATAGACAGCACTGTTTCATTAATGCTGGCATTCTTCATCAATGCTGCAATACTTATTCTGGCTGCTGCTACATTCCATACAACTGGAAACGAACATGTTGCAGACATTCATGATGCTTATAAAATGCTGACACCTATTTTAGGGGCTTCCATGGCAAGTATTGCGTTTGCTATTGCTTTATTGGCATCCGGACAAAACTCTACGCTGACAGGAACTCTTGCCGGGCAGATCGTAATGGAAGGATTCCTGAACATCAGATTAAAACCATGGCTGAGAAGATTAATTACCAGACTTATTGCTGTAATTCCGGCACTTATTGTCGCTATTCTTTATGGCGAACAGGGAACCACTGAATTATTGGTTTTAAGCCAGGTAATTCTATCCATGCAGCTGAGTTTTGCTGTTGTTCCGCTGGTAATGTTTACCAATGATAAAGCCAAAATGGGTGATTTTGTCAATAAGCCGTTCCTGAAAATCTGTGTATGGATTATTTCCATTATTATTATTGTTTTAAACCTGTACCTGCTGTACCAGACATTTACGGGAGAATAAAAAATACAGCTGTAGTTTTTAAATTGGCTATTGGGCATTGTTAAAGTGAATGGTGAATAGTCAATTTTTTGCTTCGCAAAGTCAATTATTAATCTTACCCTACAACAAATTCACAAGCAAAGCGGATTGACATCTTCATCATAGATAAGTGAATGGTCAATAGTCAATTTTTGTTTTGCAAAGTCAATTATTAATCCTACCCTACAACAAATTCACAAGCGAAGCGGATTGACATCTTCATCATAGATAAGTGAATGGTCAATAGTCAATTTTTGCTTCGCAAAGTCAATTATTAATCCTACACTACAACAAATTCACAAGCGAAGCGGATTGACATCTTCATCATAGATAAGTGAAT